>NZ_CP171106.1:361875-723750 GCF_043187485.1 Anaerococcus martiniensis
CTGTTATTCTCATATTTTTATATTAACCTTAACATTTTCTTTTATAGCTGCTGATCTTGCGATAGTACGGATTGAGTTTATAATATTTCCTCTTACTCCTATCACTCTGCCCTTATCAGATTCAGCTACATGGATTATGATATTAACTTCACCGTCATTGCGACTTTCTTCGATTTCTACTTGATCTTTTTCTTCTACAAGTTCTTTTACTATTGTTTCTACAAGTTCTTTCATAATTCTTAAGCTAGTACATCATTGTCATTGAAAAGTTTTTCAACGATTGATGTTGGTTTTGCACCAGTGCCAACCCAATATTTTGCTCTTTCATTATCAATTTTAAATTCTTTAGGTTCGCTTACTGGATTGTAATATCCGATTTCTTCGATGAATTTACCATCTCTTGGGCTTCTGCTATCTGCTACAACAACTCTGTAGAATGGTCTTTTCTTTTGTCCCATTCTTTTTAATCTAATTTTTACTGCCATTTTTACTTCCTTTCATATTGACCTTTTAGAAACAAATTTAATATTTATTAATAGTTTGTCTAGCTATTAAAAAGGAAATTTAGGCATTTTTGGCATTCTCATGCCCCTTCCTTTTTTGCCTTTTCCTTGCATATTAGAAACTTGTTTCATCATTTTTTTCAGTTCTTTAAACTGTTTTAAGAGTTTGTTTAACTCTTTTACATTAACTCCAGATCCTTTTGATATACGATCTTTGCGGCTTTTACCGATTATTTCTGGTTTTTCACGCTCTGCTGGTGTCATGGAGCTTATAAGCGCTTCAATTCTTTCAAAACCTAAGTCATCTACATTTATTTGTTTTAGCATTTTGTTATTTACACCAGGTATCATTGCAAGTAAGTCTTCTAATGGACCCATATTTCTGATTTGGTTGATTTGTTCCATAAAATCATCTAGGGTATAGGTTTGATTTCTCATCTTTTCTTCAAGCTCTTTGGCATTTTGAAGATCGATTTGGGCTTCTGCTTTTTCAATTAATGATAGAACATCTCCCATTCCTAGAATTCTATTTGCCATTCTATCTGGATAAAATGGTTCTAAGTCTTCTAGTTTTTCACCTACACCAACAAATTTTATTGGCTTACCAACTACTTGTCTTATGGATAGAGCTGCTCCACCTCTGGCATCACCGTCAAGCTTGGTGAGTATTACACCGGTGATGTCTAGATATTCATCAAATGTTTTTGCAACATTTACTGCTTCTTGTCCTGTCATAGCATCTACTACTAAGAGGATTTCGTCAGGTTTTGTTGCTTCTTTGATTGCTTTTAGCTCTTCCATCAAATCAGTATCTATTTGAAGACGTCCTGCTGTATCTAGGATGACTGTATCATAATTATTTGCCCTTGCAAAATCTTTTGCATTTTGAGCTGTAATTACTGGGTCTTGTTTGCCCTCTTCAAAAACTGGAACTCCTGCTTTGCTACCAACTACTTTTAATTGGTCAATAGCTGCCGGCCTATAAATATCTAGGGCTGCTAGCATTGGATTTCTGTTTTCGCTTTTAAGTTTATATACTAATTTACCTGAGTGAGTGGTTTTACCAGAACCTTGAAGCCCAACCATCATTACCATATGTGGTGTGCTTCCTTTAAGATCTAGTTTGGAGTTTTCTTTTCCCATCAAATTGGTTAGCTCTTCATTTACGATTTTAACTACCATTTGACCTGGGCTTAGTGACTGCATGACATCTTCGCCTAGTGCGCGTTCTTTTACTGTTTTTACAAATTCTTTTACGACTTTGTAGTTAACATCAGCTTCAAGAAGTGAAAGTCTTATCTCTCTCATTGCACTATCGATGTCTTTTTCTGTTAATTTTCCTTTTCCGGTTAGTTTTCCAAGGGTTTCTTGGAGTCTGTCGGATAGGCCTTCAAACACCATATTATCACTCCCTAAATTTTTTCAATTTCTTCTGTTATTTTTTCAATTGCTTGTTCATAATTTGAACTTTCCATCAGCTCTCTTATACTCATAAGAGCATCCTTGAGCCCCTCTTTTTTTTCTAGCAAAGAAAGCTCATCTTCAAACTCAAATAATTTGTCAACTGAACGAGTCATCATATCTGAAATTGCTTGCTTGGATTTGTTATTATTATCCGCAATCTCTTGTAAGGATAAATCCTCGTTATAATAGCAATTTATAACATCACGTTGTTTTTCATTTAGTAGCGGTCCATAAATGTCGAATAGTTCGGCCACTTTAACAATTTTTTCCATAATGCTCCACTAATTTTTTTGTAATTTTCAACAAATTACCTTGTCAAGCTTTTTACTTGACTTATGCATTATACAACGTATTCAAAGTAGTGTCAAGGATTTTTCTTGACATATAAAAAGAAGACCAATTGGCCTCCTTTTAATGCTTATTAATTATGTTTATAACTTATTTTTCTGCTACTATTGCAACATATGATCCCTTATCATATCCTTCTACCGCTTCTTCTACATAGTCATCTGAATATGCTGGATCTGTTGTAAGAGTTTGATAATATTTGAAGTCTTTAAATCCAATATTTTCTAAAATATCACGTTTTTCTGGTGTAGTTGTCATTACTGTTGATGTAATTAATTCTATTGGATATGGTGATTTTGGTAAAATACCATCGAAATTTGGCAAATCAAATGTTTTTGCGTGGCTTGCAAATTGGTAAAGAATTCCAAATGAACTTTCTTTTGGCACATCGATTACTACAATGTGTCCGCCTGGTTTTAGCGCTTTGTAAACTGTTTTATAAGCACTTTCTAAGTCTTCTATATATGTTGAAGAACCATTTAAGTAGATGCAGTCATAGTGTTCTTCTTCTAGCTTTGCATCTTCAATTATGCCAACAATTACATTTAAACCTCTTTTTTCAGCAATGGCAGCCATATCTTCTGATGGTTCTAGTCCGTCTGTGATTGTAATTCCCCTATCTTTTAGAGAAACTTCAAACAGTCCACTTCCACAACCAACTGATAATGATTTTTCTGTATTTACACTCTTTAGAGCCATCTCTACAACATTTAGCTCTGTTAAATACATATTTTCATTTTCCATAAACCATTCATCATATTTATTAGCATAACCGTCAAATTTTGCTTTCATAACATTCTCCTTTATTATATCCAAATTCACAATTAAAAAATAAAAAACTCTTTTTTCTTATATTCGGAAAAAAGAGTTGTCATTGCTTTTTTATTTCCCTACGAAACTATTATGTTTATCAGGTTTGCGGGTATAATCTCAGCACTTGGCACCCCGAATATAAAAGTAATATTTAATTGTTACTTATACTATATCAGTTATATAGAAAATTTAAAGTAATATCGGGTATGGTCTATGTATTGGAGGATTTATGAAATTTATTGACTATTTATACGAAAAAACTGAAGACATTTGGCAAGAGCTTTACAACCACCCTTTTGTATTAGGTTTGATAAATGGAGACCTAGAAGTGTCCAAATTTAAATATTACCTGGAAGAAGACTACATTTACCTATGGGACCATGTCAAAATTTTTGCCATTGGTATTACAAAAACAAATAATAAGGACATCATCCGCAAGTTTTCATATCTTTTAAATAATTGCATGGAAAATGAGATGGCCATCCACCGTGGGGTTATGCGTGATTTTGGTATAGATGTGGATGAAATTGAAAAAAGACCTTCAAATCTTACTAATCTTTCTTATTCAAATTATAGGATTTCTCAATCATTAATTGGTGGCTATGAAGAAATCTTAATGGTCCTTATGGCTTGTGATTTGGGTTATGTAAATATTTTTAGATACATTGATAAGGTAAATCCAGATGCCAAAAATCATGATGTTTACGGCAAATTCATAACTGGATACCTAGATCCTGTTTATCTTTCATATGTAGATGGTACGGTTGATGAGATTAATGAAATTGGCATGGATATGACTGATACAAAAAGAGATATTTTGATAGATATTTTCAAAAACTGCTTGCTTTATGAACTTAAATTCTGGGATATGGTTTATAACGAGGGCGATTTATTTTAAGTAAAAAAGCTTGCTATAATTAAGCAAGCTTTTATTTTTATGGAAGATTATAAAATGGATTTGTTCTTTCCCTATTCTCTTCATTTTTTTCTACTTTGTTTTCTGGACTAGCTTGTTTATATTCATCTACATTTGATGAATCTATAGAAAATGTAAAGTTAATCTTTTGCTCTTTTCCATCTCTTATTAATGTGATTTCTGCACTTTGACCTATTTGATAATCAAGAAGGACTTTTCTAAGTGAGGCCATATCTGTAACTTTTTTGCCATCAACAGCAGTGATTACATCACCTTTTTGGAAAATCCCGTTTTGATCAAAGTTATTAAATACATAAACTCCTTCTACATCTTCAAGGGCTCCCATATTCGCTTGTGGGAATTGTTTGAAGTAGTCGAGGGATTGGCCTGTTATTCCTAGATAAACTGACTTATATTCTCCATTTTTTATTATTTGATCGATTACATTTTTTACTATATTTATTGGAATTGCAAATCCAATTCCATCACTGTTACCAGCTTTTGCAGAGTTGATACCGATTTGTTGGCCCTTTGAATTTAGCAAGGCACCACCAGAGTTTCCTGAGTTTATAGCAGCATCTGTTTGCATTAAACCATCCATTTGTGCCCCGGTTTGAAAACTTACTGTACGATTAAGTCCTGAGATTATTCCACTAGTTACTGTGGATTGGAGTTCAAAACCAAGTGGATTTCCAATAGCTACAACCCTATCACCTACCCCAACCTTATCACTATCAGCTAGCTCCATTACCGGCAGGTTTTTCTTTTCTACCTTAATAATAGCAAGGTCAAGAGTTGAGTCATTCCAAACTAATTTTGCAGGCGCTGTTGTCCCATCATTGAAAAGCACACTTATTTCACTAGCTTCTCCATTACTTATAACATGGGAGTTAGTTAGTATATATCCATCGCTGCTAACAATAGATCCTGATCCGATTCCTTCAACATATCCAGATTGTGGACCCCAAAAAGTATTTTGGGTTACTTGAGATTTAGTTGTAATACCAACAACGCTATCTATAGATTTTTTCACAACCTTAGATTCCATAGAAGAATCACTTTCATCATCAAGGTTTCCTATACTTTTATCTATTTGATTTTTAGAAACATTTGCTTGTTCAGCCTGGGTTTGTGGAGGATCTACCGCCTCTGTATTAGAATCATTACTCATGGCTCCTAATCCGCCTGTTAAGAAAAATATTAAAAGCCCACCTACCAAAGCTCCCGTTAGGCCTGATAGAAAATATGGCAAAGAAGAATTTTTATTTGAAGGTCTTTTAGACATAATTAATTCCTTTCTATAATTTTTATTTGATTATATCTATATGATACTCCATTAGTAGTTAAGATATTATAAAGAAATTAATCTATATCAAAATTTTTCAATAAAAAAGGAGCCAAAAGGCCCCCTATAATTTTTTCTTACTTACTTTCTTCTAGTAATTTTAAAGTATCTTCAGTGCTTAATACATAAGTATAAATCACATTCATTATTTTTAGTTCTGCATCGTGGAGTTCTTCTGATGCTGCAATACAGGCATCATGAACAGTGATAACATTATAGCCTGCATCAGCAAGTCCTCTTACAGTTGAAGCTACACATTGGTCAGTAACCATACCACATACAACTACAGTCTCAATATCCATATTGTCTAGTAGATGTAGGTAATTAGTTCCTGTTGTTACTGAATCAGTTGTCTTATAAACAACAATTTCATCATCGATTGGTTTTAGAGGGTCAACCACCTCTGCCGCAAATGAATTAACTGGCATAAGCATATTATTCCAGCCCTCAGATTTTTGAACTGGAGATCTATCTCTACCATCTTCTCTTTGGCAAGCGATTAGACCATATGAAACTAGCAAATCATTGTCTCTAAAATAATTTAGAACTTTTTCAGTATTTGGAAGGGCAACTTCATGCATTTTATCAAAATATGGTTTCCAAGATTCCCACATGCCCTGTTCTTTAAATTCTTTAGCTTCACCAAAATCAGTTAGGCAAAACTCATTTTGATAGTCAACAATTAAAAGAATTGTTTTTGAAAGATCAATGTCTAAATCAGGAAAATCCTCTACATGCTCATAATATTTAGATACAAACTTTCTGTCTAATTTCATATTATCCTCCATAATTATGTTCTAGCTATTAAATTACACCATTGTGTTAAAGTTTTGTCTTTATAGTTATTATAACATAATTAAAACATTTTCCAATATCAAACATTGATCGTTCGTAGTAAGTCTCGTAAAAATAAAAATAAACCCTCGTAA
This sequence comes from Anaerococcus martiniensis, assembly GCF_043187485.1. Classification (GTDB taxonomy): domain Bacteria; phylum Bacillota; class Clostridia; order Tissierellales; family Peptoniphilaceae; genus Anaerococcus; species Anaerococcus martiniensis. Next base: position 368,194 of record NZ_CP171106.1, read on the forward strand.
AGATTGTGTTTACAAGGGTTATAATAAAAATGGCGCGTCATTGAGGATTCGAACCCCAGGCCTTCTGGTCCGTAGCCAGACGCTCTATCCAGCTGAGCTAATGACGCAAAAATTTAGTTTTTTTGTGCGCTCAAGAAGCTTATGCTTCTTTAGCTTAGTTCTTCGGATTCGCTATGCAGAACTCCAAATTTTCAGATGCATAGTATATGAAAAACTACAATTGAATTGGAGCGGGTGAAGGGAATCGAACCCTCGCAACCAGCTTGGAAGGCTGGGGCTCTACCACTGAGCTACACCCGCATATTAAAAAATCACCAAACCAAACATCGGTTGTTCGGGATATCTGGTGATATAGTGGAGCGGATGACGAGATTCGAACTCGCGACCCTCGCCTTGGCAAGGCGATGCTCTACCACTGAGCCACATCCGCATAAATATATAATATTATTATAAAAAAAATCAATTTTTCCTAAAATTTTGGTAATAAAAATTTAAATGGCGACCTGGATGAGATTCGAACTCACGACCTCCGCCGTGACAGGGCGGCATTCTAACCAGCTGAACTACCAGGCCAAAGTATAAAATATAAATCCTTGATTGCTAATAGATTTATATCTATCAAGCAAACAAAGTTTATATGGAGCTGATGATAGGACTTGAACCTACAACCTATTGATTACAAATCAATTGCTCTGCCAATTGAGCTACATCAGCGTACCTATGTAAAGGGTTGGGCTAGGGTAATATTTACCCTAGTAAATAAATTCACTAACTTTTCTAGCTTAAATCTTAGAATTCTCAATAGAAAATCTTTTATAAGCCATCCATGCTAGCATTATGGTGGAAGTAACAGGGCTCGAACCTGTGACCCCCTGCTTGTAAGGCAGATGCTCTCCCAACTGAGCTATACTTCCATATTTTACCTAATAAATAAGATGAAGAATCTGTAAAACGGATTCTGGAATTTGTAACCAGTCCCTTGTAGGGTGGAAAGTACAAAGTACTTTTCATTTTCGAGATGAATCAAAGCGTAAGCTATTGATGAATCCGAAAAACTTACCACCGTCGGTGGTATCCCCGTTAAACGAAGACTATATCTTTTATATAAAGGCAAAAATAATAGTGGTGACCCTACCGGGATTCGAACCCGGGATACCACCGTGAAAGGGTGGTGTCTTAACCGCTTGACCATAGGGCCTTATAAGTATAGTTTTTGGTGACCCCATCGGGATTCGAACCCGAGAACCCGCCGTGAGAGGGCGATGTCTTAACCGCTTGACCATGGGGCCAAATTTAATAGGTCAACCATATCTAATATAAAAATGGTAGCGAAGGACGGACTTGAACCGCCGACACTTCGGGTATGAACCGAATGCTCTAGCCAGCTGAGCTACTTCGCCATAAAATAAATTGGTTGCGGGAGCAGGATTTGAACCTACGACCTTCGGGTTATGAGCCCGACGAGCTACCAAACTGCTCCATCCCGCGATATATTATTCCTCGGCTCCGCCTGCGGTATTTCGTGCTTAGGCACGACTCCTCTAGAAGCCGGAGGGGCTAATTATGGCGCTCAGGGTGGGACTCGAACCCACAACCTACCGGTTAACAGCCGGGTGCTCCACCATTGAGCTACCTAAGCATATATTTTTTATACTTAATATATTTTTTGTATCCATGTAATACTCTACTAGCCATAGTGGCTAGTATGTATTAGATGTTTAGCGACTTCCTACTCTACCGGGAGGTCACCCTCCGAGTACCATCGGCGTTAGTAAGCTTAACTTCTGTGTTCGGTATGGGAACAGGTGTATCCTTACTGCCATCGTCACTATATTATGACCTAACCTCAATGGTTAAGTTTTTGTTTGAACCTTTATCTTGTCTTTAAAACACGCCGTAAATTCTACTCAAGCTGCTTAATGCACCTTGAACAATTCTGGCGGCTGACCTACCATCCATTTTACTTCATAAAATGGGGTTAGGGACAAGCAATAGCAGACAATATTTCCAGTCAAGATTTAAAGTTTAGTATCCATTAGCTTAATGCATTACTGCACTTACACCTTGGACCTATCTAACGTATTTTCTTTACGTACTTTTAGAAATCTTATCTTGAGGGTTGCTTCGTACTTAGATGCTTTCAGTACTTATCAATTCCATACTTAGCTACCCAGCTATGCTCCTGGCGGAACAACTGGTACACCAGTGGTATGTCCATCCCGGTCCTCTCGTACTAAGGACAGGTCCTCGCAAATTTCTTACGCCCACGCTGGATAGGGACCGAACTGTCTCACGACGTTCTGAACCCAGCTCGCGTGCCTCTTTAATGGGCGAACAGCCCAACCCTTGGGACCTACTTCAGCCCCAGGATGAGACGAGCCGACATCGAGGTGCCAAACCTCCCCGTCGATGTGGACTCTTGGGGGAGATAAGCCTGTTATCCCCGGGGTAGCTTTTATCCGTTGAGCGATGGCCCTTCCATGCGGTGCCACCGGATCACTAAGTCCGTATTTCTACTCTGCTTGAGCTGTATCTCTCGCAGTTAAGCTCGCTTTTGCCTTTGTACTCTACGAATGGTTTCCGTCCATTCTGAGCGAACCTTTGAACGCCTCCGTTACTTTTTAGGAGGCGACCGCCCCAGTCAAACTGCCCAACTGACAATGTCCTTTGCCCTGATTAAGGGTCAATGTTAGAATTTTGATATTAGAGGGTTGGTATCCCAAGGATGGCTCAGCGCACACTGGCGTGCACGTATCATCGCCTCCCAACTATCCTGTACATCTAATCTCAAAATCCAATATCAGCCTACAGTAAAGCTCCACGGGGTCTTTCCGTCCTAGCGTGGGTAAGTCGCATCTTCACGACTACTACAATTTCACCGGATCCTTTGTTGAGACAGTGCCCAAATCGTTACACCTTTCGTGCGGGTCGGAACTTACCCGACAAGGAATTTCGCTACCTTAGGACCGTTATAGTTACGGCCGCCGTTTACTGGGGCTTAAGTTCTAGCCTTCGCATTCGCTAAGCCTTCCCCTTAACCTTCCAGCACCGGGCAGGTGTCAGCTCCTATACTTCATCTTACGATTTTGCAGAAACTTGTGTTTTTGGTAAACAGTCGCTTGGGCCTGGTTTCTGTGGCCATATCGCTATGGCTCCCCTTCTCCCGAAGTTACGGGGACATTTTGCCGAGTTCCTTAACAAAGGTTCTTCCGCGCGTCTTGGTATTCTCTACCTCCCTACCTGTGTCGGTTTTGGTACGGGCGCTTTGGTCTTGATAGTGACTTTTCTTGGCAATTTGAAATCGGCTACTTCTCTACTCATGTTTTCGATACCTATCACACATTGACCTTGGGATTAGCGGATTTGCCTACTAATCAGTCTTTGTGCTTAGACTGCCTTCCATCGGGCAGCTTAGCTTATCCTCTTGCGTCATCACTTCTCTAATAGCGACTTTAAGCGGTACAGGAATATAAACCTGTTATCCATCGGCTACGCCTTTTGGCCTCGCCTTAGGTCCCGACTTTCCCTGAGGGGACGAGCCTTGCTCAGGAGTCCTTGGGGTTTCGACGGGAGTGATTCTCACACTCCTTCTCGCTACTCATGCCAGCATTCTCTCTTGTATTAAGTCCACGCCTGCTTTCGCTTGGGCTTCTTCCCTAATACAATGCTCCTCTACCACTGATAGAGTATTTAAAATTGCTGGTAAATACTTTGACGTTTTAACCAGTTACATATATTAATATATGCGATTGTTTTCGGTGATAATCGTAGTTTCAACTTACCTTTTACTTGTGATTTTGCGTAATTAATTAGTTGATAACTCGTTTATCTTGATTGTATTGTTAATATTTCCGTCTAAGTTTTACCTTTTTCTCATTATTTTCTTAGGTTGATGAGCGCCGTAACTTTCTTGCCAATCGAGCTTTGCTCTCTTGGGAAAGTCTGACGGCTGACCTACCTGCAATTTATTTCATAAATTGGGTTAGGTCTAGCAATTTTAAATTCTCTATCAATCCGAAGCTTCGGTACTGAATTTTAGCCCCGTTCATTTTCGGCGCAAACCCACTTGACCAGTGAGCTATTACGCATTCTTTAAATGTATGGCTGCTTCTAAGCCAACGTCCTGGTTGTCTTAGTAGGTTCACATCCTTTTCCACTTAATTCAGATTTTGGGACCTTAGCTGTCGGTCTGGGCTCTTTCCCTTTCGACTTAGGAGCTTATCCCTCTAAGTCTGACTCCATGATCTGATTTTTTGGCATTCGGAGTTTGATAGGCTTTGGTACGGTAGACCGCCCTAGGCCAGTCAGTGCTCTACCTCCGCAAATCTTTAATCATAGGCTAGCCCTAAAGCTATTTCGAGGAGAACCAGCTATCTCCGGGTTCGTTTGGTTTTTCGCCCCTATCCACAGTTCATCCGATGCGTTTTAAACCGCACCCGGTTCGAGCCTCCAGTGAATTTTACTTCACCTTCACTCTGACCATGGATAGATCACCCGGTTTCGGGTCTATCATATCTAACTTTCGCCCTATTAAGACTCGCTTTCGCTTTGGCTGCATCTCTTAAAGATTTAACCTTGCTTTATATGATAACTCGCTGGCCCATTCTACAAAAGGTACGACATCAGGCTGTTGCCCTCTGTCTGCTTGTAGGCACAAGGTTTCAGGTTCTATTTCACTCCCCTTTCGGGGTTCTTTTCACCTTTCCCTCACGGTACTTGTTCGCTATCGGTCACATGTTAGTATTTAGCCTTAGGGGATGGGCCCCCTATCTTCACAGCAAATTTCTCGTGTTCACTGCTACTTGCCCCCACAATATATTTTCTTTTGCTTACAAGACTGTCACTTTCTTTGGTTCATCTTCCCAAATGATTCTGCTAAAAAATATATTTCTTACTGGGTTGGGCTTCTTTCTTTTCGCTCGCCGCTACTTGGAAAATCGAGTTTTCTTTCTTTTCCTCCTGCTACTTAGATGTTTCAGTTCGCAGGGTCTTACTTCGCTATGGCTATGTATTCACCATAGGATGACTGTGTCTTCCACAGCCGGGTTTCCCCATTCGGAGACCTAGGGGTCATTGCTTGTTGTGAGCTTACCCTAGTTTTCGTTCACTTACGTCCTTCTTCGTCTTCATGTGCCAAGGCATCCACCTTGCGCCCTTTCTTTCTTGACTGGAAATATTGTTTGCTATTTAGTTTTAAGCTTAAGCTGAGTGAGTTCGAAATCTTTGATTTCGAATTATTTTGAATTCTGTCATTTTTAATGGCAGAGGCAAAATAACGCTAGTACTTTTTTGTACTATTTTACTTCAGTTTAAGTGGTTCATTTATTGGTATAAGTTTAACTTTACACCTTTTTTTTATCAATTTCTAATAGTAATACGCCGTAGCTTTCTAGCCAATCGTGCTTATTCGCACTCTTGGGAAAGCCTGACGGCCGACCTGCCATCCATTTGCTTTGCAAATGGGGCTAGGTCTTGCTGGTGGACCTGAGTAGACTCGAACTACCGACCTCACGCTTATCAGGCGTGCGCTCTAACCACCTGAGCTACAGGTCCATGCAATTAATTAAGTAACAATTTATTTCTAATAGATAGAGAATAACGTATCATTCTCTGCCTGGCTAGTGGGTTTTCTTTTCTCATTAATGAGACGTCCTAGCCACGGTTTGCTTCGCAAACTTGTGTCTAGGATGAAAGATGCAGCATCTTCCACCCACCAGGCCGGGCTTCCTTAGAAAGGAGGTGATCCAGCCGCACCTTCCGATACGGCTACCTTGTTACGACTTCACCCCAGTTACTGACCCTACCTTCGACTGCTGCTTCCTAAATGGTTCGCTCACAGGCTTCGGGTATTGCCAACTTCCATGGTGTGACGGGCGGTGTGTACAAGACCCGGGAACGCATTCACCGTGGCATTCTGATCCACGATTACTAGCAACTCCAACTTCATGCACTCGAGTTGCAGAGTGCAATCCGAACTGGGACAGGCTTTTTGAGTTTTGCTTAACATCGCTGTCTTGCTGCCCTCTGTACCTGCCATTGTAGCACGTGTGTAGCCCAAGTCATAAAGGGCATGATGATTTGACGTCATCCCCACCTTCCTCCGGTTTGTCACCGGCAGTATTGCTAGAGTCCCCAACTTAATGATGGTAACTAGCAAAAGGGGTTGCGCTCGTTATGGGACTTAACCCAACATCTCACGACACGAGCTGACGACAACCATGCACCACCTGTATTTCAGTTATCCGAAGATATAGGCTCTTATCTCTAAGTGCTTCCAAAATATGTCAAGACTTGGTAAGGTTCTTCGCGTTGCTTCGAATTAAACCACATGCTCCGCTGCTTGTGCGGGTCCCCGTCAATTCCTTTGAGTTTCACACTTGCGTGCGTACTCCCCAGGCGGAGTGTTTAATGCGTTAGCTGCGGCACCCAGATTTACTCCAGACACCTAACACTCATCGTTTACGGCGTGGACTACCAGGGTATCTAATCCTGTTTGCTACCCACGCTTTCGTACCTCAGCGTCAGTTAATGGCCAGAAAGTCGCCTTCGCCACCGGTATTCCTCCTAATATCTGCGCATTCCACCGCTACACTAGGAATTCCACTTTCCCTTCCATTACTCAAGGTCCCCAGTTTTAGAAGCTTACTATAGTTGAGCTATAGCCTTTGACTTCTAACTTAAAAACCCGCCTACGTACCCTTTACGCCCAATGATTCCGGACAACGCTCGGTCCTTACGTATTACCGCGGCTGCTGGCACGTAATTAGCCGGACCTTATTCGTATAGTACTGTCATTTTCTTCCTATACAAAAGATTTTTACAACCCGAAGGCCTTCTAAATCACGCGGCGTCGCTGCATCAGGGTTTCCCCCATTGTGCAAAATTCCCCACTGCTGCCTCCCGTAGGAGTCTGGGCCGTGTCTCAGTCCCAATGTGGCCGTACACTCTCTCAAGCCGGCTACTGATCGTTGCCTTGGTGAGCTGTTATCTCACCAACTAGCTAATCAGACGCAAGTCCATCTTACACCACTAAACATTTTGACCAGATTATCATGCGATTGTCTGGTTTCATAGGGTATTATTCTCCGTTTCCAGAGGCTATCCCCTTGTGTAAGGCAGGTTACTCACGCGTTACTCACCCGTTCGCCACTAATCCATTCATTTTCATTCCGAAGAAATCTAATGAGTTTCATCGTTCGACTTGCATGTGTTATGCACGCCGCCAGCGTTAATCCTGAGCCAGGATCAAACTCTCATGAAAAATATTTGGCTACTATTTTAAATAGTAGATTTTAGTTTTATTCATAAAAGCTTTTTGATTCAAGCTCTTTTCATTTACACTGATTTTAAAATCAATGCGTGATTTATTTTTATCCTTTTCTATATTATATAGATAAGAATCATTTTCTCGGCCGTTCCGTCCTGCGACCACTCCGTGGAGGGTCCTCTTCTGGCCGGACAGGCCTAATTTTTGGTTACTCAAATTAATTGCTAAAGTTTAATTACTATTTTATTGTCTCATCAAATATATATTTGATGGATGACTACCCATTTTTAGGATAAATCATCAGGTTCTTTGTCGCTTGTTAACGACAAGATATATAATACCATGGTATTTTATCCTTGTCAACACTTTTTTTAATTATTTATTACTTTTAATATTTTTTGTCCAATATTAGCCCAGGCTAACGTTTGTATTTCATCGTTTACTTCATCTGTAAATAAATTTTTATCTAGCCTTTTAATTTGCTTTTCTATGTTTTGGCTAAGTCTTTCTACATATGCTGGTATATCTTCTTTGACTGGTTTGTCTACATCATAGATTCTTGGAAGTTTTGTAAATTCTATTAGATGATTTTCTTTTATTTTATCTCCCACTAGATTATAGAGACCCTCTATTTCACTTGTTACTACTAATTTATGACAAGCTAATGCCTCTATTGCAATCAATCCTAGGGCCTCAAAGTATGATGGCAATACAAAGATATCTGCATGTCTTAAAAGATTTGCTAATTTCATCTGATCAAGGGCATGGCAAATTACTAGTCTTGGTGAATGATTGGATAATTCTTTCATTTTGTGGCAAGATTCTAAATCTGCATTTCCTACCATATGTAGCCTTATCTCTGGATACTTTTTTTCTAGTATTGGTAGAGTTTGTACTAGTTCAAATACACCTTTTGACTGGCTGATTTTTCCTGCATAGACAATATCAATAGTATTTTTCTTAATTTTTTCTTCTGGAGGATAAAATACTTTTTCATTGTATCCGCCACCTACGTTGTGGATTTTTTTCTCATCTACATCTAGTAAATTTATTATAGCTTCATCTTCTTGGTCAGTAACAGTTAGCACATAATCTAAATCTTTTATGTGATTTAGTCTTTTTAAAAATTTGTTGTGTTTTTTTACTTGTCTGATGTCTGTTCCGTGGGAAATGCCTACTACTTTTGTGTCTTTGAATATCTCTCTAACTAAATCTGTTATAAAAAACAGATGGTGGCTTATGACTATATCGGGTTTAAATTCTGCTTTTATTTCTAATAGCTTTCTTCTGAAATTGTCTAAAAGAATATCGATTTGTGCATCGCTCATTTGGCTATAAACTGTTGAATCATATGGCATTAAATCGCTCATCCCACAAATTCTAAAGGGCATAGATTCGGTATTATAGTAAATGGGCTTTAAAATGTCTGCCTTTACTTTGTTATCATAAATTTCTTCTGTGCCAAAAACTGCAGCATTTTCTATGCTTAGATTATTTAGGCTATCTATAAGATTTGTAAAATATACTCCACTGCCGGTTTTGGCTGGAAGTTGGGTTAGTACGTGTAATATTTTCATTTTATCTGCTCCATTTGATAAATAAGCTTAATTGGATCACCAATTTTTTTGTCAAAATTGTCGTTTAATAACAAAACTTTTAGTTTATTGTTTGCATTTTCTACAAACAATTCTATGGTGCTACCCATGAATATGATGTCTTTTATTATGAATTCTTCACCATAATCTGAAATTTTAACTTTCTCGGGCCTTACAAATGTATTACCTATTATATTTTTTTGACCTACAAAGTCTAAGCTTTTTTTATTGGCTGGGTTGTTATAAATTCTTTGTGCCGATCCCTGATCTATGATTTTGCCTTGGCTAAGAATTATAACTTCATCAGCCATCTTAAAAGCCTCGCTTTGATCGTGGGTTACAAAGATTGTTGTTAAATCAAATTCTTTGTGAATTTTTCTTATGTCTAATTGCATCTTTTCCCTGAGTTTTTGATCTAGGGCAGAAAATGGCTCATCCATCAAAAGCAATTTTGGTTTTACAACTAGGCTTCGAGCAAGCGCAACCCTTTGCTTTTCTCCACCAGAAAGAGCAGCAGGTTTTCTTTTTTCATATCCCTTTAGACCAACCATTGCAATAGTTTTATAGGCTAATTCTTTTTTCTCATTGGCATTTAATGATTTTTGATTGAATTTTAGCCCGTACATCACATTATCTAAAACAGTCATATGGGAAAATAGGCCTAGGGATTGGAAAACAGTAGAAACTTTTCTTTGGTTGGCTTCTAGCTTTGAAATGTCTTCGCCATCTAAAATTATCTCTCCCTCATGATCAACGAAGCCGCCTATTGAATGAAGGATTGTGCTTTTCCCAGAACCAGAGGGTCCCAATAGGCACAAAAATTTTCCCTTTTCTAAATTTATATTTATATTATCCAAAACCTTATTTAACCCATAATTCTTGGATAAATTTTTAATTTCTAAATACATGGGCTAACCTCTCTTTTAAGCTACCATTTCCAAAAATCCAATTAACTAATACATTAAATATAAGGCATATGACCATAATTAAAAGTGCAATTACCGAACCTTCTCCATATCTGCCACTATTTATAACATCAAACATAACTAGAGTTAGCAGTTTCTTGCCTGGGTAGACTAAGAAAATAATTGACCCAACAGTTGTCATAGTTGTTGTGAAAGAATTTATCATAGAAATACGCAAGGATGGTTTAATATTTGGTATTATGCCGTCCTTAATTTCATAAAAAGTATTTGCACCTAGGTCTCTTAAAGAATTTATCATATCTGTATCAATTGATTTCATAGCGGTATTGCCCACCCTACTTGAAAATGGCAATTGTTTAAATAGTACATTTAAAACTACAATTGTACTTGTCCCGATAATCATAATAGGAGGAGATTTAAAATAAAGTAAGTAGCCTAAACCAAAAAATGTACCTGGAATTATATAAGGCATATTTGAGATTAAATCGATTACTTTCATAAACTTACTTTTTTTAATTATTAAATAATATCCAATAAGCATACCAATCAGAGTTCCAATAAGGGCTGAAATTAATGAATATCCTATAGATCTAAGCATGGCATCGTTAATATAATTTTTGGCACGGGATAAATTATCCAAAGAAAATACCAAAGTTCCTTTTTTCATAGTTGTAAAGGCGCTTAAGATAATTGAAAAATAAAGGCTTACTAGTAATAGCAAGATTAAAATCCCTATAAATTTAAATAATTGATATACAAATCCCCTTCTTTGAACATGGATTTCAGAAAGACTATTTGGATTTGCTGTTGAGGATTTTTCTTTATTTAAAAAATTTACTATCAAAAAAACTATAATAATTGGAACTAATAGCAAAACATTTAAAACACTGGCCTTGGACAAATTTCCATTTGCAATTACTTCAAAATATGATTCTAAGGCTAAGACATTAAATTTGCCTCCAATAATAGATGGTGTGGCAAAATCTGACATTGATTTAAAAAAACTAAGTAAAAAAACTGTAAAAATTCCATTTTTTAGCTGAGGTACTAATATATCCAATATTATTGAGTTGGTATCTGCACCAAGGCTCCTTGCAGAATTTATTACATCATTTTCCATATTTTTTAGATATCCCAGCAAAATTAAGCAATTTAGAGAAATAAATGATAAAGTTTGCATAAAGATTACTCCCCACATATTGTAAGGATTTATGGATAGATTGAGTAAATTGTGGGTAATGAATCCTCGGCGTCCAAATAGGGTAATATAGCTTAAGCTTGTTACAAATGGCGGGCTGATAAGGGTTAGTAAAAGGATAAAATTAATTATTTTTCTATATTTTTTGCTAGTTAGGTATGTAAAAACCGCCAGCATTGTTGATAAAATAACAGAAAATATTGAAGTCAGTATTCCCATTTTTAAGGAATTTGCTAAAAGATTTTTATTTGCCAAAATATCTTTATAATAGCTAAAGTCAAGACTTCCATTAATAATAAAACTTTCCTTAAATACGCTCACAAAGGGCAGTAATATAAAAAATATTACCGCCAATGCCAAAATAATTTGTATTAAAATGTCAAAAAAATTAATTGTCTTTGTTTTTTTCATAATATGTACATATAAAATAAACCAAGGCTAGGCCTTGGTATTATCTTATTCTTCGCTAGCTTTGTCTCCAGCAATTTCTTTGAATTTGTTTAAGATTTCTTCTCTTTCTGATCCAAATGTTGAAAGGTCTTCCTCGATTAGTTTATCTTTTGGTAAGCCTAAATCTAATCCTTCAATGTCTGGAACTATCAGTTGGTTTGTATCTTTTCCATCAATTTCTGCAATCATATTTTGAGCTTTTTCGCTTAGCATAAAGTCAATGAATGCTTTTGCTATGTCAGCATTTTCGCTATCTTTAAAGATTGCAACTCCTTCTGGAACCCAAGGAATTCCATCTTCTGGATAGATTACTGTTAGACCATAGTCTTCTGCTGCATCAAATGCTTTTTGGTCAACTGGGATAATTCCAATTCCAAATTCGCCTTGAGCTGTTTTTTCTTGAGGATCTTTTCCTCTTTTTGAGTAGAAATCAATGTTGTCATTAATTTGTGAGAATAATTCCCAACCTTCTTCTTTGCCATATAGGTCTAAAAGTCCTTTAAGGGCTGCGTAGTTTGTACCAGAAATAGCTGGGTTTGACATTATAACTTCGCCTTTGTATTTTGGATCTGCTAGGTCTTTCCAAGTTTTTGGGGCTTCTAGTCCTTTTTCTTCAAGGATAGAATTATTTACTACAAATCCTACAACTGTAAGTCCTTTTGAAAAGTAGTATCCATCTTCATCTTTGTATTCTACTGGAAGTTTGTCAGTCATTTCTGATTGATATTGTTCTAGTAGTTGGTCATCTTTTGCTGCCATAAATGCATCAAGACCACCACCGAACCAAAGGTCGGCCATAGCTTTACCTTCAGCTTTTGTTCTAGAAATAACTTCTCCACTTGACATTGATAAAAATTCTACACCTGCACCAGTTTCTTTGGTAAATTCTTCAAATAATGGAACATATGAGTCACTTGTTGCAACTACATTTAATGTTCTTCCTTCAAAATTTGGAGCTTCAGCTACTTCACTTTCTTCTTCAGATGCCTCTTCTTTTACATCTTCTGTTTGTTCTGTTTCTTCAGTAGCTTCTTCTACTTTATTCTCTTCTTCTACATTTTGCTCAACAGCTGTTTCATTTGTTTGAGATTCTTCTGTTGGTGCTTCACTAGTTCCACAAGCTGTAAGTGCAAAAAGTGCAGCAAGTGTAAAAGAAAACTTACTAATAAAATTACTTTTCATATTTCCTCCTTAATAATATTAGTAAGTTTATTATATATTATATTTATTTTTATTCAAAGATTAGATTAAATATTGGGTCTATCATTAAGATTTATATGGCAGTAACCTGTAGGATTTTTTTCTAGATAATCTTGGTGGTAGTCTTCTGCAACTACAAAGTTTTTTAGTTTTTCCACTTCGACTTTTATTTCTTTATCTTCTTTCTCTTGTTTTTTATCTAAAAAATTTTTAGCCTTTTTTAAGTCATCTTCATTTTTAGAATAAATTCCTGTTCTATATTGGCGACCCCTATCATTGCCTTGCTTGTCAATTGAAAATGGATCAATGATGTAATATAAATATTCTAAAAGTTTTTCTAAAGATATTTTTTCATCATCGTATTTTATTTCTACTGTCTCTGCATGGTCTGTGAATTTAATTTCTTGGTAATTAGTTTGATCACTTTTACCATTTGCATAGCCGACCTGTGTATCTAGTACCCCATCAACTTCTTTAAAATATGCTTCTACTCCCCAGAAGCATCCACCTGCTAAATAGATTTCTTTAATCATTTTTTCCCCCTTAAATAATTGGTACGGTTAACACTTCTTGTTCTAAAACTCTTAAGTGATATTGAAAAGGAACTGGCTAATAAAACTCCAAACGATATGGATCCTGCAACAACAATTGTGCTATAAAAACTTGCTATGGCCAAGTCTGATTGATTGTTTACAAAATAGCTCATGGTATTATAGATTCCCTCACCAGGAACTAGGTTAATAATCCCTGGGATTATGAATACTGAAGCAGGATATCTTAGTTTTTTTGCAAGCATTTCTGATACAAATGTTATGCTTAAGGCTGATAGGAATACTGCAATGTATTTGCTACCAGTTGAATCTATTACAAATTTAAATACTATCCATCCCATGCCGCCATTTATAGCTGAAACCAAAAGGGTTTTTATCGGAGCTGAAAATACTATGGCAAATCCAACTGTTGACATTATTGCTGCTATAAATTGTAATAAATATGACATTTAGAATAACCTCCATATAGAAATAGGTGTAGCTACTCCAACAGCAAGAGCAATTGATATTAAAATTGCCATAGCTGTTCCTGTTATACCACTTAAAGCATCCCCACTCATCAAATCCCTAACTGCATTTGTAAGCATAATTCCAGGTACAAATGCCATCATACCACTGATGATAAGGATATTGATACTTACTGGTGTAATTTCATTTACTAAAAGAGCTGATAGAGAAAGTATCATCCCATAAAGGAAGTGGACAACAAAAAAGTTTATTTTCTTCCTTTCTAAAAATAAAGAAAATCTAAAGGCTAAATACCCAATCGCAAAGGATGAGATAATTTCTATTATATTTCCTCCAAGCAGAATCGAATATGACCCAGCTGCTATTGTCGCTCCAAAAACTCTAAGAGGAGTTGGCATACTTTTTTCTTTTTTTATCATGGCAATTTCTTCAAGGGCTTCGTAAAGCGTATACTTTCCAGCTGTAAAATTTCTTGAAAATGTATTTACCTTATCTACATAAAATAAATTGTTGCCACGGTTTCTTACCCTACGCATATTTGTGTGGATCTCGCCCTTATAAGAAAATGAAATTATAATTGTATTAAAAGTTGAAAATACATCCACATCCTTAATGGATTTCTTTGATCTGATTATTCTTTCAACAGTATCTTCTACCCTATATATTTCAGCACCATTTGCCAGCATCAAAGCCCCCGCTGATGCTGCAATTTCTGAAAGTATTACCGCTTCTTTCAGAGAAGTAATTTTTTCATTAGTCATCTTCTATCCTTTTCTAAAATTATGTTCTATAAATAACTTTGCTTATATTTTTTAATATTTTCCTCAGTCAAAAACTCATAAGCCTCATTTACCTTAGTAAACATTTCTGTTGCACCTGGATCCTTATTTATGTCTGGGTGATATTTTTTGGCAAGCTTTCTATAATTTAGCTTAACTTGGTAAATATCAGTATCTACACTAAGGCCAAGTATCTCGCAAGCTTCTTCATATTTTTCCTTAAAACCGATGTTATTTACACCAGTGTATCCAGAATATCCGCCTTGATTGTATCCTTGATTATAGGTTCTTGAATTTTGATAACCACCAAAGTTTCTAACAAATTCCTCAAAACGACGATTCATTTCTTCTTGTTGACGACGGGCTTCTTCTTCGCGCTGACGTCGACGCATTTGCTCTTGCTCATATTTATATTTATTTGAATAATCAGAAATGCTTTCGTAGCCAACCTTTTGACCGGTAATCATGGTATCTGCCCTATCATACATCCATTCTGTAAGGGTGTAGTTTATGTATCTTAAAAAAGAAATAAATTTTGGTCCCAAAATCGGTATAAAAATTACCGCAAAAATAAAATACATTACTTCTTTTGGTAACAATAAAGGAATGATTGGGAAAATAAATATAGTTGAACAACCAAATACAAATATCATAAATAGTAATTGCCTAATTCCTTCAAAGGTTACAACTATAACATTCATAATATTAATCAATACATTAAAAAATGTACCTAATCCTGTTGCAAGTCCGTGTAAGATTTTTCCTAAAAACTTCATAATTTTTCTCCATTCCCTAAAATTATATCAAAGTTTTTAGTTTCTTTAAAATAAAAAAAGAATGGTTATAAAACCATCCTTTTTATCCAAATAATTCCTGGTTGTTACTATTATATAGATTGTAGTAAATTCCTTTTTTATCCAAAAGTTCTTTGTGATTTCCACGTTCAACTATCCCATCATAAGTTAAAACTAAAATCTCATCTGCATTTATAATTGTAGATAGTCTGTGGGCAATTGTTATTGTTGTTCTCCCTTTGGATAAGGTTTCAAGAGATTTTTGGACAATTGCCTCGCTCTTATTATCTAAAGCACTTGTTGCCTCATCTAAAATAAGAATTGGTGGATTTTTTAGAAATACTCTGGCAATAGAAATTCTTTGTTTTTGGCCACCAGATAATTTCACTCCACGTTCACCTATATGAGTATCCATGCCCATTGGCAAGTCTTTTATAAATTCAGTTGCGCCTGCTAGGGCTGCTGCTCTTTCAATTTCTTCATCACTTGCATCATCCTTACCATAGCGGATATTTTCTTTTACTGTTCCACTAAATAAATAAACATCTTGTTGGACAATACCGATATTATCTCTAAGGGAATCTAGTGTTAAATCTTTAATATCAACACCATCTATTTTTATAGAGCCCTTTGAAATATCATAAAATCTAGGTATTAATTTTGAAATTGTAGTCTTACCAGCACCTGATGGACCAACTAGGGCAATATTTTCACCAACATCTACAGAAAAATTAATATTTTCTAGGACGTATGGATCATCTTCCCCAGCCTCAGGATATTTGAAGTAAACATTCTCAAAATCAATCTTACCTTTTACATCTGTTAGCTCATTTGCACTTTCATGATCAAAGATAGAATTATCCATCTCCATAACTTCTGTAAATCTTTCTATACCAGTAGTACCAGCTTGAAATACATCAGTGAAATTTATAAGTCTTTCGATAGTTGTAACTAGCATATTTAAATACATAGTAAAGGCAATTAATTCACCAGGACTAATTTGCCCGTTAATTACAAAAAATCCACCAACAAAAATCAAGATTGCATACATAAGTCCAGCAAAGGCTTCATTAATCATGAAAAATCCAGCCATATCAAAATACCTATCTTTTTTAATGTCTACAAATTTGTCATTATTTGTTTGAAATTTGGATTTTTCTATATCTTCATTGGCAAAAGATTTTACAACAGAAATACCTAAAAGAGTATCTTCCACACCAGAGTTGATGTCCCCAATTTGTCTTTTAACTTCCATGGTAGCCTGTCTAAATTGCTTTCTTTTTTGGCTTGAAACTACAAACATAATTGGAATTATAATATATATTATTAAAGAAAGTTTCCAATTTATGGTTAGAAGAACTACAAATGATAAAATTAATTTAATGGCTCCAACCAACATTTCTTCAGGCACGTGGTGGGAAAATTCTGTAATATCAAATAAATCTGTTGTAATCCTACTCATCAAAGCACCAATACGGGCATCGTTAAAAAATTCTGTGTCCATGGTTAGCAAATGATTAAATACATCTGCCCTCATATCTCGTTCTATTTTTGCCCCCATTATGTGGCCTAAAGACTGCATAAAATATCTTGCAGCTACTTCAATTATTTTTGTAACTGTATATACAATTCCTACTTTTACCACACGGCTTGCATCAAGTAATCCTAATTGGGCCCAGTCTGTTAAATTTGATAGCAAAAGTGGCAAAACTAATTGAGAAACTGTGGTCAATGCTGATGCAAACAAGTCAGCAAAAAGTATATTTTTATATGGATTATAGTAGGGTAAGAATTTTTTAATCAAATACTTATTACTATAAGTTTTTTTCTGCATAAATCCTCCTTTATTAAAATCAAATAATATTATTATTGTACTCTTTTTTATAGATAAATCTTAGCAAGTGTTATTAATATATATTTTATTAAACGCATAAAAATTTTACACAAAGTTTACAATATTATATAAATTTTATAATACTCATCTTATATAATAATTTTGAAAAATTTTATGGAGGTTTTTATGAAAAAAAATAATAAATTAGTTTTGGCCCTAGCTATCGCAAGTGCAAGTGCTGCAATTTTTCCAATTCAAAATACATATGCAGCAGAAGATACCGCAATTTTAGAAAATGAAAATGTAATTGTAGAAAGCAAAGAAGTTTATGATGATGCCAACATTTATGAAACTGAACTTACTTCTACTACATATGCAGCAGATAATTACTTTAATTTCACAGATGATGAAGTAACTTTTCCTAAAAATGAAGCAAACGTAAGAGAAAAAGACGGCACAAACAAATTTAACAGAGCTACAGAAACTGACAGAGAAACTTTCGGAGAAGATAAAAACGTAACAGATATTGACCCAGAAGTTGCAAAAAAACTTGAAGAAACAAATGGTGAGTACGGCAAAAAAAATGGCGAATATGCAAATCACAATCTAAAAGCAATCACTACTCCAATTAAAAATATCGTTGTAAATAACGGTAATAATGAAAACGAAATTGCTATCACATGGTTTGCCACAGGTGATGTTACAGAATCAAAATTAGTTTTTGATGGAAAAGAATATGCTCCAACAAGAGCGAGAAAAACTGGTGATAAAAATGGATACAGCACTTATACTGCTATTGTAAATATCATACCTGGTAAAACTTATAATTATTATGTTCAATCAGGATCATACAAATCAGAAACATACACACTAAAAACCAAAGCTCTTGGAGAAAATAACGAATTTAAAGTTGCTTACTTTGGTGACCCTCAAATAGGATCTGGAGATAGTGTTTGGGATTCAAAAGGACTTTACAAAAACTCTCAAGCAAAAGTAGACCAAGATAAGATAGACTTTGCAAAATCAATTGACAAAGCTCGTGAAATGGATCCTCATTTTTATCTTTCAATGGGAGATAACGTTGAAATCGTAAACTACGAAGGTGAATATGACTATTTCTTAGATAATGATTTATTTAAAGAAAGAGTATTCTCTACTGTTGTTGGAAACCACGAAACATACGTAGATGATAAAGCTGGCAGCCAAAGAAACACTGTTTTTTCTGACCACTTCCACCTACCAAACGAATCAAAGTTAGGCTCAATTTCTAAAGTAAACGAAGATGGCACTCCATTCTACGTTTCTGGAGACTACTATTATTCTTATGGGGACACACTTTTCTTAAATATTAACTCAAATGTAAATGATTCTAAAGAACACGAAGCATTTATCAAAGATGCAATTGCAAAAGCTACAAAAGAACGTGGCAAAAATTTCTCATGGAAAGTTGTATCATTCCACCACGCTCCATATTCAACAGCAACCCATACCTCTGATGATGATATTCTTCAAAGAAGACATGAACTTGTTAGAATCTTTAATGAAAATGGAATTGATATTGTACTAAACGGCCATGACCACATTTATACAAGAACTGGCCAAATGATAGCAGGTGAACAAGTCTTAAGCTTTGAAGATGCTTATGGTACAGATCCAAAAAATGAAAATGCTGGCATCAAAGATGGATTCTCAAAAACTTACAACAATAGAGTTTATAAAGACAATAAAGTTGTAGTTGATGGTATAAAACTAGATTATAACCAAAAAGAAGTAACAAACCCACGTGGAACACTTTTCTTAACAATGTCTACATCAGCAGGATCAAAATTCTACAACCCAATTGGAGAAGACCAATGGTTTGTAAATAGAAGTTTAGATGATAGAAGCCAATTATTTTCATCTCTAACATTCTCAAAAAATATATTTAATATTAAAACTATGAACCCATATGGCGAAATCGTAGACTTCTATACAATTAACAAAACAGACGAATTTATCAACAATCCTCTATTACAAAAAGAAGTTTCAAAAGCAAAATTAGAAGCTTCTATCCAAAAAGCTGAAGCTTACAAAATCGTTGATACAAAAGAAAATTTAGACCTTTACAACGATGCAATCAATAGAGCAAAAGAAGTACTAAACGCTAGCTACACAAGCCAAGAAGAAATTGATGCAGCTATAGAAGTACTTAACACAAGACTTTCAAACTTTAACTACCAAGCTGAAAATATAGTTGATGGCAAAAAACCAGCTAAAGAAGTAAAAGGTGAAAAAGCACCAAAAGCAGCTAAAAAAGAAAGTAAATCCGACAAAAAAGAAGATAAAAAATCTGATAACCCAAAAACAGGTGTAGCTACACTAACAGGAGTTTATGCAACTCTTTCACTTGCTGCAGCAGGTTTATTTGCAACAAAAAGAAAATAATAAATAAGAACAAAAAAACAAACTCAGAATCAAAACTGAGTTTGTTTTTTTAGTGTTTGTTTACATATTAGCAGCTTTTTCTAGCCATTCTTTATCTTCTGGATCTGCAGAATATCTTTCTTTTTTATCAAGACTAGCTAGAGCATGCATATCATCTTCAGATAGGTTAAAATCAAATAAATCTATATTTTCGTAAATTCTTTCTTCATGTGATGATTTTACTAAAACCATAACCCCTCTTTGGATATTCCATTTTAGGGCAATTTGTGCTGGGGTTTTTCCATATTTTTCTCCCAAGTCAGCTAAAACATCCTCATGTAATAAATTTGACTTACCCTGAGCAAGTGGGCCCCAAGCTTGGTGTAAAATTTTATTTTCTTTTAAAAACTCATGTGTATCTTTATCTTGCAAGTGCAAGTGACTTTCTAGTTGGTCAAGAACTGGTAAAGTGCCTTCTTTCAACAATTCTGACATTTGGTCAATAGAAAAGTTGCAAACACCAATGCTTTTTATTATTCCTTGGTTTTTGTAATCATTAAGAACTTTCCAAGCTTCTCTAAAATTATCTCCATACCAGTGTAAAAGTGCTACATCAAGGTAATCCACACCTAAATCTTTTAAAGATCCCTCGATTGATTCTTTAGCTTTGTCAGAAGAATACGCATTTGGCCAAACTTTTGTAGCTATTTGATAATCTTCACGATTTTTGCCATAGGATTTTAAATATTTTCCTAAAAGATCTTCATTTTCATAAAATTTTGCTGTATCAAAATATGTGTAACCAGCCTTTAGGGCAGTTTCTATGGCTAGGTCCATTTCGCTTTCTTCTTTAATTTTAAATGTACCAAAACCAATTGCAGGTACTTTTGTGCCGTCATTTAATGTAAAATAATCCATAATTTTCACTCCTTTTGATACATATATACCCTACTGTGTTATAATTTTAGTATGAAAACAGTTTTAATTACCGGTTCTTCTAGGGGCATAGGCGCTGCCATTGCTAGAAGGCTAAATGATGAGTACAAAATAATAATTAATTACAACAAAAGTAAAGATAAAGCCATGGAGCTTTTGGATGAGCTAAGATCTACAAATCCAAATGTTATCGCCCTCAAGGCTGATGTTTCTGATGAAAATGAAGTTGAAAATATGTTTGCTATAGCAGAAAAAAACTTTGGCCATGTTGATATTTTGATAAATAATGCTGGCATTTCTCATTTTTCTCTTATCCAAGACATTGACTTTGATACTTGGAAAAATGTTATAAATACAAACCTTAATTCAGTTTTTTTAAATAGTAAGCGTGCCATTCCAAATATGATTTCAAATCAGTATGGAGTCATAATAAATATGAGCTCAATATGGGGAGATTTTGGAGCTAGCATGGAAGCTCTTTATTCAACAAGCAAGGGTGGGATAAATACTTTTACAAAGGCCATGGCAAAAGAACTTGCCCCTTCTGGCATCAGAGTAAATGCAATAGCCCCAGGTATTGTTGATACGGATTTGATGAGAAATGATTTTACGAAATCAGAACTTGAAGATCTAAAAAAAGAAGTTTCTATAAATAGATTTGCAGAAGCTTCCGAAATTGCTGGTCTTGTAAGATACTTAATTTCTGATGAGGCATCTTATATTACAGGAGATATTATTCATATCAACGGGGGTTTTTATTAAAAAATGCACCTAATCTAAGGTGCATTTTTCTTTTAATATTTGCTAAATTCTTTAAAATTGTACCAATAAATTATAGAATCAGTAACTTTTTTGCCCTTTGCATCCTCTATAGCCTCCTTGTAATAGGCTAGTTGGTTGCGATAGCTTTCTTCTCTTTTAGTATTATCAGTTTTAAAATCTAAAAGGACTATTTGGTCTTCAAACTCAAATAAAAGGTCGATTTGACCGTTGATATAGTAATAATTTTCGGGATTTTTATCATCTATATGCTTCATCAAAAATGACTCTTCATGGAGTATTTGTCGGGCGTTTTTACCTAGATTTATTATTTGATCGTTATTAAAAAATCCTAAAATCTTATCGATTTCTATAAGGTCTGCTTCTTCTTTTGTGATTTTATAAAGGTTGATTAGTTTTTGAAGTTCCTTATTAAATTCTTTTTGTGTATAAGGTTTTATAGGAAGATTTTGGAAAATTCGATGTATTATTGTACCCTTATCCACAGGGCTAAATTCGATTTTTTCTGCCATAAATTCTGGGGTTTTAAATTCAAATTCTCTTGCAAAGGCCCAATAATTTTCCTTTTCTGCCCCCTCATCTTCTACTATATAATTTTTTGAAACTTCTGTAACAGATTTTTTGAGAGGGTCTTTTGTAGCTTCGAGATATTTATATGGTGCAAAATTTTCTTTCAATTCTTCATACAAGCTTCCCTTGTAATCATCATTAATTAGAGACTTCAAATTGATATCAATTTTCTCTTTCTCTTCTAAATTTGATTCCATTTCACTTGATAGGTTTATTTTCACAATGCCATTTAATTCATCAGTGTTTGAAAACTCGCTTATTTCTTCTAAGATTTTATCATTTGAAATAGCCTTTAGTATCCATTCCAAATGCGAGTTGAGTTTTAAATAATCCTGCTCTCTTGTTAGTTTTTTGATAGTATCATTATAAGATTTTAGGCTACCTGATACTACTAATTTATTTTCTGCTCGAGTTAGGGCAACATATAAGATACGCATTTCTTCTCTCAACATTTCCGATTTTAACTTATCTATTATTAGCTGGTAGCTTGGTGATTTGACCCAGACTCTTAAGTCTTCATCCACTAATTTAAAAGCAAAACCTATTTCAGAATCAAAGGCATACATGTATTTATCATCTTTTATGCCCATTTGCCCATCAGCATTGGCAAGAATTACAGCCTTACTTTCAAGACCCTTTGATTTGTGAACGGTCATTATCCTTACAAAATTTTCATTTTCTGTAAGAGCCCTACCTTCAAGGTAGTTATTGTTACTTTGAATTAAATCATCATAGTATTTCAAAAATCCAAATAGACCATTATCATTGTTTTGGTCAAATTCTCCCATAAGGTCAATTAAGTTTTCTACATTTTTTATGCGTTCATTCGACCTATCTCGTGCCTTTAAAAATTCATAATATCCTGAGTCTTCAAATAAATGGTTTGCAAATTCATAGAGGTTCATAAGTGATGATTCATACCTAAATTGGTCAAAGGTTGCTATAAAATTTGTAATCCTGTAGGCTAAATTTTCATCAAAATAAACTTGTTTTTCACTCTTTCCCGTTAAAACTTCTGGATCTAGGGCCTTATTATAATTATAAAAGGCGTTGTTAAAGCTAAAAAAGTTTGAAAATAGTCTTATTTTTGCAATATCATCCTCATCAAAATCAAAAATTTCACTTCTAATCACTGCTATTAGGGTGATGTCATCGTATGGATTTGCTACAAATTTTAGCATATCAATAAAGAAATTTGCTTCAACACTTATTGCATTTTTATTTTGGATTTCATTTTTGACCGGAATACCAGCCTCTTTTAGAGCTTTTTCATAAAGATGGGCCTTGGTTCCAGTTCTAAGTAGGATGATTATGTCCTTATAGTCATAATTTTTACTTACTTTTTCTGTAATCCCATCTTTTTCTTCTTCTATGGTGTATTGGTCATTTTTTAATTTTAAAATGCGGTCAGCTACAAGATTATATGGGTCGTCAGATTTTTCTGCTATATCAATTTCTACTTTATTTTCTTCTGGGTCAATTTCCTTAAAATAATTTAGCCTGTGGCCATCTTTGTAGTCAATTCCCGAATTATCTAAAGTCATTAACCTATCAAAAACATAGTTATTAAAGTCCAGAATATCTTTTTCTGTTCTAAAGTTTTGGCTAAGGTCAATTCTTAGATTTTTGGAATCAGCATTTTCATCCAAGGGATAAGTAGCAAGTTTATCTAAGAATAATTCTGGATTTGCTCTTCTAAAACCATAGATAGATTGCTTTACATCGCCTACAAAAAATAAATTATCATCCTTTTTTAATTTATCGACAATATAGTTTTGTACATCATTGGCATCCTGATATTCATCGAAGAATATAAAATCAAATTGTTTTTTAATTGGCCTAAGGTTTTCTTCATCAGCAATCAAATTTATAAATTCATGCTCTAGGTCATTAAAATCTAGACCATTGTCTTCGCTTTTCTTAGTCTTATAAATATCAGCAAATGCTGTGACTAATATTTTTAATTCATCAAGGATTTGTTTTTCTTTTTTCCTGTGCTTCTTAAAATTTTCTCCACTTGCAAGATCAATTTCATTTATAAATCCTGCCATGTGGTTTGATGCAATATCTCGTGTAGCCTTAAGATCGTTGTAACCCTCACCCTTGTCTATTTTGTTATTTTTTATTTGAGAAATTTGTTTTATATTTACTTTTCTGATAAGGTCAGCAAATTTTTCCCAAATATGATCAGAGATTGCCTCTTCTTTAGAGATATTTTTAATAAGTTCATGGGCATTTTCTACATTTGCATATTCTTTTAATAGTTCATCTAGCAAGCCTTCACTTATTTTGTCAAAGTGATTATGGTTAATTAAAAGTCCATAATTTTCATAAATACCACTAAATTCCTCTATTTTTTCACGTCTATATATTTTATAGCTATCATTTTGACTAAAGTATTCTTCTATGGCTTTGTCTGGATTTACCTGATCCATTATTTTTTCGTAAGCAAACTGCACGGTTTTTTTTGCATTTTCATCATTACGAGATTTGCCAAAATTATTTATAAAGGCCTTGAAACCATCGCTTGGATTTTGATAGGAGCTATCAAAAAGCTCGTCAATGGCATCTATTTTTAAAATTTGGGCTCTTTTATCATCCAGAATCCTAAAATTTGGGCTAATATTATTAGTTTTATAGAAATATTCTCTAAGCATATCTGCACAAAATGAATGAAGAGTTTGTATATGGGTCTTTCTAAGCCTTTTTAACTGGTCTTTTAAAAAATCTTTTTGATTGCCATCCGCATCCTTGTAAGCCTTTTCTAAGTTTTTTTGAATCCTAGTTCGCATTTCTGCACTGGCCTTGTTGGTAAAGGTTACAATGATCATAGAGTCGATATTCTTCTTATCATCTGTAACTAGTTTTATAATCCTATCGACCAAAACTTTTGTTTTACCAGATCCAGCAGCAGCTGAAACGATGATGTTTTTATTTCTTGCATCCACTATTCTTTTTTGATCTATGGTTAACTCAGTCATTAGCCCCACCTTTTTCATTTAGTATTTTGCTGATGTCTTCTTTTTTAAACTTCTGAACTTCCCTAAATCTATCTTCATCAATCACTGGATCAATTTTACAAATGCCTCTATATTTGCAATAATCACAAGTAGTCCTTTCCCCTTCTTTTACTGGCTCAAGATTGATTTTCCCAGCTTTAATATCATTTATCATAGAAAGTGTACTTTGCCTTACAAACGCATAAAGGTCTTCTTTTTCATTTTCGTTTAATATTATATCATTAGCCAGATTTGTTGATTTAATGGATGAAAAAGTATGGTCAGCATCTTTATCAAATATTTGGAAAAATTCTGCTTTTGTATCTTTTTTAGCATTAGCATTGTCTAGGTCTATAACTAAGCCCTGCATCTTATGGTTTTGAAGTTTTTTACTATCAATTTCGTTTTTATCGTATTTTACATTCATTGCCCCAAAGTTTTCTATCTCATCTTTAAGTGGCAAATAAAATGAACCGATTGGTATAAATTCAGTTTCTTCTAGGCTAAGTAGATAAATTACCAATTGAAAATCAAGCCTATTTAGTACATGGGCAATGGAAAACTTTTTATCTCCCGTTTTATAATCAATTACTCTGACGTAATTTTTTTTATCTGGATTTAGTTTTTCATTTATCCTATCAATCCTATCTATTCTACCTATTAGAGAATTACTATTATCAAGCTTTACTTCTGGAAGCAAGCTATCTGGATAACCAAAACTTTGCTCAGCTCTTGATACTACAAAGTCACTCATCTCAATTTGTTTTTTTATTCTAGAATAATTTTCCTGGCTTTTTTGGAAAATATTATCAGTGGTGATTTGATTGCGTGGGTCATCGATGCGGATTTTTTCCATATGATCTTTGATAATTAAATCATAAGTTTGCCTATCTAGGTCTTCTGGCATATTTTCAATATCTTGATCAACAAATAATTTTGAAATATCTTCCAACACTCCATGGACAATGTTTCCCTCATCTCTTGCATCCACTTCAAATTCTTCTTTTTCAATTGGTTTTATACCGCGCTCCACAAAGTGCTGGTATGGACATCTTGAAAATTTATCAATTTGTGATGCTGACCATTTATTTTGTCTAAATAAATTATTTGATAGGACATTTTCTAAGTTTTTCTTATTATTAGTATAGAATAAAGCCTTGTTTAAAAGTTCAAAATCATCTAATAATTGTAAGTCACTTTCTTTGCTGTAATCTTTACGGATAATTGTAAAATAAGCTTTAATTAACTCTTCTTCATGATCAGTTAAAACTTTTCCAGAACGGTTTTCCCTTATTAAATCAAGGACGTGTCTGCCCAAAACATCTTTTGAATATTTGATTTCTAAGTTTTCTAGGCTTGATAAGTCGTGAGGATAGATTCCTCCAAAAATATTTGAAATTTGGTTGAGTATCGATGCTTGTTCTAATTTTTCACCCTTTTTATCAGAATTAGCATATGAAAGGTATAAATTATTTGTTCTGGTAAAAATTTTGTAAATGTCTCTGATTTGCCTTTCTGCTATGTCTTCATCAAAAAGTTTTATATCTATTTTTTCACGAAGTATAGCCTTTTCATTTTCATTAACAAGATCATCATTGGCATTTACTTTGGGAAAATATGCATCGTTTAGCCCAAGAATAATATTATTTTCCCTATTTGCAATACTTGATCTAGATAAATCAGAAATTACCACGTGATCTTTGCTTGGAGGGATGATACCAATTTTTGTATTTTCTGATGCTGATTCTATTAGCCTATAAGTATCAGATAGGCTGATTTTTCTATCTCCCATAATAGCAATAAATTGATCTAGAATATCGATAAATTTTTCAACTGCCTGCTCGTTTTGCTGGTATTTTTCAAGATAATCGCCTTCTTTAAGAAAATTTTGATAGTTATTAATTCCCCTTTTAAAGACATCATTCGAAATAAATTTATAGATTGTGCTGGCAATTTCACGAGCAGAGTGGTATCCATTACGAAGTTTATATAGCTTATCAAATAAGTCTAAGATTGCTAGTCGGATTTGATTTACACGTTCATTTTCTGATTTTTTGTACTTAAATCTATAATCATCTACCCCATAAATTTTGCCAAAAAACTCATCATCAAATGAAAAATACTTGTCTTTTATAAACATAGATCCCTTTATGTTTCTCTCATCAAGGTAGGTTAAAAGACTTGCTACATTTAGGTTTTGATTATCCTTAAAATAGAAAATATTTGATGTTAGAAAATACGACAAGTCATCAATTTTGTAATTATAAATTACTATTCTTAGGGCTGCAAGATATGTTTTTATGATGTGATTATCAATTAGAGTTATTGTTTCATCCAAAAAATAAGGAATTTTATTGCGGTTAAAGACTTTTGCTAATTCGTTTTCATACTCAGCCTTGTCAGTATAATAAATAGCATAATCTTTGTAGCGCATATCATTTTCTATTACTTGTTTTTTTAAAAATAGGGCGGTATTTTCTACTTCCTTTGTAGTGGATGGATTTTCTAAAACTTTTATATGATTTAGTTTATAAAATAATTTGTTTTTTCCATCTATATTTTTCTCGATTTTTTCTAGCTGATTAAGGTAATTCTGATCCATTTCTTGATAATTATATTTTTCAAAATTATCTGCTAAATGCTCAATTTCTGGGTTTGATTTTGTATCTAAGAACTTATCAGCTTCTATAATTTTTATTTCAAAATCATGATTTAATCTATCTATTTGCTGGTAGGCACCGGCAAACATTTCTAAGTCCATGCCCATTCTGTTGTAAATATATTTTGGATCTAGGTTTAGAGAAATGCTGACTATTGCTCCTTTTATTATCAAAGCATCTATAAGATCCATTTGAAGGTCTGAGAAAATATCAAATTTATCAAAGTAGAACTTAGATCCCTTTAAAAAATCAGCATTTTCAATTTTTCTAATAACAGTCCTTAGCCTATCTTCTGTGTCGATGTACTTATCCTTGATGGCCATTTGGTAGCTGTCATAGATTAATTTTATTTCTCCAAATTTATATTTTAATTCACCCTCTTCAATTTGGGTATCAAATATTTTTTCAAAATCACTCTTTTTTATATTATTATCTTTAATTTGGGAGATAATATCTGCTAGATTTTTAGCAAAGTCTACATTTTTGTAATTGTCTCTAAAAAGTTTTAATTTGTCATTATTTTCCTTTAATATGTTTGTAATTAGCATTATCTTTGCATTTGGACTTAGGATTTCTTCCTTATTTCCACCAACCCTATCGATGATAAACCTAGAAAATGAATTAAAACTTAAGATTTTTGCATCCATTACCGTCTTATATTTTATAGATTCAATAAAGTCTATATCAGTCTGTAAAGTGTATTGTTCTGGAACGATTAAAAAAGATTTTTTCTTTTCTTGAATGTCTTTTTCTATTTTTTTGTAGATATAGCTACTATTTTTAGCTGGATATTTTGAAACAATTAGATCAATCATATTTTCCTTCCTTAGGCAATTACATTTACTTTTGAACCCTTGGCTTGATCATATTCTACAAGGATTTTTGCATCTATGGCATCTTTTAATTCATTTACGTGACTGATTAGTCCTACAAATTTGTTGTCATATGAAAGTTTTTCAATTTGTTCTATGACTTTTCCTAAATAATCATCTGATAAAGTTCCAAATCCCTCATCAATAAAAATCGTATCTATGCTTATTCCACCATTTTCAGCACTTATTTCATCAGAAAGTCCTAGGGCTAGTGATAATGAAGCTAAGAATGATTCACCTCCAGAAAGAGTTGAAGCTGGGCGAGTTTTGCCAGTATTTGCATCTAGAATTTCTATATCCAATCCTGATTGAGTTTTTAAACTTTTTGCCTCGGATGTACGAATCATAGTAAATTGTCCATTTGACATTTGTAAAAGTCTTTGGTTGGCATAATTTAGAACTCTGTCAAAATAATGAGTTAGAACAAAGGTTTGAAAATCAACCTTTTGCCTACCAGCTACCTTTCCTGTCGCACCATTAGCAATTTCAGCTAATTTATCAAATATGACACTTTCTTTAGATATAGATTCATATTTTTTTTCTAGTTTCTCTATATTTTCTAATATGCCTGTAATAGATAAGATTTTGAATTTAAGATTTGAGATTAAATCACCTAGTTCTTTGATAGAATTATTTACAAGAGTGATTTTTTCCTCTATTTCATCTAAATTTATCAAATCCATGCCCTCAAATTCTCTTAAATTTTTGTAATTAATCTTTAACTCATTGAGGATTTTAAAATAGTCATCGATTTCTTTTGATTTTCCGGATATTTCCTCAAAAAGTCCTAGATAGTACTTGTAGTCACCATGTGAGTCAAATTTTTCTTTGATTTTTTCATTCAATTGACTTTCTAACTCACCAATATTGTTCTCTAAATTTTCTATATTTTTTGCAAAATTTGAGATATTTGCTTGATTTTTGCTTTGTTCGTTAATTAGCTTATTATGAACTTGGTTGATATTTTTTATTTCCTCATCCAAGCTATTGATATTGCTATCTAGGTCTTTAACTTCTTTTGCCAAGCTATCTAAATCCAAGGCCTGCATCTTTTCTTTATTAGCATGATAATAGTTTTTTAAATCTTCAGACTCTTTTGTTTTTTCCCTTAATTCTTCTAATAAATTTCTAATTTTTTGTGATTTATGGGTTATATTTGAAATCTCAGTTTTTAAAATTTGAACCTTGTCTGTGATTTCATTAATTGTATTTGATAAATTTTCTTTCTCTTCATTGGTATTTTTAATTTGATTTGTTAAATTATTTTTTTCCAAATCTAGTTCATCAAGGGATTTTGTCTCTTTTATAGATTGCTTATAGATTTGGTTTTGAGTTTCTACTTTTGTTATTGCCTGCTTTATCTCTGATAATTCAGCATTTACCATATCAATATCAATTTTACTTACAGGGATTTTTTCAAAATGTTTTTTATGGTTTTCTCCACAAACTGGGCATATTCCTGAATTATTTAGATCATCAATTAGCTCGTTAATTTGAATTATTTTTCTGTTTTGTTCAAAGATTTCAATATCTTTTTCAAGTACTTTTTTCTTATTAATATTAATTGCTAATAAATCATCATTTTTCTTAATTTTTTCCAATATTTCTTTATTTTCTCTATAGGATTCTAATTCAGAATTTACTTGCTTTTCAGTTTCTAGGAGTTCAGATAGACTTTTTTCTAAGGCCAAGGATTGATTTCTTTTCTCATCCATAGAATTATTTAAATCGTACAAGTCCTTATGTTTTTGGTCTAATGATTTTTTTAGCTTATCATAATCTGTTGATAAGGAACTTATATCCTCCAAATCTTTTTCAATTTGCTGGTAGAGCTTTTCTTTTTGTCTAAATTCTTCTAAGTTATTTAAAGTGTCGCTTGTCTTTGTTTTTAAAATTTTAAGTTCATCTAATTTTTTATTTTTTTCATCTATTTTTAAATAGTCTTCATTTGACTTTGATATTTTTTCTTCTATGTCCTTGGCTAAATCATTTGCTTTTTCTAGATTTTTCTTGTTTTCTAAAAGATTTTTTTTATTTTTTCCTAAATTTTCTTCTATTAAGCTAATATTTTTTGCAAAATTTGCCTTTTCAAATTTATCTTTTAGGTCGGTGAAATAATCCTCATCCTTTAATTTTTCTTCCAAATCAAAACTTACTTTCCTAAATTTCAGGATATTTTCATTTAAGGTCTTATCTTTTTCCCTTTGTTCGACAAGGCTTGCGTACTTTATATTTTCTGCTTCTAAAAGATTATTTTCTTTGCTTAATTTTTCTTCATAAGACTTATTAATTTTACTAATTTTTGATTTAATAGATAAAAAGTTGTGGGAAATACGATCACTTGGGTCAATTGCAACATTTATCTCATCATCTTTTTCAAGCTCATTTTGTAAATTTTCATCTATATATAATAAATCTTTTTTGGCTTTCTGAGATTTTTCTTTAATGGCTTCCTGGATTTTTTGATACTTGTCAGTTTTAAAAATTTTACCTAAAAGCTCTGTTCGCTCTTTAGAACTTGCCTGCAAAAATTGTTGAAATTCTCCTTGGGCTAGGAGCATCACTTTTGTAAATTGGTCCTTATCCAGGCCAATTATTGATTTTATCTGACTTTCTACATCACCGATTTTTTCTGCAAGTAGGGTTTTCTCATTGGTAATATCATATAGGCTAGCTGCATGAGATATATTTTGATCAACCTTTGATTTTTTGGCTCTTTGGCTGGGAATTCTTTCAATCTCGTATATTTTGCCATCAGATTCAAAACTAAGTTTTACATAAGTAAAAAAATCTTCTGGACCTAGAAAATCTGATCTTAGCTTATCCATAGGTATATTTCTTGAAGTTTGCCCATAAAGAGCAAAACTTATTGCATCAAAGATTGTAGTCTTCCCTGATCCAGTATCTCCTGATATAATAAATATTTTTTTTTCATATAGACTGGTAAAATCTATCTCTATTTTTTCCTTGTAGGTTATAAATCCCCTAAATTCCAGTTTTATCGGTTTCATTCTATAACCCTTCCTATAATTTCTAATTGTTCAGCAGTCAATTCTTCATCCATTTTGTACTTGTAAAATTCTTTAAATAAGGCCAAAGTATCCTTATTTTCCAAATCAAGATTTAAATCACTTGTGGCATTAAAAATTCCCTTGTTTTTGTAGGTGATTTGAACTGCATGAGGGAAAATTTCTTTTAATTTGCTCATTGCATTATCAACTGTATGGTCATCTTCTAAGACAAATTTTATGTAGTCATCGCTTGTATTCATCTTTATTATCTCATCAAATTTTCCCTCTATAATCCTAAAATCTCTTAAAGGATTTATAGGCAGATCAAAAGTTGTGACTTTATCTGTAATATCAACAATGCTTACACTTTTGTTGGACTTTGTCTCATCAAAAGAATATTTCATAAAGGTGCCTGCATACCTAATTTTAGGGTCAATTACAAAATGTTTGCCATGTAGGTGTCCTAGGGCAACATAGTCAAAATCTAAAAATAAATGCCCGTCCATGGCATCGGACCCACCAATAATTAAAGGTTTTTGGCCCTCAGTGTATGCATCTTCTTGCTCAATCCCTATATTATTAGCATAGCAATGGGTAATGAGAACATTGCGGTCTTCATAGATTTTGTCCTTAAGCAAGGCCTTATAAAGGTCGGTAAAGTTTTCTATTTCTTCATCAAATAAGATTTTGCCTTGGTTTAGGGAAATATATGGGATTAGGTGAAAATTTATTTTGCCGTATTCATCTTCCAGAGTAATTATTTCATCCTTATACTCACCATATAAATGGTAATTGCGCTCTGTGAAAAAATTTGTATTAATATCCAATCTTTTGGCAGAATCATGGTTGCCACTTACTGCAAGGACAGTTTTATTTCTCTTAAATATTATTTCATCTATAAAGTCAGAATAAAGTTTCAATGCATCTACACTTGCAATAGTCGTATCAAATATATCGCCTGCAATCATTATAACTTCAACATTATAATCATCAATTATATTTAGAATCTGATCAAGGGCGTATTTCTGATCTTCGATTAACGAATAATTTCCAATATATTTTCCCAAATGTAGGTCTGATAAATGCAACAATCTCATGAATGATTCCTTATGAATACATATTCATTTTCAGTGGAGTTAAATGGATCATATTTATAATCATTTACAACAAGTTTTTTAATCTCTTCTGGATCTTCGATTTTTTTTTTAATTATGGTCTTTAGCATTTCACCTCGAGCCTGCTTCATCCAAGCTGTATAAGATCTAAGCTTGCCATTCTTATCATCTTTAAAAGATATAGAAATAAATTTATCATCCTTTTTTAAAAATGGTCTAATGGTTTTTGTATATTCTTTGCTAGCTAGATTTATAACTAAGTCATCATTTTTATACAATTCATCATATAGGTCTTTGCCCCAAAATTCGTACAAATCCATATCAGAATTATCAAAATATAGCCTATAATCAGCCATTCCTGTCAAAGGTTTTAGCAAACCATATAAAGCAGAAATTATATAAACATGGTCATTCAAGTAATCCAAATCATCAAAGTCATCCCTAGAAAATTGCTTGAAAACTAGCCCGTCATAGGCAAAAATTGCTGGATTGTCTAATTTTTCAAAGTCAAATTCTTGATAATCATAGTAGGCTTTTTCTGTTAATTTATCGTTAGTTCTATTGAGATTGCCCATCTCATTCATAGAATAGTTTTTTAATTTATCTACCAAAATTTTGGTTTTTTGAGGGAATATTAAATCTTCAGTCTTAATCCCTTCATTTTTCTTAAAAGTTTTTGCAGGTGAAATAATTATTTTCATCTAAATTCCTCCATTATATAAATTATAACACACAAAAATAGCAGGCTCTAACCTGCTATTTGCTTTCTTTTTATATATGATATTAAAGATGTTAAAATAAAAAATCCTACTGCTATCAAAACAATGGCCCCACCTGGTTTGACCCCCAGGTAGTAGCTTGCTATGATTCCCAAAATCATGAATATACTAGAAAAAACTATGGAGATCTTAAAGGTTGACTGATATGATTTTGTAAAAACCATAGCGGAAGCTACTGGTATGGTCATTAGGGATGTAATCATTAAAGCACCGACAGTTTTAGCTGAAATTGCAACAGTGATTGCTGTTATAAAGGTAAATAAATTATTAATCAGACGAGTATTTACCCCTGCAAGTCTTGCCAAAACTGGGTTTATGGATGTATATAAAAGTCCGTAGTAAAAATAAATCGAACTTATAATTACAATTAAAAATATCAAAGAAACTATAATTAAATCTTCACTACTAACAGTTGTTATTGACCCAAACATAAAGGATTCAAAGCTAGTTCCACCAGGTGTAAAATCTGAAAGTATAGATGCTATGGCAATACCTGTACTCATTACAATCGCTGTAGCCATATCTCCATATTTTGGAAATTTCTTCCTTAAAATTTCAATAGCGAAACTTGCGATAATACAAATTATAATTGATGTCCACATGGGGTTTATGCCAAAGATAAGACCCAGGCCAATACCTGCCAGAGAACTATGGCTTAGGGCATCTCCAATCATTGATGTCTTGCGGTTTATCATTATAATACCAATCATAGGTATGATAATTGCAAGCATAATTCCTATGGCAAAGGCCCTTCTCATAAAGCTAAATTCAAGCATTTACTAGCCTACCTTCCTTTAAAACCAAGTTCTTGTTAACAAAATCATCTATCAAATCCATTTCATGGCTTATGATAAGTATAGTTATGCCATGTTTTTTATTTAGATGACCCAAAATGTCCAAAAATTCTACCTTACTTTTTTGATCGATGCCAACTGTTGGTTCATCTAGGATTAAAATCTCAGGATTAGCTACCATGGCCCTTGCAATCATGACTCTTTGCTGCTGGCCACCTGATAATTTGTTAAAGGGTCTGTCTTTAAGATTTTCGATATTTAACCTTCTAAAAATATCATTTGTTTTTTTAATAGCTTCCTTGGTGGGTCTTTTAAATATATTAAATTCCCTATAAAGATTTAAAATTACATATTCAAAGCAAGTCAGAGGAAAGGTAATATCCTTTGATTCACTAAGTTGTGGTACATATCCAAGTCTTCTAAAATCATCAATTTTTTCGATTGGCTGACCTAGGATATTTATCTGACCACTTTGCTTTTTTAACTCACCGGTTAGGATTTTGATTAGGGTAGTCTTACCACTACCATTTTGACCAGAAATAGCCAAAAAGTCTCCAGATTCTACCCTAAGATTTATATCATTTAATATTAATTTTTCATTGTATCCAAAATTTAGATTTTTTATTTCAATAACACTCATTTTATTTCGCCATAGATTTGTAAAGTTCTTCTAAGTTATATTTTATCAAATCTTGGTATGTTGTGTCATTATTTAATTCTTCGTCTGTGGCAAATTCTAAAGTATTAAGTGGAACTGTGTTTGCTCCTAGCTCGTTTGCTATAGTATCTGCTGATTTACTTGATCCACCCATTTCATAGAAAATTGTATTTATGCCTAGGTTTTTAGCTTCATCAACAGCTTCTTTTAAAGTTTTTGCATCTGCATCTTCTGTTGAAGTTAAACTTGTTAGGGCTATTTGATTTAGTCCAAAATCACGTGCTAGGTAGCCAAAGGCTTGGTGGCTAACTAAAAAGTTTTTGTTTTCTAGTTTTTCAAATTTTTCTGTATATTCATCTATCATAGCATTAAGCTCATCTTCAATTTTTTTGTAATTTTCCATATAATAGTCTTTATTAGCTGGATCTATTTCTGAAAGCTTATCAGCTATGACTTTAGCTTGGGCAAGTCCATTTTTTGGGCTTAACCATGTGTGTGGGTCAAATTCTCCGTGGCTGTGTGAATGATCGTGTTCATGAGCATGGTCATGGTCTTCATGATCGTGATTTTCTTCTTCATGAGCGTGTTCGTGGTCTTCGTGATCGTGATTTTCTTCTTCATGAGCATGGTCATGGTCTTCATGCATCTCTTCTTCATGAGCGTGGTCATGGTCTTCATGTTCATGGACATGATCATGGCTACCTTTGATTAATTCTACATTCTCACTAGTATTTACTAACTCGATATCTGAAGAGCCTTCTAATGATTCTTCCCACTCTTCCATGCCAGCACCATTTATAAACATAAGCTGGCTATCTGTTAGATCAGCTATGTCTTTTGCTGATGGCTCCCAACCATGGCTTTCTGTTTTTAGGTTAGTAAAAGATTTTACTTCAAATTTATCACCTGCTATTTGTTTAGTCAAATTATAGATTGGATAAAAAGAAGTATAAACATTTGTACTTTCCATATTTTGATTGGTCTTTTCTGCCTTCTTTTCATCAACTTTATCATTATTAGCTTCTTGGCTAACTTCTGTATTAGCATTATTTTCTGCTGGTTTTTGATTATTGCAAGCACTTAAACCCACTCCTAGGGCAAGCACTAATGCCATTTTTTTGTATTTCATAAACTCCCCCGTTTCTTAATGCAAATCATTTGCATTTAAGATTATATAATAATTTTTTAATATGTCAAATAATTGTATAATAATATTGGAGGTTAATAATGACCATAAATAACCTATTAAGAGAAAAAGATTTAAAAGTAACCAAAAATAGAAAAATAATCCTTGAAGCCCTACAAAAAGAAGCAAATCCAATATCAGCTGAAGAGCTTTTTGATAAGTTAAAAGTGGAGAATAATATGGATTTATCTACTATTTATAGGAATTTAAATATACTAGAAGAAAAATCTGTCCTACTAAAGACTACAAATTTAGATGGCCTAAATTATTATCAGCTAAACACCAGCGACCATAAGCATTTTATTACTTGCAACAATTGCCACAAAAAGTTTGTAATAGAAAACTGTCCGGTCCATGATTTGGAAGAAAAAATAGAAAAAGAAACGGGTTTTGTCATAAATGGCCACAATTTTGAATTTACCGGGCTTTGCCCAGATTGCCAGAATAAAAAATAAAAACTGCTATAAATATAGCAGTTTTTTTATTTACTATTAAATTTATTTTTATCAAAGGCCCCTACTGAGTTTGCTACAATCATTGTTCCTGCAGCATCTCCAGTTAAGTTTATTGTTGTCCTTGCCATGTCTAGGATTCTGTCAATACCCATGATAATAGCGATCCCTTCTACTGGAAGGCCAACTGATTCTAAAACCATGGACAAGGTGATTAGTCCCACTGATGGGATACCAGCAGTACCTACTGAGGCTATGGTTGCTGTAAGAATTACTGTCATAAAATCAGTTGCAGTTAGTTCAATTCCATATGCATTTGAAATAAATACTACTGCCACACCCTGCATGATTGCAGTACCATCCATATTTATAGTTGCACCTAGTGGAATGGTAAATGATGAGATTTTCTTATCAACACCCATATCTTCAAGGGTCTGTATATGAATTGGCACTGTTGCTGATGATGATGCAGTAGAAAATCCAAAGGTCATAACAGGTGCAAATTGTTTAAGGAAGCTAAATGGATTTACCCTTACAAATATTACAACTAACATCATATATACAATTATTAATTGCACTGCCAGACTTCCTAAAACTGATCCCATGTATGAAAGCATAGATATAATTGCATCATAACCAAGGCTAGCAAAGGTCCTTGCAATTAGGAAAAATACTCCAATAGGTGCAAGTTTCATAACCCACATGGTCATGCCCATCATAAGGTCATTCATTTCTGTCACTATATTTCCAAGAGTTGTCAGTCTTTCTTCCATAGAAGCTATCAATAGTCCAACAAGAACTGCAAAAATAATAATTTGAATCATATTTCCTTCTGCAAGGGCTCCAACTGGATTAGTTGGAATAAAATCCAAAATCGTATCCTTTAATGATATGTCAGCCTTATCTACTTCAAAACTTTGACTACCAATTGCCATATTCATGCCCTTACCTGGACCCACAATACTTGCAAAACTTAAAGCAATAAAAATAGCTAGGGCAGTTGTAAACATATAAAATATTACAATTCTAATCCCAACTTTACCTAAAGTTTCTGTATCTCCCAGGTTTCTACAACCATCAGCAATTGAGAAAAATACCAGTGGTACAACTAGCATTTGCATTAGTCTTATAAAAAGTTGGCCTAGGGTATAAAATATTCCTTCTATGAGGATGTCATTTTTAAAATGTGAATCTGGCACAAATGAGTGGAGGATTATCCCCACAATAACACCTAAAATTAAGCCTATAAATATTTTTTTTGATTGGGATGATTTTTTATTTTGTTTTTCCATTTAATCCCTCCCTGTCAATGTATTGGTGGAGAGTTTCCTTCCAGTTTGGAATTTTATCTCCTCCGGTAATTTTTAATATATAGTCATCTAAGGCAAAAAATCCTGGTTTTTGGCTTAACCTTTCATCATCACTTGTTTCGATAATTGTGGCATTTTTTCCAGTATAAGATAAGATTTCTGCCGCAAAATCTTTCATAGAAGTATATCCATCTGCTGATGCGTGGTAGGTGCCATAATAGTTTGTATCTATAAGTTTTATCAAAAAGTTAGCTAGCTCGTGTGCTGAAGTTGGTGATACAAATAAGTCTTTTGCTATCCTTACTTCTCCTTTTTCTGCTTCTTTTAATATATTTTCTACCAGCTGATTTTCACGAGAATATAACCTACTCACCCTAACTATAAAGTGATGGTTTGAAAATTCTCTTACGTAATTTTCCCCTTCAAACTTACTCTTTCCATAAACATTTAATGGATTTGCCTTATCAAATTCTGTGTATGATTTAAAACTTTTGCCATCAAAAACATCTGCTGTTGATAATTGGACAAGTTTTGCCATATATTTATTTGAAGCAATGGCAATATTTCTAGCACCAATTGCATTTAATAGGTAGGCAGCATCAGGATTTGCCTCGCACTTATCCCTGTTTGATAGTCCTGAACAATTTATAATTGTATGAGGTCTGATACGCCCTACAAATTGAGTAACTTCATCAAGATTTGTAATATCCACCTCATTTTTATCTGTTGCAATAATCTCTGCATCAAGTGGATCTAGAAGTCTAAGCATGGATGTACCAAGCCTACCTGATGATCCTGATATCCAAATTTTTTCACGTGCTATTCTCATGTTTTCTCCTTAATAATAAAAATTTTGTATATTTGTATTATATATGAATTATATCAAAAAATTGTTGGTTTTAATTTTAATAATGACTTTTGAATTAGAAAAAGTGTCAAGAAGAATGATCCTCGGCGATTTTATCGCCTGCGGTTTTTCGTGCTGTAGCACGAGTCCTCCCTAAGCCAGGTAAATATGCCTTGATTTGGCATATTTACCCCGAAAACTTAGTGCGGTAGCACGGAAGAGCTTTGCAAAAGCGTGTTTTCGTACGGGCTTGTAGTCGGCTTGCTGACCTTCAATCAATCCAGCTACGCTGAATTGGGATAGGTCATTATGGCATGCCAGGAGAGAATCGAACTCCCATCTTAGGCTTCGGACACCTTTGTTTTACCACTAAACTACTGGCACAAGTGTAATATTACTATACTGGATTTGGTCTAGAAATCTTAGTGGTAGGAAGGTATTACCTAGGCCGCTGTCTACATATATTATTGAGTTTTTAAATTTAAATGTGCCTTTATCAAAGTCTGGTAGGATTCCTTCTCCAGGGGCTATAAGTCCGCCTACTATAGGTAATCTTACTTGTCCACCATGGGTGTGACCTGAAAATACAAAATCTTCATCACCCCTATAATTTTCTCTTACTTTTTTTGAAAAATGGCTTAGAACTATGTTTACACTTTCTTCACTTGCCTGATAATTTTCATAGGAAAAATCAAACATACTTGTCCCGTATAGGTATACATTATTGCCCTTTATATTTAATTTTTCGCCCTCATTTTTTAAGTAATTTATCCCCAGCCTATCTAGTTCTTTTAAAAACACATCTAAATTGGGGCCACCCTCTTCGTGGTTGCCTGTTATGTAATATGTCTTTTTATTTAAGCTTGATAATTTTTCTAGGAAGTATACTGACCTTTTTATTTTATTCTCTGTTCCATAGTCAATAATATCGCCGGTAAGAATTATAAAATCTGGATCAAATCTTTTTATATTTGCCAAAAGCTCATCTAAATTTTTAATAGCATTGGAATGAAAATCACTTATTTGAGTGATTTTTATTGGATTTTTTATTTTTTCACTTGTAAGTGTAACTTTTTCTTCTTTTGCTACAAAACATTGATTATTTATATAAAGACCCAGGGCCACGGCTGTTGCAGTAAGCCCCAGGGCAATTTTACTAATTTTTTTCATCTAATTTTTCTAAATATCCTTCACTTCCCATATCGGATGGGATTTTGTATCCTGCTCGTGGGCTAAATGACCTTCCTGTTATATTTGGTCCATCCACAGCGGCTGAGCGTTTAAATTGACTTGCTGTAAATCTTTTAAAATATGAAATTAACCATTTTTTGATAGTTTTTTTGTCATACTTATCTTCAAAGGCAGAGATTGCATCTTCCAATATTTCATCCGCTGGCAGATGATAGGTCAAATGTTCGTAGATAAAAAAGTCTATCAATTCGTATGGCCCTATAATGTCTTCTGTTTTTTGACTAATTTCTTTTTTATCTTTGCTTATTAGTTCTGGGGA
This sequence comes from Anaerococcus martiniensis, assembly GCF_043187485.1. Classification (GTDB taxonomy): domain Bacteria; phylum Bacillota; class Clostridia; order Tissierellales; family Peptoniphilaceae; genus Anaerococcus; species Anaerococcus martiniensis. The sequence goes on from NZ_CP171106.1 coordinate 408,138, forward strand.
TATTGGTGTATCAAGTATGTCATCAAGAACTGCTTTTAGTTTTAAATTTTCAGTAGTCTCTGCTATAGCCCCTACTACATAACGAATTTCTGTTTTTGTAAGACTTGCATTTAGTGAATAATTACTCATCTGATCCCCATTAAAGGTTGCAAATCCTTGCATGGACTCAGATAAATCTCCTGTACCTATCACAATCCCATTATGCATATTTGCCAGATCAAATAATATTTGTGTACGTTCACGAGCTTGGGCATTTTCATAGGCTGTATCTGGGGTAAGTCCATCATGGCCGATGTCTCTTAAGTGGATTTTTACAGCTTCTGTAATATTTATTTCTTTTAATTCTAAGCCCAAGGCCTCACAAAGTAAATAAGCATTGGATTTTGTCCTATCACTTGTACCAAATGCTGGCATTGTGTAGCAGTTTATTCCAAATAAATCATAACCAGCTTTTTTATAAGCGTGGACTAAAAATAAAAGCGCCATAGTTGAGTCAAGGCCACCAGATACTCCTAAAAATACATTTTTGACACCGATTTTCTGCATGCGGGTTAAAAGTGCACTTGCTCCTATATCAAGGACATCTCTTACATAATCATCCCTCTGTTCATATATAGGTAAATATGGGAATTTTTCCCTAGTTATATTTTCTTCAAACTTATCAAAGTGTAGTAATTCTTGATCAGTATATATCCTATATCTGTTTACATAATCTATTTGATCATTGCAAATAATTTTTTCTACTTTCCCATCTTCAGAAATTATATTTAAGCCGCCATATACAAAGTCTGTCGTGCTTTCACCCCTGCCTTGAGAAGTATAGACATAAGTTACATCTTTTGATAAAAATCTTACTCTATTTAAAATTTCTTCTTCATTTAAAGCAATTTTATACTCTGCAGTTGGATTTAAAATAATTTGAGGGCGATTAGCTATATCAGACTTGTAAGTTAAGCTTCTTGGTATATCCATCATTTCATCTTCGCCAATGCTTACTGCTATATTTAATTGACTAATACTTTTTGATAATGGATTTACCTCACACCAGTCATCTAAAAACTGTATAACCTCTCCGTCTGGTATATCACTAGCAAATACATTTTTTTCTGTTATAGACAGGTTCTTTTTGGTATACAAATCTACTAAATATCCATCCATTAGTAAAGCTATGGCATTATAAATTTTTCTATTGTATATTAAAGGAAAACCAACAGAAAATAAAATATTATAGCCTTTTGAAAACTCTTTTAATTCAAGGATAGCATCTTCAGCTAATAAAGCCATATCTTTGTATCCATCATAAAGACTAGCTCCTGTAAGAGATAATTCCGGTAAAGACAGTATGCTCACACCGTCATTATAAGCATTTTTTACAAGATTTTTAATTGTTTCTTTATTTTTATTGATATCTCCAAGGGCAAGCTCAAAGTTTGTAGATCTAATTTTTAAATTTTTTCTCATAATCCACCTCTTAGAAGTATTTTACCACAGTCTATTGAAAATGTTTGTAGAGGTTCTTTTAATTATGCTTTAACAAAAAATTTTATTTATATTGTAAGAGTTGTATAATATAAGCAGAGACTGTATTTAGGAGGAAAAATGCATAATATTAGAGAAATACTTGATGGTATTTATTATGTCGGAGTAAACGACAGAAGAATTGATAGATTTGAAAATATGTTCCCACTTGAAAATGGTGTTTCGTATTCTTCATATGTTATAAAAGATGAAAAAAATGCTTTAGTAGATAGTGTTGAGTCTGCATTTACTAGACAATATTTAGAAAATATAGAAGCAGCTTTAGATGGTGAAGATTTAGATTATATCATCGTTCACCACATGGAACCAGACCACTGTAGAAATATTGACTTTTGTATGAGAAAATGGCCAAATGCAAAGCTAGTTGGTAATGCCAAAACTTTCCAATTCTATGAACAATTCTACAATGATGAGTTTAAAGATAGATATTATGAAGTAAAGGAAGGCGATGAGCTAAACTTTGGTAAACACACACTTAAGTTTGTAATGACACCTATGGTTCACTGGCCAGAAGTAATGATGTCATATGAAACAAGCCAAAAAATCTTATTCTCAGCAGATGCCTTTGGTTCATTCAATGCCATAGAAGGACACTTAAAAGCTAAAAATGTAATGCACAAAGGTGACTGGTTAGACCAAGCTCGTAGATACTATATAAATATAGTTGGTAAATTTGGCAACCAAGTACAAGCAGCATTTAAAAAAGTAGCTGACCTTGATATCCAAGCTATACTTCCACTTCACGGACCTGTTTATGATGACCCAGAGTCTATTGAATTTATTATGGATAAATACAATAAATGGTCAACATTTACACCAGAAGAAAAGGGTGTTGCGATTATTTATTCTACAATGTATGGAGATACAGAACAAGCAGCTGATATTCTTGCAGCAGAACTTGCAGACCTTGGTCTTACAGAAGATATAAGAGTATTTGACGTATCAGACTGGCATCCATCAGATATAATCGCCCAATGCCATAAGTATAGTAATACAGTATTTGGTCCAATCAACTACAATTCTGGCCTATACTACCCAATGGAGGCATTTTTACAAGAACTAGTTGGTACAGGTTACCAAAATAGACACATATCTTTCTTAAACAACTGGTCATGGGGTGGTAACAGCCTAAAAAGATCTAAAGAAATTTTAGAATCAGGCAAACACACCTATGTTGGAGAAGATGTATTAATCAACTCAGCTGTAAAAGATGACCAAGTAGCCCAATTAAAAGAACTTGCAAAAGCTATCAAAGAAGACCTAGATAGCCAAGAATATTAAAATAAAATTAAGGAGCCCCAAAGGCTCCTTTTTTAACGCTTATTTTAATTTTTTAAGTATATTTAAAGCTCCATCCTTATATGGTGGATATTTCATTTTCATTTCAAAATCAGAATTTGCTTCCATAATAGATTTTTGATTAGAAAAATTCTTAAATCCATAGTATCCATGGTATCCACCTTGGCCACTATATCCTACCCCGCCAAATTGGAGGTAAGGATTTGAAACCATCATCAGAGTATCATTTACCATTCCATTTCCAAATTCCATATTATACATGACCTTTTCTTTTGTGCGGTCATTTTCAGTAAATAAATATAAGGCTAGTGGTTTTGGTAAAGTTTTTACCTTATATAAAACTTCATTTAGATTTGTATAAGTAATGATAGGAAAAATTGGACCAAATATTTCTTCATCCATCAATTTATTTTCAAAGTCTACCCCATCGACTATAGTAGGCGCTAGGCACAAATTATTAATATCATAATCACCGCCACAAATAATATTTTGGCCCTCTAACAGTCCAATAAGTTTATCAAGATGATCTTTATTAATTATACTTGCATAATCTGGGCTACTTATTGGGTCTGATCCATAAAATTCTAAGAGAGCATTTTCAAGTTCTCTTACAAACCTATCCTTGATAGATGCATGGACTAAAATATAGTCTGGTGATACGCAAGTTTGACCAGCATTTACAGTATTTCCCCAAGCTATAGACCTTGCAGCAAGTCCTATATTTGCATCTTTTTCTACAATAGCTGGTGATTTGCCTCCTAGTTCTAGGGTAACTTTTGATAAATTTTTGCTGGCAGCAACCATAATTTTTTTACCAACTTCTGCCCCGCCGGTATAGAAAATGTGGTCATAATTGTATGATAAAAGCTCATCATGACTAACTTCATTATTATCAACTACAAAGATATAATTCGGGTCAAAATTTGCATTTATTATTTCACGAATGAGATTTGAAGTATGTTTTGATTTTCTACTTGTTTTTAAAATCACTGTATTTCCAGCAGCAATTGCTCCAATTAGTGGGTCGATTGCTAGTAGAAATGGATAATTCCATGGTGATATGATAAGTGTTACTCCCATTGGTTCAAAAAGGGTGTATGATTTTCCTGGCATGGACATAAGTGGAGTTTTTTCTGCTATGGGTTCCATCCATTCTTCTAGATTATCCATGGCAAGTTTTATTTCCTCATAGGCCATAGAAAGTTCTGTTGCATAGGCTTCAAAATTTGATTTTCCCAAATCTTTGGCAAGGGCCATCAAGATATTATCCTCAAAGTTAATTAGTATATCTTTTAATTTTTGTAAATTTTTAAGTCTAAAGTCTAAGGTTTTAGTTTCTCCAGAATAAAAGTATTCTCTTTGGAGATTTACAACTTGTTCTAAGTTCATAATATGCTCCTTATTTTTTTAATGCTTTTTGTATTTTTACCCTATTTTTACAAAAAAAATAAAGCTCCCAAAATTTTGGAAGCTTTTTAGATTTATAAGTTTTCGATTACTTCTTCTATATCAGGTAACTCAGAAGGTTCGTAAACTTTCACCCACTGTACTTTACCTTCTTCATCAACTATTACATTTGCCCTTTGGCTGGCACCATTTTCTTCATTAAATAATCCGTATGCTTTTGTAACTTCTGCATATGGGAAGAAATCTGATGCGATTTTTACATTTTCTATGCAGAGTATATCTGCCCATTTTTGTTTGGCTGGGAATGGGTCTATGGATAACCCAATAACCACTGTATCCCCTTTTTCTTGGATTCTATCATAATTTCTTTCTAAAGATCTCATTTGATCTGTACAAACAGATGTAAATGCAAGTGGATGCCAAGAAAGAATTACTTTTTTGCCTTTTAAATCTGATAAGTTTATATCATTTTTGTATTGGTCTTTTAGTGAAAATTCTGGTGCTTTTTCGTTTACATTAATAGTCATAATACACTCCTTTTTCTTCGATATATTATATATACCCAACTATTTTGAAATTAAAAATTCATTGGCGAATTTGACCATGGCAATAGTGCCTATGCTTAAAGATTTTTCGTCTATATCAAAATATTCATTGTGATGTTCTGCACCAGATCCTAGGTCAGTATTTTTTGTCCCTACTAGGGCAAAAGCTATTGGGCATAGCTTGTTATAGCCTGCAAATGTCTCTGAAGCAAACCATGTTAAGTCTTTTTTGATGGTACCTGGCATTATATCTTCTATGGATTCTTGTGCAAGCTTGGCTAGGCTTTCATCATTTATAACTGGCTCATTGTCATGAATTATTTTATTTTCTATAAACTCACATTCATGGGCCTTAGCTGTCAAAGATCCTACTTTTCTTACTAGGTCTAAGGCTTTTTTGCCTTCTTTGGTATCAAAATATCTTAGGGTTCCTGCTACCCTTACTTCATCTGGGATAACATTGGCAATAGTTCCTCCATTTATAAGACCTAGGCCTAGGGTAACTGTTTTTGAAACATCAATACGATTTACCCATGCACTTGCTAGACCATTTATGATATTACTGGCCACAAAAATTGGGCTGATTGATAAGTCAGGACGAGATCCATGACCACCTCTTCCACGAATTGTGAAGTCTACAATTGCATTTCCGGCCATAATTGGACCAGCATCAACTGCAATTTTTCCAGTTTCTAAAAAGGCAGCTAAGTGTTCTCCATAGATAGCATCTATATTTTCATTTTTTAGAGCCTCAACCATTTTATATATGCCAGATCCAGTTTCTTCACCTTCTTCAAATATAAAAATAATCTTCCCCTTAAGCTTATCTTTATTTTGACTTAATATTTTCATAGCCCCTAGTAAAGTTGCCATATGACCGTCATGGCCACAAGCGTGAAATTTGCCTTCAATTTTTGATTTGCAGAGACACATATTTTTTTGATTTGAATCTTTTTCAACAATTGGAAGTGCGTCAATGTCTGTACGAAGCCCCAGAGTTTTGCCTGGATTTCCTGTATCCTGGATTTCCTGTATCAAGGATAGCATAAAATCCTGTACCTTCAACTTCCTTTATAGGTAAATCTAATTTTTTTGCTTCTTTCTTTAAAAACTTACTAGTTTCTATTTCTTCCCCAGATAGCTCTGGATTTTCGTGTAAGTACCTACGTGTTTTTACTTGATATCGAGAAAGGCTATCAACAGCTTTTATAATATCTTGGTTTCCTAAAGTCATATATTCTCCTAAAAAAAGGGCTGTTGCAAAAGTATCAATATAAAAAAAAGATGAGGAAACTAAACATCCTCGTCTTTTTCTGATACATGCATTTATGAAACAAAATAGCAGCACATCATCATTAACTAATCTTATTTTCTATCCTAATAGTCCCACGCCTGTGCTTAAGTTCATCAAAACGAGGCATATTTTCATAGAATATCTTAAGCTCACCATCATAGAATTCGTCCTTGGTATTGATAGAATTTCTGATACTTATAATATTATAAAGTTCATCTATATTAATGAAAGAACTTTCGATTCTCTTATGTAGAGAAAAGAACTCCTACCTATCTTTTGACCTACAAAGCTTATCGAGCAAGGTAGAAATCTCTACCACAAGCCATCAAAATCAGGTCTCTCATAAATCAAATCCTCAAATCTCCTACAGCCTTCTTAGAATTTATTTAATCATAAATATACTCTACTAAACTATGATTAAAATACAAAATATCTTATAAATATTAATACAATTGTATTTACTCCTTAAAACATTTTTCATTCTAAATATTAGCTAAAAGTATCCAAGAGAAAACTCCAAGCTGGAGAACTTGGAGTTTTGGATTAATTTATAGTTACAATCTGTCTATTTAGTTTTATTCTTCGTCTTTGTTTTTCTTGCTGACAAAGAGTCCACTAGCAGCTGCGATTAGTCCTAATGCTGCACCTGATATTGAACCTACACCTGTCTTAGGGTTTCCATTCTTTCTAACAGGAGTTTCTTTTTTAACTTCCTTTTTAGATTCAACTACTGGAACTTTAACCCTATTATCCTTCTTATCCTTATCTACTTCTGGACTTGTTGGATTTTCTTTACCTGTTTTTTCAGGTTTCTCAGGATTTTCTGATTTTTCAGGTTTTTCTGGAGTTTCAGGTTTTTCTGGAGTTTCAGGAGTCTCAGGAGTTTCACCTGGTGTTTCTGGCTCAACTGGTTCAGATGGTTCCAATGGTGTCCATGGAATATCTGGGGTTTCACCTGGTGTTTCTGGCTCAACTGGTTCAGATGGTTCTAGTGGTGTCCATGGAATTGATGAATCTCCTTCACCTGGTTTTTCTGGATCTACTGGTTCAGAAGGTTCTAGTGGTGTCCATGGGATTGATGAATCTCCCTCACCTGGTTTTTCTGGATCTACTGATTCAGAAGGTTCTAATGGTGTCCATGGTGTTTCTGTTACCTTTATTAGACCTAGGTCTATTGACATATCATCTGCATCGTTGATTGTTACAGTAACTTCTGTACCATCGGAATCTTTTTCGTCATCGTCGCCTACATTGGTGTCGGTTACTTTGTAGCCTTCTGGTAGTTCGAATGTTACTTTGTAGTCACCATTTTTTAGGCCTTCGAATTTGTATTCTCCGTTTGCGTCTGTTTTTGTTGTTTTTTCTATGCCTTCGCCTGTTAGTTTAACAGTTACTCCTGCTAGACCTTTTTCGCCCTCAGTTTGGATTCCGTCTTTGTTGTCGTCTATCCATACTCTATCACCTAGGGTATATGTTTTTTCTTCTACTGGTGCTTCTTCTTTTACTAATCCTAGGTCTATTGACATATCATCTGCGTCATTGATTGTTACGGTTACTTCTTTACCGTCTGAGTCTATTTTGTCATCAGTTCCTTCGTCAGTTTTTGTAATTTCATAACCTTCTGGTAGGTCTTCGAATGTTACTTTGTATTCACCATTTTTTAGATTTTCGAATTTGTAGTTTCCGTTGGCATCTGTTGTGGTTGTTTGATCTTCGATACCTTCGCCTGTTAGTTTAACAGTTACGCCTTCAACGCCTTTTTCGCCTTCTGTTTGAAGTCCGTCTTTGTCATCATCTAGCCATACTCTATCACCTAGGATATATGTTTTTTCTTCTACTGGTGCTTCTTCTTTTACTAATCCTAGGTCTATTGACATATCATCTGCGTCATTGATTGTTACGGTTACTTCTTTACCGTCTGAGTCTATTTTGTCATCAGTTCCTTCGTCAGTTTTTGTAATTTCATAACCTTCTGGTAGGTCTTCGAATGTTACTTTGTATTCACCATTTTTTAGATTTTCGAATTTGTAGTTTCCGTTGGCATCTGTTGTGGTTGTTTGATCTTCGATACCTTCGCCTGTTAGTTTAACAGTTACGCCTTCAACGCCTTTTTCGCCTTCTGTTTGAAGTCCGTCTTTGTCATCATCTAGCCATACTCTATCACCTATAGTGTAAGTTTTTTCTTTAATTAGACCTAAGTCTACATTCATGTTATCAGCGTCAGCTATTGTAGCTTTTGTTTTTAAAACACCATCAACTAATGTAGCATCAGAGTCTACAGCATCGTCTGTACCTTGTTTTGCTTTAGTTGGTTTATATCCTTGTAGGTTAGCAAATGTAACTTCATATTCACCATTTGGAAGGTTGTTAAATATATAGTTACCATTTTCATCTGTTCTTAGGATAGTTTCTTGTCCATTTACTACGATTGATACATAAACATCTTTTAGTGGTTTTTCGCCTGGGTCTTGGATTCCATTACCATTTTCATCTATCCAAACTTTATCACCAAGTTTGTAAAGTTTATCAACTTCACCTGTAGCACCAGAATTTCCTTTTTCAAAGAAGACATCATTTCTATATACCCAATCATTTGGATTATTATCTACTGTTTTTCCATCACTCCATACCTTTTTATCGGCGGAAAACTTAACTATTGTATTTGCGTTTGTTCCCGGCTTTGTTTGACCTTGGTATACAACAACATAAGGTGCCTTATCATTTTGTTGTTTAATTTGTACTTCTATACCAGACTGTCTACCAATTTTTGCAATAGAAGTAGCTCGTTTAGTTACATCTTCTAAATCATTATAATTTAAATCATAGCTACCTGATAATTGAGCTCCATCTTTAAGTCTATATACTTTTACTGTATTAGCAACTTTGCTACCGAAGTCAGCACCACCTATAGGATTTCCTGCTTTATCAGTTTGACTTGTTATAAATAACTTTGAATTTGTAAGCTCTTGTCTTGTAGGGTTAACATAAATAGTGTGAACATAAGTGTTATTTTTCTTAGGATCATTTCCTTGCAAAGTACCATCGTATGTTTCATCTATATTTGCAGAACCACTTAATGTCTCTACATTTACGTTTGGATTTTTTTCATCCTTTCCTTTGTACGAATCTTCAGTAGAGTAATCAACAGTAAATGTCTTAGATACTTCATTTCCATCAACATTTACTGTTACAGCTTGATCGCTAGTTGTAGGAACAGAGTCCTTATCTATAAATATAGGGAAAGCTACATGCATTTTAATCTTAGCAATTTTGTCAGCATATTCAGTAAAAGTATATCTTACTGTCTTTCCATCTGGTTGAACTTCAGCTTTTGCTAAAAGCTCTCCATTGTAATAAATATCATCAATATGAGCTACTGTTGAAATTCCATGAAGGTTAACATTTCCAGACACGCCAATGTTAAATGAGTCATCCTTAGTTACAGTATCAGGTACATCAAAGCTAACCTTTGCTTCTATAACATTGTCTAAGCCAGGTTTAAGTTTTTCACCTACATAATCATCTTTATGAAAACCTAGTGGTTTAACAGTGGTAACATTACTATACTTTTCTCCATCAATGTCAACTACAATATTTTCAAGTTTATTTTGACCTGCGCTTTGTCTACCAGATGAAATTTCTTCAGACATTTCTAATGAAAGTTCATCTTTTTCAGATTCTTCTATAGCTTTATTTTTTTCTGCTACTTTTTCATCTAGGAAAGCTTCTACATCAAAGCTCGCATCAGCTAATACATTTTTAGCTATTTCTTCTTCGATTTTCTCGATTTCACTATCAGTAAAGTCAGCTTCTTTTAGAGCTTGTCTTTGTTCTTCTGTTAGTACGGAGACTTCATTTTCTTCTACAACAGCGTCCTCTTCAGAAACAGTGTCTTCTTCAGATTTTGAAGCTTCTTCTGTTTTTTTTGTTTCTTTAGGAGCTTCAGTGGTTTCTGGTTTTTCTTCCTCAGCTGGTGCTGGAGTTTCTTCTTCAACACTTCCTTCAGCTGATGTTTCTTCGTTTCCTTCTACTAAATTATTGTCTTTACTTGTAGTCTCTGTTTCAGCAGGTTTTTCAGCTACAGCTTGATTTTCGTTACCAAGCTCGGATGCTTCTACTGAGGATGGAGATACTAAAAGTGCGTAACCTAGCATGCATGAAACTAGCCCTATAGATAGTTTTCTAGTTGCGTATTTTGGTTTTCTTATTGAGCCTTTTTGTTTTTTAAACTCAATAATTCTTTTAAATCTATTGTCCATTTTCCTCCAAAAAATAATCGACTGTCTCAAGACCCCATATATTAGAGTCTGTCCTAGTTACATTTATCATAGACTGCGTGTTCGCAAAATGTCTTATATTTATTCTATTCTCGATTATTTAAATTTCAAGTTTTAGTCATTGTTTTTTTAGTTATATTTTTGGAAAACAAAAATTTTTCCGATATTTGTAAAATAAAGCTAACATCTGTATATATCAACGAATCATTATTGCATACACTAAACCGATAATAGAATAATGTTATATTTTTAACTTATTTTATCAATTCTTTCCATTATTTCTGTTTTATTATATATATATATTTTCATAGTTTTTTTTGTATAATTATTGTATAATAGGCATAAAAATAGCGTTCTAGCAAATAGAACGCTAGTGTATATTTAAAAAATACTACCTAACCCTTCTAGACGAAACCCTAAGAATGGAGAAGGAAAATGAATAGGAAATAAATTAAAAGGGCTTGTTGCAGATTGAATAAATCGTACCAATATCATTAGAAGAACCTCCACGGAAAGTATGCCTCCATCAGCCGGCAGGCACCACTGAAAATTTCCTAAGAGAACCTTCTAATGATGGTACGATGATTATTCATAGTTTTGCAACAGCCCCTTCCTATTATTTATTGTTTATCAGTCTTATGGTCTTATTTTACTGCTTTAGCCCTAAATTTCGATAACTCTTAAGCTCTGTCTTTAAGAGCTTTTGCCATTCTTTTAAGGCCTTCTTTTAGGTAAGACCTAGGGCAGGCTAGGTTTATCCTTAGCATCCTATTAGCATGGTCTACAAAGGTCTTATCAGCTTCTACTAGGACAGCTGCATTTTTTGCAAAAAATAGCTCTAGGTCATCATCCTCATCAAAATACTCGCTAAAGTCTAGCCAAGCTAGATAGGTTGTTTGGGCTGGTGATAGGATAACATCAGCCAAGTTCTTATCTAAGAATTTCTCTAAGAATTTAAAGTTTCCATCTAAATAGTCATTAAGTTCACTTAGCCACTGACCCCCTTTTTCGTAGGCTGCAATGCTTGCCTCATGACTTAGGGGATTTAGGCCAATAGCTCCTTCTGCCATCCACCTATCCTTAACCTGATCACTTCTAATAATAATAGATGATTGGGCAAGGCCTGCTATATTAAATGACTTGGTAGCTGCCATAGAGGTAATTAGCTTATTATAACTAGGCATAATCTTGCCTAGAGGAATGTGTCTTGGTGCATCCTTACGTCTCAGGTCACAGTGGATCTCATCAGATATAATCCATAGGTCATATTTTTTGCCTAGGTCAGCTATTTTTTCTAGCTCTTCTTTCTTCCAGTCCCTACCTGTTGGATTGTGAGGGTTACATAGGATAAATAATTCTACATCATCCCTTGCCATCTTTTCTTCTAAGTCAATAAAGTCTATATCATAGGAGCCGTCAGAATTTTTATTAAGGGACTTGTTAAATACTCCTTATTATTTCTCTGCCATGTTTTTGCAAATTGCCCGTAGGACGGAGTATTAAATAAAACTTTCTCATCATCTCCCAATAAGTATCTAATAATTCTTGCTATGGCAGGAACTACACCATTAGATAAGACTAACTCTTTCTTATCAAAGCTAAAATCATAGCGGTCTTTAGTCCAAGAGCTTAGGGCATCATAAAGTCTATCATCATAATTATCTGTATAGCCCAAAATCTTTCTATCAAGCCTATCTTTTATGGCATATATTATTTCTGGAGCGCAAGCAAATTCCATATCTGCTATCCAAAAATGTATATAGTCCTCATTATCAAAGCCTAGGTCTATATCCTTATCTTGGAATATGTATTGCTTATAGCCATAAAGCTTAATCGTATTGGTCCCTGATCTATCAACTATGGTATCAAATTTATATTGAATATGACCTCCTTATAAATGTGTTTTTACTTACGGTTATTGTATAAGTTTTCAAAATAATAATCAATTATTATAAATTTAGTCACAAAAAAACAGCAATATAAAATTGCTGTTAATTTTAATTTATAGTGAAGCTATAGCTTCGATTTCTAGTGCTGCTCCAAGTGGAAGAGCTGCTACTTGTAAAGCTGATCTTGCTGGTTTGTGTTCATCAAAAAATTCTTTGTAAACTTCATTTACTGCTGCAAAATCATTGATGTCAGCTAAGTAAACTGTACATTTTATAACCTTATCAATTGATGAACCAGATTCTTCTAGGATAGCTTTAATATTATTTAAAACTTGTCTAGCTGCAGCAGAGATTTCTGTTACTAGTTCTCCAGTTTCTGGATTTAGTGGGATTTGACCTGATGTAAATACAAATTGTTCTGTACCAATTGCTTGTACATATGGTCCTACTGCTGCTGGTGCTTTGTCTGTGTGAAATGATTTCATAACTTCTCCTTAAATTGTAAATTTAAAATGTTTTCATATTACATTTATATAACAATTTAATGAAAATTTCAAGACTTTTTCTAATTTATTTTTAAATATTCCTCTAGAGTTAAATCATTTTCATAGATGTTTTTAGCATTTTCCACACCTACAAATCTAAAGTGCCATGGTTCTGCCTTGTGGTTGGTTTTATTTTCTTTACCCTTTGGATATCTTTCTATAAAACCATATTTGTAAGCATTTTCTGCTAGCCAATCATAGCTTGCGGTTTTTTCAAATTTGTCATTGTACTTGCTGCCTTCTGTAAAAAAGTCAAAGGCAGATCCAAGTTGATGCTCATTTGTTCCTGGAGCTGAACTATCTGGCTCAGAAACCTCAAACATTCTTTTTTCTAAATCATAGCCCCTATAGTCAGAAGCAATTTTTACATCTAAATTTTCGCGAGCCATATCTTGTCTCATAGTTTCAAAGGCACGTCTTGCTGTCTTATCCACACCTGGATCAAAGTCTTCTGGTAATGGATAATTTTCATTTACAAAGGCTAAGCCATTTACAACCTTGATTTGCTTATCGCTATCTAATTTTGATAGGCCATATTTATTTACATAATAATAGGTATCATCGATTTTCACTTTAGAAAAACCATTTTCTGTGCCAAAGTATGGAACATATGATCCTTCTTCAATGAATTTTTCAGTTTTTGAATAATCATTTGGGAATTGATAAGCGTATTGGGTTTGTACACAAAGAACGTATTCTTGCAGGTTATCGCTATATTTATCATCTTTTAGAGCATGGCTTTCATCTACCCCTGCATCTTTAAAACCAACATCAGTTGCCACATGAATTTTATTGCTTGTTTCTTCGATTGTTTCTTCTTCTAACTCGCTAAAATTCCCTGCTGCTTGTCTGATTTCATTTGGTCTTGCAATTTCAAATTCATTTTCATTATTACCATTAAATCCAAATTGATAAATAGAACCTACTAATACTACTGCTAATATTCCACTTGTAAAAATCTTTTTGTTTCTTGCTTTTCTTCTTCTTGCCTGATTTCTCTTTTTTTCTCTGATACCTTTATTAGACATAATAATTTCCTATTCATTTATTTCAATATTATAGTTATAGTTGTTTTTGAGTGAAGACTGTGGGAAATCAATTTTATAAAATATATCTCAATTTTATACGAAATTGATTTATTACTATTTACTAACATTATAGCATGATTTTTACAAAATTAATAGGGGTAAAAGCATTTTATTTGCATAAATAATGAAAAAAAATCGACTTAAATAGCCGATTTTTGTAAAATTTAGTTAATATTTATTATTTTTTGAAAATATCTAAAATTCTGCGAAGGAAATTTTTCTCTTTTTTTAGTTTTTTTCGCTCTTCGCTCATTATATTTTCTTTCCTTTTTTTAGTTTTTTCAGCCACTTTTTGAACCGATCTATTTTCTTCTGCTTGTAGGCTGCGTTTTTTTGCTTGTTCTGCTAAGACTTCTTGAGAGTTAATATTATTTACATTTTGAACTTTTGTGTACTCTCCGTTTGATAATAGTTTTCTAATTTTAACATCATCTGAAAGCATCAAATCCATAAAGTCGAGGATTCGTTTTTTAATTTCCTCATCAAAAATAGGAACTGCAACTTCCATCCTATGTCTGATATTTCTTGTCATAAAGTCAGCAGATGAAATAAATACTTTTGCATTTTCTCGATGGCCAAATTGGTAAACCCTGTGGTGTTCTAAAAATCTTCCTACAATCGAATATATCTCTATATTTTCTGTACGATTCTTTACATCTGGGAGGATACAGCAAATGCCTCTTACTAGCATTATTACCTTTACACCTTCATTTGACGCTTCAGAAAGTTTATCAATCAAAATCCTATCTGATATAGAATTTAGTTTTATCCTGATATATCCTTGTCCACCTTGTTTTTGAATTTGTATTTGCTCATCAATTAGCTTGTCAAGTCCTTCTTGCATTGATTTTGGACTTACCATTAGGTTTTTGTATTCACCCTCTAGGTTTCCAAGCATAACATTATCAAATAAATCTTTTGCATCAAGACCTATCGCACCATTTGATGTCATAAGTGAAAAATCTGTGTATAATTTTGCTGTTTTTTCGTTATAGTTTCCTGTTGCAACTTGGGTGATATATTGGATATTTTCGTGTTGGTCTATTTTAGTTATCAGACAGATTTTGGAGTGAGTTTTATAATTATCAAAACCATATAAGATTTTACAGCCAGCATCTTCAAGTTTTGATGACCAAAGTATATTGTTATCTTCGTCAAATCTTGCACGAAGTTCCATTAAAACTATTACATCTTTGCCATTTTCACTTGCTTTTATCAAGGCTTTTGCAATTTTGCTGTCATGGGCAATTCTGTAAAGGGTAATTTTTATTGAAACTACACTTTCATCCTCAGCTGCTTCTTCTAAAAGTCTGATAACTGGGTCCATAGATTCATATGGAAATGATAAAAATATATCTTTTTCGTTAATCTGCTCCATCATAGGACGATTTGGATCAACCATTGCTGATGCTTGTGGGCTAAATGGCTCGTGAGTGTGTTTTGCTATAAAATTTTCAGGTAAATCCTCTACAAGTCCAAATAAGAATCCTGCTTGCATTAGTGATTTGGTTACAAATATATTTTTCTTATCTAGGTCGAATTGAGTTTTTAAAAATTCTAATGACTCATCTGATAGGTCATTATCTACTTCAAGTCTAACTGGATGAAGTCTCTTTCTTTTTTTAAGCTTGCCTTTCATATAATCTCTAAAGTCTTGGTCAACATCGTAATCATCATCGTTATATGAAATATCTGTATTTCTTGTTAGCGAGATTATATATTGGTTTTCTACCTCATATCCTTCAAATACTTGGTAGCCAAATTCTTTTATTATATCTTCGATAAAGACAAAGCTTGTGTCATTGATTTTTAAATATCTTTTTAATTTATCTGGAACTTGGATAAGTCCTACACTTTTGCTTTCATTATCATTTTCTGATTTTAATGAGAAAACAACAGATAAGGCTAAGTTTGGTAGTCTTGGGAAAGGATGGACCCTATCTACCACTTGGAAATTTAAAATTGGTTCTATCTTTGTATTAAAGTAGTATTCTACAGATTTTCTATCTTTTTCACTAAGTTCAGAAACTTTGAGTAAATTTATACCATTTACTTTAAGCTCATCTACTATTTGTCCATATACTTGATCTTTTTGCTTATATAAGTCAATACAATCTGCTAATATTGCATCAAGTTGCTCATCACTGGTCATACCTGATTTGCTATCGACTGGTTTTTTCTTTAAATTCTTAAAGTCAGTAAGACTACCAACCCTTACCATAAAAAATTCTTCAAGATTGGTATCAAATATCGAGAAAAATCTCAGTCTTTCTAAAACTGGTACATCTCTATCATTTGCTTCTTCTAAGACCCTTTGGTCAAATTTTAGCCACGAAAGTTCTCTGTTTTGCGTAAAAGATATATCTGCCATATTATATTATTTATTCCTTCCTAGTAATTTATTATATACATACCCTTCTCTTACACCTGTTTGGCTTATATTTATTGTATCGCAATAAAAATATTTAGACAAACGGTTTAGTATTATCATACCCGGAAGCAGCGTATGTACCCTATCTGGTTTTACTGCTAGGATGGCATCTAAAATATCTCTAGGCTGCCTGTCTATAACTTCCTTAATCATATCATTAAGCTTACTTGCATCCATAACTGTATTGTAATTTGCTTCATCATAGTAATCATTATAAAATTTTAAAGTAGCACGGGCTGTACCACCTACTGCACAAAGTAAATCATGGTCTTCCCTGTACATTTTATTTGATTCAAGCAAGGATTTTACTTCTGTATCTATATTTTTTTTCTCATCCTTATTTACAAATAAAGAACTAACATAATCATTAAAAGCAGAAAGAGAACCAATAGAAAGAGATGTTGATTTTATAACCTTATTTTGATCAATAATTACAACTTCAGATGAACCACCACCAATGTCAGTAAGAACCCCACGGGAAACTTCTACTGAAGAGCTTGCACCTATAAAGGCAAGTTTAGCTTCTTCTTCTCCACTTATAATTTCAATATCTAGATCAAGTTCTTCTTTTACTCTGAATAAAATTTCAGTCCTATTTGCTGCATCACGGATTGTTGCAGTTGCAAATGGATGTAGTTCGTCAATATCACCAAAATTATCCACTACTGCCTTAAAAGTGCGAAGGGTTTCAATCAATCTTTGGATACCTTTTTCTGATAAGACTCCATTACTTACATAAGTTTTTAGGGAAGCTTGTTCCTTTTCGTTAAATAAATTTGTAACTTTATCGCCAGATATTTTGAAAACAGAAAGTCTAACGGTGTTTGAACCGATGTCTATTACTGCATATATCATCTTAAATCTCCTTTAGTTCTAAGTTGTAATCACAATCTAAAATATGATCTACAATCTGCTTATTCTTTTCATTTACTTGGGTCATAAAAATATTTATACTTGACTTATTATCCTCATCAAAATTAACTTTTTTGCTGACATTATGAGCTGGATTAATAATGTTAGCCTTATAATTCAAATTTTTTATTATAGCATTCTTTATAATTGGATAGTGGGTGCATCCAAGAATAATATTTGGAATTTGCTTTTGATTGGCAATTTCTAAATATTGGCTCAAAGCCTGATCAAGTTCATCTCCACTTAATTTTCCATCTTCAATAAGTGTAACCAATTTTGTGGCAGGAATTTCAAAAACTTTACTTGATGAATTCTTTTCAATTTCTTCTTTATATATATGGCTGTCCACAGTTGCCGTAGTTGCAAGCAGGCAAAAATCACCCTCATATTGCAAGGCATTTTCTACACCAGCCCTAGTTATTGGGTAAAATTTCTTTTTATATTTATTTTCCAAATATTCAGTTGCAATTGTTGAAATTGTATTGCATGCAATAATGTATTGGTCTATATCATACTTTTCTAAATATTCGACTATCTCATCGGCAAGCTTTAGAATTTCATCCTTAGACCTGCTGCCATAAGGAGCTCTTTTGCTATCTCCTAGGTAAAAATAATTTGCATTTTTTTCACTAGCAAGCTCTTTTAAAACAGTTAGTCCACCAAGACCAGAATCAAATACACCAATATTTGTCATAATAATTCAACCTTTTTTACAAATTCGTACTTTTTACTCATTTTTTTATAGGCAAATTCAAGGCTTTCATCATCCATAAATATTCCAAAAATAGATGCTCCACTGCCACTAATTAATGTAACTTCTGCCCCATAATCTAGGAATTCGTACTTAAGGTCTAGTAAATGAGGGTACATATCAGTAACCACATCTTCCATAACATTTTCAAAATAAAAAATAGCTGAGTGGTCTCCTTTTTTTAGTTTTTCAACAATCAAGTCATTTTCTACATGACCAAAATCTCTAAGTTTTTTATAAACTTCAGCTGAGGATATTTCTGTGCCATCATTTACCAAAAGTATTTTCATATCAAGATTATTTTCAAATGGGAATAGTATTTCCCCAATCCCTTTTGCTCTAGCTGGTGAATTTTCAAAGAAAAATGGTATATCCGCTCCAAGTTTTTTTCCTATTTCCATCATTTGTTTTTTTGATAGATTTAGATTCCAAAGCTCATTTAGACCCTTTATCATTTCAGCTGCATCAGTCGATCCACCTGCAAGTCCTGCTGCAAGGGGGATATTTTTCTTTAAGTAAACATCCACACCTGGATTTTCAGTTTTTTCTTTTAAAATCTCCCAAGCCTTATATATCAAATTGTCCTCAACTGGACAAATTGTTTCAAGATTTGATGAGTAGTTAAAAATTCCCCTATCATTTGGAATAATTTCAAGCTCGTCAAATAAGCTTATGCGTGCCATAATAGTATCTATCTCATGATAACTATCATCACGTTTGTATAAGCTATCCAAAGTTAAATTAATTTTTGCAAAACATTTTCTATTCATTTTAACCTCAGCTACAATTATAACAAAAATTATCAATTTTGAGCAAAAAAAATAATATGTTTATCCCACATATTACCCACACACAAATTAATAAACGTTCAATTTTCAATATTATTCAATGTTTTTGGTGCAGGATAGAAGACTTGAACTTCCACGACCTAAAATCGGTCACAAGATCCTTAGTCTTGCGCGTCTGCCAATTCCGCCAATCCTGCGTAAATACTAAATTATGATACACCCAAAAACAAAAAAAGTCAAATAAGAGTTGCCCCTTAAATGACTTGTGATAAGAATTGCTGGCTACGTTCGTTTTTTGGATTTGCAAAAAAATCATATGGATCATTACTTTGTTCAACTATGTGACCCCCATCCATAAAAACAACCCTGTTTGAAACTTCACGGGCAAATCCCATTTCATGGGTAACGACAACCATGGTCATACCTTCATTTGCTAATTCTTGCATCATTTCCAAAACTCCACCAACCATTTCTGGATCAAGGGCACTTGTAGGTTCATCAAAAAGCATTAGTTTTGGATTCATCATAAGAGCTCTTGCAATTGCCACCCTTTGTTTTTGACCACCAGAAAGGCTAACTGGATATACATTTTTCTTTTGACTTAGGCCAATTCTTTCAAGAAGTCTCATTGCCTTATCATTTGCTTCTTTTTTTGTCATTTTCCCTCTCATAACTGGAGCTAGAGTTAGATTTTCTATGATTGGCATATTTGAAAATAGGTTAAAGTTTTGAAAAACCATGCCCATTTCTTCTCTAAGTTTATTGATGTCTACATTTGCATCATTTATCTTCTTATCTTCAAAAAATATTTCTCCTCCATTTGGTTTTTCTAAAAGGTTTAGGCATCTTAAAAATGTAGATTTCCCTGAACCTGATGGGCCAATGATTGAAATTACATCATTTTTTTCAACTTCAAGGCTTACCTTATCCAAGACTTTTAAAGGACCAAATGATTTTTCCAAATTATTTACTTTAAGCATATAGGTACAACCTTTCTATTTTCTTAAATATTTTTTCTATTAGTAAGACGATTATTAAATATATAATTGCTGCTGAAAAATAAGCTGTTGCTGCATCAAAGGTCTGACTAATTACAATAGAAGCTCCGCGTGTAAGGTCTGCTAGTCCTATAAATCCTGCAATTGAAGTTTCTTTAAATAATGTAATTACTTCATTGCCTAGGGCTGGTAGTGAGTTTTTAAGTGCTTGAGGCATTACTACTTTTTTCATGGTTTGAAAATTGCTGAGGCCAAGGCTTCGTGCCGCTTCTTTTTCCCCTTTTGCAACTGAATTTATCCCACCCCTAAATAGTTCTGCCATATAGGCTGATGAGTTTAGTCCAAATGAAATAATTGCTACCCAAAGCAGGCTATCAAAATTTACTAAAATTACATTAAACATTATTAAAAGCTGGATTGTAGAAGGGGTGCCACGGATAATTGATACAAAAATATTAAATATTTTATCTAATATTTTTATAAGTATGCCTCCAAAACCTACATTCTCACCAGCCATTTCAATGCTTGCTGCTCTAACTAAGGCAATTATAAGTCCAAGGGCAAAGGAAATAATTAAGGCACAGATTGTTACAATTACAGTGATTTTTAGGCCATCTAAAAGATATTTGTAAGCACCGTTATCAATAATATTTGATTTAAATCTACCAAAAATACCAGTTCCACTTTCAGAAACTTCTTTTTTTTCATATTTTGCCATAATTTTATCAATTTCACCGGATTCTTTAAGGGCTGCTATGGCTTCATTCATTTTTTCAAGCAGCTCTGGATTATTTTTATTAACCGCTAGGGCATATTCTTCTTCCAAATAAGGAGTGTCGATGATTTTCAAATCCTTATTTGCATTGACATAATTTTCTGCCGTATGCTTATCTAGGATTACTGCATCGATTTTTTTGTTTTGTAAGGATAGAATAGCGTCTGGTACCTTGTTAAAAGAATTTACATTTTCTTCACCAAAGTCATCTTTTGCTATGGTATCGCCTATTGTCCCGAGTTGAGTCCCAATTTGGGCTCCATCATTTAAATCTTCTACTTCTTTAATCTGAGAATCTTTTCTAACTATTACAATTTGACTGGTTTTTGTAAAGGAATCTGTAAAATTTACTGACTTTTTACGTTCTTCAGTTACAGTAAACCCAGCTGCTCCCCCATCCATTTTCCCTGATTGGATACTGGCAATAATAGTGTTAAAATCCATATCATGGAGTCTAACCTCATAACCCAAATAATCTCCAATTGCCCTTACAATATCAGGATCAATTCCAACTATTTCATCATTTTCATAATATTCATATGGTGGGAAATCTGCACTTGTTCCAAAATCTATTACACCATCATCTACTAGTTCATCTGCCGCTAGGGATTTAAATGGTAAAAATAATACCATAATAAAAATTAATGCTAGCAGACTTTTCTTTTTACTTTTCATTTATACTCCATTCTAACTTAGCTTTTCTAAGACAAAGGCAATTTGTCTTTCTACTTCTTTTTTAGCTGGCCCGCCTAAGGATTTTCTCTCATTGACACATTTTATTATATCAATTTCTTGGTAAATGTCTTCATCAAATAAATCTGATTCATCTTTATAGATATCTAGATCAATTTCATCCAAAGTTTTGTTATTTTCTATGCCATATTTTACAAGTCTTGCTGAAATATGGTGGGCGTCTCTAAAATTTTCTCCTTTATTTACCAAATAATCTGCAAGGTCAGTTGCATTTAAAAAACCATCTTTACAAGCTTCTAGCATTTTTTCCTTATTTACTTTTAGGCTTTTTATTTGCCCTGCCATAACTTGTAATGAAATTTTTATTATATCCACACTATCAAATATTGATTCCTTATCTTCTTGCATATCCTTTGAATAAGCTAAGGGCAATCCCTTTAGCATTACAAATGACTGATTCATATTTCCTATAAGTTTTGCTGACTTACTTCTAATAAGCTCAGCCATGTCAGGATTTTTCTTTTGAGGCATAATGGATGATCCTGTGGAAAATTTATCATCTATACTCACAAAATGATATGGCTGGGATGACCAAATAATCAATTCCTCAGAAATCCTTGATAAATGTATGCCAATTATTGACAAAACAGACTGCAATTCTAAAATGTAGTCCCTGTCACTAACCGCATCCATAGAGTTTTGCATTAGACTTTCAAACCCTAATTCTCTTGCAGTAAATTCTCTATCAATTGGATAAGTTGTTCCAGCTAAAGCACAGGCTCCAAGTGGTGAAGAATTTATTCTTTTTTTTAAGTCTTCTAATCTTTCTAAATCCCTAAGTCCCATCATGGCATAAGCCATCAAATGATGGGCAAAGGTAAGTGGTTGGGCTGCTTGCAAATGTGTGTAGCCGGGCATAATAGTTTCTTTATTTTTATCAGCTACTTCACACAATATTTTTAAATATTCTTTTAAAATTGAGCCTATATTTTCAACTTCATCCCTTAGATGTAATCTTAAATCAGTTGTAACTTGGTCATTTCTTGACCTAGCTGTGTGCATTTTCTTGCCAACTTCACCAATTTCTTTAATTAAAGCTGATTCGATAAAGGTATGGATGTCTTCACTAGACCAATCAATTTCTAACTTACCATCTAAAAGTTTTTGCTTGATTATCTGAAGCCCTTTAATTATTTCGTCTGCCTGATCAGCTTCTATAATCTGAGTTTCTTTAAGCATTTTTACATGGGCAATAGATCCTTTTATGTCATCGAAAACTAATCTTTGATCAATTTTAATTGATGAATTGAATTCTTCTGCAAATTTATCCAAGTCCCCAGATAGCATTCCGCTCCAAAGTTTCATTTTACTTTTTCTCACCTTCTTTCAATGCCTTTGCATATATTTTTGTGCTAAGTCCAAATAAATTTATAAATCCAGTCGCATCTGATTGGTTATAAACATCATCCTCTTCGAATGTTGCATATTCTTCTAGGTATAAGGAATTTGTTGCAAATATTCCAGCTGTTTGCATTGAACCCTTATATAGTTTTACTTTTACTTTTCCAGTCACATTTTCTTGAGTTTTTTCTATAAAAGCATCCATGGCTTCTTTTAAGGGTGTCATCCATTTTCCAGCATAGACTAAATTTGCATAGTCTAAGGCCATTTTTTGTTTGTATTGGAGAGCATCAGGGTGCATGGTTACTGATTCTAATTTTTCATGGGCAAAGTGTAAAACACTTGCTGCAGGATTTTCATAAAGACCCCTTGATTTCATTCCTACCATCCTGCTTTCTACAATATCATCTATGCCGATTCCATGTTTGCCAGCTATGACATTTAATTTTTTGACTAATTCAGCAGCCTTTAATTTTTCACCATTGATAGCAACCGGATTTCCTTTTTCAAATCCTATTTCAATAATTTCTGCCTCATCCATTGCTTTTTCAGGAGGAGTTACCCATGATAATATTTTTTCTAAATCAGCTGGATTTTTCGGATCTTCTAGGTCCAGACCCTCGTGGGATAGGTGCCAGATATTTTCATCCATTGAATAATCTTCATCTTTTTCTACTTTTAGAGGGATTCCATGCTCTTTTGCGTAAGCTTCTTCTTCACTACGGCCTTTTATATCCCAAAATCTCCAAGGTGCAATAACTGAAATTTCTGGAGCAAGAGCCATAATAGAAAGTTCAAAACGGATTTGATCATTACCCTTACCAGTACAGCCATGGACAATAACATCTGCATTTTCTTTATTGGCAATATCTACCAAAACTTTTGAAATTAGTGGTCGAGCTATGGCCGTTCCTAATAAATATATATTTTCGTATTTTGCCCCAGCTTTTAGAGATTTAAAGGCATAGTCTTCTATAAACTCTTCTTCTACATTAACATTATAAAACTTACTAGCTCCTGAAGATAAGGCTTTATTCTCTAGGGCATCTGGATTTTCTACTTGACCTAGGTCTACTGATACACAAATGACTTCTTTTACACCATTTTCTCTTAGCCAAGTCACCATTACTGATGTATCTAGGCCTCCAGAATAGGCTAATATTACTTTGTTTGCTTCTTTTAAAACTTCGTATTCGTTTTTGATCATAATATCCTCCATAATTTTTTTTAAAATATAGTCATTTGTGTATATTTAAGGCAATAAAAAAAGCTTTCATCCCCAAAGGGACGAAAGCTCGTGATACCACCCAAATTTATTTATTTTTCGCAAAATAAACCTCATCAAGTACAAATAATACTCTAACTCTATAACGGGAGTTCCCGAATAAATCTCCTTGTATCGACTTATTAGCTCAGAGGTTCTTTTCTTTATCTAACCACTTATCCCCTCTCACCATCCAGGATTCGCTTTAAGCTTTTTAGATAAATACTCTTCTCTTCAACACATTTTTAAGACTAATATTCTAATTAAGGTCATTTTAACCTTTTTTTCTTGCTTTGTCAAATTTTTTAAATATTTAATGTATGGAGTATGTGATTTCTGTATTCTGTAAACTCTTTAGCTGTCCTATCCCTAGAATAGTCCATATCTATATTTACAATTTCTTTTATTTCTCCAGGTCTTGGTTTCATAACTATGACCTTATTTGACATATAAATAGCCTCATCTATGTCGTGGGTTACCATTATCATCATGGTATTATTTTCCTGCCAAAGTTTTAAAAGCTCATCTTGCATATTCATTCTTGTAAAAGCATCTAGGGCCCCAAGTGGTTCATCAAGTAAAAAAACTTTTGGTTCGTTAATCATAGTTCTTATTAATGCTACTCTTTGAGCCATACCACCTGAAAGATGGTGGGGATATGCGTCTTTAAATTCTATTAGTCCAACTTTTTCTAAAAGGGCATCAACTTTTTTATAATCCACATTATTCTTTAAATTTCCAGAAAAAGCTACATTTTCTTTTACTGTAAGCCATGGAAATAGTGTTGGTTTTTGAAAAACCATACCCCTATTGCTATCAGTGCCTTTAACTTCTTGGCCATTTAATTTTATAGATCCACTAGTTGGTTCAATTAATCCTGCAATCAATCTTAAAATTGTAGACTTACCACAGCCAGAAGGACCTACTATAGAAACAAATTCTCCATCATTTATTGTAAAACTAACATTTTGTAAGGCATGGGTTACCATTTGGGAATCAGGGCTGATAAATTCTTTATTAATATTTTTAAAAACTAATTCACTCATTAATTAACCATTCCTTCTTGCCAAATTAAGGCACGATCTCTAAGTTTTCTTAAAACCCAGTTTACAAATAAAAATGTCAAACAAATTATAATTATTGCCCCATACATATTTGAATACTCTGCCCAAGATTTCTTCCAGTTGATATACCATCCAAGGCCAGATTCTACCCCCATCATCTCTGCAATAAGCAATGAAGTACAAGCTGAGCTCATGCCGGCGGTTAATCCTTGGAAAATGTTTGGAAGGGCTGAAGGTATTGCAATTTTTCTTATCAATTGATTTTCGCTTGCTCCAAGTGTTTTTGCTGCCTCATAGTAAGATCTATCAACATTACGGATACCTGTCATAGTTGCAAGGGTTACTGAAAACCAAACACCAAGTGCAATTATAAATACTGCTCCCTTAAAAAGTGTAGTTGCTAAAACCATTACTACTGGTAGCCAGGTTGTTGTTGGTATTGGTCCTAATATTTTCATAAAAGGCTCTACCCAATATGAAACTTTTTTGGAGTATCCACATAATATACCAGTAAGTAGTCCTAAAAGGCTCCCAATAAAATATCCGATAAATAGCAATTTTAATGATGAAAAAGTAGATTGCAGTATGTAGTCGCTATCTTTAACAATTGCATTAAAAATCATATCCGCATATGGAAAATATGGCAATCTTAATTTTTCTGTTTTTAAAGTTAAGATGTCAAGACCCATCAGAATTAGTAATATTAAACAATAAAATGGTGCCTTATATATTAAATGTTCTCTTAGTTTTTTATTTTTTATAGATATTAAAAGGCTTAAAGTATAGATTCCAATTAATATCCACAAAAATCCATTATAAAAATTTGTCTGTTTGGCTGTTGGCCTGTGGTTTGGTAAATAAACATATTCAAAAACTGCTATAAGCCCCATAATTATAGGTAATATCAGTTTTATAATATTTATTATCCTTCTATTTTTTTTAGTAGATGGATTTTGCCCATCAAGTTTATCGTATCCTTGATGAGCATTTTCCTTCATATTTTGATTTTCTTTCATGACTTAAAAATTTCTATTTTATATCGCTATCTTTTAATCCTAGATTGTTCCAGTAATTTGAGATAAATTCTTCTTTTGTGATTTCTGAATCAATGATCCCTAAGTTTTTGTAATCTTCGATTACTGTTTCTAATGTTTTTTCTGTATCATCTAGTGTTACTGCCCAGTTGTATGATTCCATCATCTCTACAGCTGCATCAAAGTCTCCAGATGCCCAGTTATTGTCAAATAGAATTTGTGCTGCTTCTTCAACATTATCTTCAATCCATTTTTGTGTAGACAATACTGCTTCATTGTAAGCTTTTGCCATTAGTGGGTTTTCTCTTACAAAGTCACCGTTTAGTGCATTTACACAGCAAGCTTCATTTTTGAAGTCTTCGTCAAATGATAATGATCTAATTCTTTTTAGGGTACCATCTTCTACAAATTTGTTTGCATATTCATCAGATAGGATTGCCCCTTGCACTTCTCCATTTTCCATTGATTGAACGATTGCTGATAATTCTACTTGTTTATATTTAACTTCTTCAGGTGTGATGCCATCATTGTTAAAGAATCTTATTGCAATATTGTGATCTGCTGTTCCGATTGCTCCTGGGAAAGCAACAGTTTTTTCTTTTAGTCCTTCTGTATCATTAATTTCATCATTATTAAGTACATAAAGAGATTTACATCCAGTGTGAGCTCCTGATGCAAAAACTGCGTCAATACCATTAACTGTTGGTGGTACAAATTTTGCAATGTGACCAATTGTAGCATCTGCTGTGTGTGTACCAATTGCGTCTATATCACTTTCTACATTGATAAATTCTACTTCGATTCCTCTTTTTTCAAATTCTCCACGTACACTTGCAATCCCTGGTGCACCTGTACAAATACCACCATTATATCCAACTTTGATTGGCTGTCCGTAGTGTGGCTCATCTTCCATTTTGCCTGTTGTTTCTACATTGTTATCTTCATTTTTATTATCTTTTGCTTCTTTGCCTGTATTTTCTTCTACAGTTTCTGGATCTTTTTCATTTACATTTTCAGCTGATGTATCTGTATTTGTATCGCCTGCTGGCATTTCTGCTTGGGTTTCTTCTTTTTTTGCATCTTGGTTATTGTTTACACATGCTGTAAAAGATAGGGCCATTGCTAAAATTAATGCTGTTTTTTTGAAATTGTTCATTTTTACTCCTAATATGTATAATTTTCAGTTTTTTGCACAAAAAAACCTGTAAAAAATCTTTACAGGGTTCTCTCTTTTATAAAATTAATCTTTAAAGTATTTTACTTATAGATTAGTTAAAAAAGATCGCACTTTCCCCGTTAAGAAAGCAAACTTTCTTTATGAGCCTAAAGTGTGTACTAAGGAAAATCCTATCTCTAGACAATCTATATAGTAAAATAATATATTAAAATGATTTCTAGCAAGTGTACTTAATTATCTATTAGATAATTTTGCTATCAATCAAATATATCACTTGTAATATTTAAACATATAATTATTTTTATGTCAATATTTTTAATTTATATTTGTAATTAAAGATAAAAAAACGAAGGACTGTTCCTTCGTTTTCTTACTTTTATTAGATAAATAATCCAGCAAATACTACTGAAACTATTGTCATAAGTTTGATTAGGATATTTAGTGATGGTCCTGATGTATCTTTAAATGGATCACCTACTGTATCTCCTACTACCGCTGCTTTGTGAGCATCAGATCCTTTTCCGCCTTCTACACCAGATTCGATGTATTTTTTAGCATTGTCCCAAGCTCCACCAGCGTTTGACATAAATATAGCCATCATTACACCTGTTACAAGTGCACCTGCTAATAGTCCACCTAGAGCGTAAGGACCTAGGAAGATTCCAACTAAGATTGGAACTACTACTGCTAGTACCCCAGGAATAATCATTTCTTGAAGTGAAGCTGTTGTTGAGATATCGATACAATTTGCATAGTCTGGGTCTTTTTCTCCAGCTAGGATTTTGTCATCTTCTCTAAATTGTCTTCTAACTTCTTCAATCATTTGGCTGGCTGCTTTTCCTACTGAGTTCATAGTTAGAGCTGAGAATAAGAATGGTAGCATACCACCTATGAACATACCTGCAACTACTCTACTATCTAGGATAGAGATAGCTTCAAGGTTGATTGATTCAGCATATGTTATAAATAATGAAAGTGCTGTTAGGGCTGCAGAACCGATTGCAAATCCTTTACCAATAGCTGCTGTTGTGTTACCAATTGAGTCAAGTCCATCTGTAATATCACGAACATTTTCTGGTAGGTAGCTCATTTCTGCTATACCACCAGCATTGTCTGTGATTGGGCCGTAAGCATCTACTGTTACTGTTGTTCCTGTAATTGAAAGCATACCTACTGCTGCAAGAGCAATACCAAATACTCCCATTAGTTTAAAGGCAACCATAATTGCAATAGCGATTACGATAATTGGGAATACTGTTGAAAGCATACCTGTTGAAAGACCAGCAATGATGTTTGTTGCAACACCTGTTGATGATTCTTTTGAGATATATTTTACGTGTCTATATTTATCTGAAGTGTAGATTTCTGTTAATAGACCGATTAAGATACCTGCAATTAATCCTGTAATTACTGCAAAAGCTGCGCTAAAGTTACCAAAATATCTATTTGATAGGATAAGTGCACCGATTAAAACGATTGCTCCTGAGATATATAGTGTACCCATTAATGATTTTTGTGGGTTAGCGTGTTTTCCTACTAAGAATACAATTGAAGATACGATTGATGCAACGATTCCTAGGGCTGCTAAGAAAAGTGTAAATTGAAGTCCTTCTTCAGCAAAGTAAACTGCACCAAGAGTCATTGAAGAAATGATAGCACCAGCATAAGATTCAAATAAATCTGCTCCCATACCAGCCACATCCCCAACATTATCTCCTACGTTATCAGCAATAACTGCAGGGTTTCTTGGGTCATCTTCTGGAATTCCAGCTTCTACTTTACCTACAAGGTCAGCACCAAGGTCAGCAGCTTTTGTGTAGATACCACCACCAACTCTTGCAAAAAGAGCAACTGATGATGCACCTAATGAGTATCCCATAAGTATAGTAGGGTCTTTATAGTAAAGGTAGGTTAAAATAATTCCTATAAATCCAAGACCAGTTACAGCCATACCCATTACTGAACCACCAGAGAAAGCTACTTTTAATGCTCCATCTTGGCCTGATTCGTAAGCTTGGTTTGCACATCTAACGTTAGAAGCAGTAGAAACTCTCATTCCTATAAAACCTGCTAGCATTGAAAGAATAGAACCTAGTAAGTAGCAAAGCATAATTTTAATATTTAAAAATACTGCTAGTAAGATTGCTACTATAACAACGAAAATTGCGATAAATTTGTACTCTCTTTTTAGAAATGTCATCGCACCATCTCTGATATAGCTTGAGATTTGTAGCATACGTTCGTTACCAGCTGATAATGGGTTGATTTTTTGAGTAATTGTAAAAATCATGAAAATTATCGCCAGTATTGCTACTATCAAAGATAAAATCTCTACAGACATATGTCCTCCTTATATAATTTTTATATTTATATTGTAATATTAAAATAAAATATTACAATCATAAACCAGTTAAATAATTTTTTTATAATAAAAGGACGCCAAAGAGATGCAAGTCTGCATTAACTTTTAGCGTCCTATTTATCGCTTATTGAATTTGTATTTATATTTATAATCTAATTATTAATTTTCTTCATATGGTAATAATGCAACTTGGCGAGCACGTTTAACTGCACGTGTGATTTCTCTTTGGTGTTTTGCATTAAGACCTGTTACTCTTCTAGGTAGGATTTTTCCTCTATCAGAGATAAATCTTTTTAATGTTTCAATATCTTTGTAATCGATAACTTTTGATGGATCTTTTACAAATGGATCAACCTTTTTTCTTGGTTTAAATCTTCTATTTTGAGCCATGATATTCCTTTCCTTTTATTTTTTAGAACGGAATCCTGCCATCATCTTCTATTTCTGTGAAGTCATCATCAAAGAAATCATCGCTACTATCAAATCCGCCTTGGTTTTGATTGTAGGAATTGTTGTTGTAATTATTTTGATAATTTGTTTGTGAATAGTCGTTGTTGCCATAATCTTGGTTGTCACCATAATTTTGATTATAGTTTGAGCCTCCACCTTGATTATCAGAACGGCTACCTAAAAACTCTACGTTTTCAGCCACAATGTCAGTAGTGTAAACTGTTTTGCCTGTTTCTTTATCAATGTAGGATCCTGTTTGGATTCTACCATCTACTGCACATTGACTTCCTTTTCTTAAATATCTTTCACAATTAACAGCTTGAGGACCCCAAACAACTATACGAATGAAATCTGCTGTCGGACGATTTTGAGATTCTAGTTCTTGTTTCTTTTGCTTACTTAAGCTCTTATCTACAGCTAGAGTAAAGCTAGTAACAGTCTGGTTTGATTGAGTGTTTCTTAAATCTGGATCACGTACTAGTCTTCCTACAAGTACTACTCGATTCATAAATTAGTCCTCTTTTCTGATAACCATGTATCTGATTATGAAATCTGAAAGTCTAAGTCTTCTTTCAAATTCTCTGATATGGTCTGGAAGAGATTTAAAGTCTACGATATAATAATATCCTTCTTTGATATAATTAATTTCGTAAGCTAATTTTCTTTTACCCCAGTCATCTACATTAGTTACTTCACCATTTTCTTCGATGATTCCTTTGAATCTTTCTAATAGTTCAGTTCTATCTGCATCTTGCATATCAGCTTTGAAAATTAAAACTGCTTCGTAGTTATTCATTTTTTCACCTCCCTATGGTCTATGACCCCGTTGATTTATCACGGAGTAGAGTGTTACTGCTATATTTTACTACCGATTTGTCTTTTAGTCAATGCTTTTTTGGGATTTTGTGTAATAAATTGCATTGGCAATGGCACGACTCATAGCATTAGCTGCCATTACTCCAACTACATTTAAATCTGCATTTATTTCATTGGTTGATAGGGCAAATACAGTATCCCCATCAAAGCCTGTATGGACCGGATTTATAGATCTTGCAAAGCCATCATGGGTCATTTGAGCAATTTTCTTAAGCCTTGTCTTATCAAAACTTGCATTTGTTGCAACTATGCCTATGGTCGTGTTTTTATTAGCAAGGTCTGAAAAATCGCTTATAATGTTTGACATTACAACACTTGTTTTGATCATATTTCCATCTTTAATAGGACCTGCAATTTGAATTCCCTTTTCATAGTCAAAAACATCACCAAAGGCGTTTACAGCAACTATTGCAGAAACTTTTAGATCTCCTTCAGTTAGGGTTGCAGATCCAAGGCCAGATTTCATTACAGATTCCATGCCTAGTATTTTTCCTACTGTTGCTCCAGTTCCTGCCCCTATTATTCCCTGGCGGTCTTCCTCTGATTTTGCATTTTTATAGGCAACTTTTCCCATATTTTTATCAGGTCTAATTTTTGGATTTTTGTAGGCTAGGTCAAATAAAACCGCTTGGGGAACTATTGGCACAATCCCAACTCCAACATCAAGTCCTATTCCATCTTCTTCTAAAGATTCCATAAGACCACTAGCAGCATCAAGCCCATAAGCAGAACCCCCGCTTAGAATAAGCGCATTTACACTTTCTACAGTATTTAATGGATCTAAGAGGTCTGTTTCGCGAGTTCCTGGTGCTGAGCCTCTTACTTCTACCGCACAGGTATTGTTTTTAGGCGGAATTAAGACTGTAAGACCAGTTCCAGCTTCAAAATCTTGAGCATGGCCAATTTTTATTCCATCGATATCTGTAATATAACCTTTATACATAATTCTCCTTTAAAAAAGATAAAAAAGACCTCCATTTTGGAGGCCAAAATTAGTGGGCAACATCTTCGTTCCTATATTTATCCATCATTTGTCCAAATACTTCTGAGCTTGATGGTGGTGTGTATGAGATGGCATTTGCGCCTGCATCTATTGTTTCTAGGATGCTTTCTCCAGTCTTGCCGCCTGTGGCTATGATTGGGAAATTATCGCCAATATCTTTTCTAATTTCCCTTACCAAGTCAGCAGTGTATTTACCACCAGATACGTTTAAAATCTCAGCCCCTGCTTGAATTTTACCAATATAGTCATCTTCACTATTAGTAACAGTTGCAATTACAGGCACATCTACAAAACTAGAAATTTCTTTAATATCCTTATTTGGCATTGGAGAATTTACAACCACTCCATAAGCACCAGAAAGCTCTGCATCAATTGCAACATATTTTGAACGCAAGCCTTGGGTTGTGCCCCCGCCAACTCCTATAAAACAAGGAACATTTGATACGCTTAAAATAGCATTTGAAATCGAACTTTGAGGGGTGTATGGATAAACTGCCATGATGCTATCAGCATTTGAATTTCTAATAATAGCAAGGTCTGTTGTAAAAAGTAAGGATTTAATTCTCTTTTCAAAAATCATTATCCCAGATGCCTTATAAATTTCTTTTGGAACGGTGATAAATGATTTTCTAAGCTTGGAGTGCACCAATGGTATATATTTTTCTTTTTTTTCGCTCATAAAGCCCTCCTTTTTTCTCACTTTTTATTTTACCCTTATAATTTTTAATCAATCTTTATTAAAAATATCTCTTGTATAAACTTTATCTTTCACATCCAATAATTCATCATCTAACCTATTTGCCACTATAATATCTGCTTTTTTAAAGTCATCCAGATTATTTTCAATCTTTAATCCCTCAAAATAATCTTCATCTATATTTGGCTCATAGATTATAATTTGAGTCTGATTTTTAATATTATTTATAACATCAAATATTGCAGATTTTCTAAAATTATCAGAATCTTTTTTCATAACCAGCCTATATATGCCAACTGTTTTTGGTTTATCCCTTAAAATTCTATCGCTGATATAGTCTTTTCTAATTTGGTTGGCATCAATAACTGCCCCAAACATAGCATTTGGCACATTTTCAAAGTTTGCATAAAGCTGTTTGCTATCTTTTGGCAGGCAGTATCCCCCATAACCAAATGATGGATTATTATAGTAATTTCCAATCCTAGGATCTGCAGAAACTCCATCGATAATGTCTCTTGTAGAAAGTCCCTTAATTTCTGCAAAAGTATCTAATTCGTTAAAGTAAGACACACGCATTGCAAGATAAGTGTTTGCAAAAAGTTTTACTGCTTCAGCTTCAGTAGAATCCATAAATAAAATTTCAGGGTCATTTTGAGCTTCTTTTTTATATAAATTAGCAATTTTTTGCCCCAAATCAGTCTTATCTCCCACAATTATCCTAGATGGATTAATGCTATCGTATAGGGCTTTGCCTTCTCTTAAAAACTCTGGTGAAAAAATAATATTTTCGCAGGCAAATTTTTCCCTTTGTCCTTTTGTATATCCAACTGGGATTGTGGATTTGATTAAGATAGGCAGATTTTCATTTTCTTTTTTTATATTATTAATTACTTCATCAACAAAAGATGTATCAAAATATCTACTATACTCGTCATAATTTGTCGGCACAGCAATTATGGCAAGTTCTGCATCTTGTAAGTGATTTTTGTATTGATTTGTTACTCTTAGATTAAGATCTTTTTCTGCTAGATAGGAAATTATTAAATCATCTGTTAATGGTGATTTTTTTTGATTTATTAGATTGATTTTTTCCTCATTTGTATCAATCCCTATTACCTCATTTGATTGGCTAAGCAAAATGGCATTGGCCAAGCCCACATAGCCTAATCCAAAAACTACAATTTTCATAAACTCTCCTTAAAATAGATAAGTTTATTTTACAAGAAAAGAAAATTTTTACAATAAAAAAGCCTGACTTTTAGCCAAGCTTTTTAAATAATTTATATTCTATTAAAAATTTCTCTATTTAATTTGTTTTCGCTAGCAGCAACGATAAGTGCTGATGAGTTGGCAGCTGTAACATTTGTAGCTGTTCTACCCATGTCTGCGAGTGTAGAGATTGGAGCAAGTAGTACTACCATTTCTAGTGGTAGTCCCATTGCTGCAAATAAAGCAGTTGTTGTAATTGTAGCTGTTCCTGGCACTCCAACTGTTCCGAGTGAAACTAAAAGTGCAATTAAAATAAGTTTTACAAAGTCAGCAGGACCCCATCCTAGTCCCATCATATTTGCAACAAAGATCGCATTGATTACTGGCCAAAAGCCTGCACAACCTGGCATACCCATGGTTGCTCCAAGTGGAGCTGTAAATGATGCGATTTCTTCAGCTACACCTTGTTCTTCTGTTAAGTTTTCAACATTTGCTGGTATTGCTCCCATTGATGATTGAGTAGTAAAACCAATCATTGTCACAGGCCATACTTTTTTAAAGTAAGTAAATGGATTTACTTTTGCAAAAGCAGATACAAGGATGCCTGTACCTAGGAATGTGTGAATTGCTGATGCCACATAGTTTAATACTAGGATTAAAATAAATGGAGCAATAGCTGTAGAATCAACCCTACCAACAGCATTTGTCATAAGAGCAAGCACTGCATATGGTGTTAGGCTTGTAATCATACTTGTAAGTTTAAATATAACCTCTGCAAGTGAATTTGTAAATTCTGCAAATGGTCGAACCACTTCTTCCTTACCAGATTCAATTAATTTTAGAGCAGCTATACCAATTAAAACTGAAAAGATAATAATTGGTACGATTTGTCCTTCAGCTGCATTTGAAACTATATTTGATGGAAAGAAGTTAGTGATAGTTTCTGCTACTGTTGGTACTTCACGTACTTCATTATTAGCTGGTATATCAAAATTTACCCCTTGGCCAATCTTAAATGCTATTGCAAGGATAAGTCCAACAATAGATCCCATAACATTGTGTAAGCTTAAAATACCAATTGATTTTAAACCAACAGATCTAAGTTTTGTTAGTGAACCTGTATTTAACATGGTTCTAACAATTGTAGTTAATAATAGCGGAATAACCATGGCATATAGCAAGTTAACATATATTGATCCAAAAATAGAAACATACTCGGTATTACCCCTGAAAATAAATCCTAAAATAAGACCTGCGATAGTACCGGTTATAACTCTTACACCAAAAGAAATACCACGCTTTTTCATCTGGTGGAGTACATAAAATAATACTAGTGTAACTAGTACGGCAACAAATTGCATAATTTCCTCCTAAACATATTATTATATTTGTCAGATATTATTTTAACACTTTAAAGCTGTTTTCACAAATTTTTTTATAAAATATTTTAAACACGTAATATTTTGCTAAATTATTTTACAAATACTATAAATTCAAAGGGTCTCAATAAGAGATTTTTAACAATTCTTCTTTTGCCATAATTGCCCAACAGATATTTAAAATCATTTATATCTATAAAATGAAAGCGAATATCAACTAGGACTTCTTTTTGGCTAAAATTAGCAAAAACTATAACTTTTTGGTTCTCATAAGTTCTTACAAAGGCAAATATATCTGGATCATTTATAAAAATTTCCCTATAAGTCCCATTGCTAATTGCTTTATTTTTAGTTTTTATATTGATTAGGTCTTTATAAAAATCAAATGTCTTATTTGTTAAATTTAGGACTTTATAATCATTTACATAAGAATTATTTTCAAAAATCCCTAACTCTTCAAAATTTTCTAAAAATATTCCACCCTTTAATAAAAAACTAAGACCCGCTGTCAGACTATGGCTTAAAAAAGGAAAGTTTTTCTTGTTGGTAAATCCTTTAAAAGCGTTATGTGTAATAAAGATCTGCCTTATATTTTGCTTATAAATTCTCGAAAAATATTTTTTAGCATCAATTAAACTCTCGAAATTTTGAGATTCAATTATCTTGTTAAATATATAATCAAAGTTGTTGTAATTTTCATTTGATAAAAATTTTTGATAATTCAAATCATCCGAACTTATCTGTCCTATTGTAATAACATTTTTTCCTACAAAAGTATTTTTTGACAACTCCTTAAGGTAATCATAAAAGTTATCAAAGAATAATTTTTCAAAATTTGTAAAATAAAATCCATTTATACCATATTTTTTAAGGTAGTTTATAAATTGGTAAAAGGACTTGCGAATTTTGGGCTTTGACCAATCAATTTTTCCTAGATTGTCTAATAAAATTTTAGAAGTTTTTTCTATATCTATTTGTAAAAATAATTTAATATCATTTTTTGACAATAAGTCATTGCTTGCAAAAATTTCTTCCAAAATTTTTTCATCTATATAGTCAAATGGGCTAATAAGTATGCCATTGATTCCTAATTTTTTGTAATATGTAATTTTCTTATTTATTTGGGAGTGCTTCTCCCTATAAAGCACTAAATTTTGCATATTTACCTCTATCAAATATATTACATTTTAGTTTACTTTTCACAAATTATGAGGGTATAATATTGTGATTACAGAAAGAAGGTATAAATGTTAACCCTTAAAAATATTTCTAAAATTTATAAGACTGGAGACTTTGAACAAAAGGCCTTGGATAATGTTTCAATTTCCTTTAGGCAAAATGAGTTTGTCTCCATACTCGGCCAATCAGGTGGAGGAAAAACAACGCTATTAAATATCATAGGTGGCCTTGACCATTACACATCAGGTGACCTTTTGATAAACGGTAAGTCTACTAAAAACTTTTCTGACAATGACTGGGATTATTATCGCAACGTATCGGTAGGTTTTGTTTTTCAATCCTACAATCTGATTAGCCACCAAAGCATCTTATCAAATGTGGAGCTTGCTTTAACCTTATCAGGTGTATCAAAAGAAAATCGACGCGAAAAAGCAATAGGAGCGTTAAAAAAAGTTGGCCTTGGTGAACACATAAATAAAAAACCATCAGAATTGTCCGGAGGACAAATGCAAAGAGTTGCTATTGCGCGAGCCTTGGTAAATAATCCTGATATTGTCCTTGCTGATGAACCAACAGGTGCTCTTGATACGCAAACCAGCAAGCAAATTATGGATTTGCTAAAAGAAATTGCAAAAGACAGGCTAGTAATAATGGTTACCCACAACCCAGAGTTAGCTGAAGCCTATTCGACAAGGATAGTTCGTATAAAAGATGGACAAATAATTGGAGATAGCAATCCATTTACTGAACCAAATGAGGTGGATAATTTTAAGACAAAAAAAATAAAATTAGGTCTGCCAACAGCAATCAGCCTTTCATTTAATAATCTTTTGACCAAAAAAGCTAGGACACTTTTAACTGCTTTTGCTGGATCTATTGGGATAATAGGTATAGCTCTCATACTTTCAATTTCAACCGGAGCCAATGATTTTATAGCTGATAGCCAAAGAAAATCCCTAAAATCATATCCAATCCAAATTCAAAAAGAATCTGTAAACCTAGGATCACTAATCACCCCACCCAAAACTGAGGAAAAAAACCATAAGGATGACAAAATATATGCAAATAATTTCATCCTAGATCGCAGATCTGATTTTGCATCAAATGTTAAGGAAAATAACCTAACTCCCTTTAAAAAATTTATCGAAGAAAACAAAAAAGAATTAGATAAAAGTGTAGGCTCAAATTTTATTTCTTATCTATATGATATGAACTTTGATATTTACACAAAAGATCCAAATGGTGAACTTGTAAATACCAATGGCGAGGACTTTGAAGAAAATAAACGTCCACCAATTGCTGACCTATTTGCACCAAGCCAAGATAATAAAAATTTTACTCAATTAATTAGTAGTGGCGATGGCAAAATCAGTCCAATAATCACTGACGAATTCGAGATAGTTGATGGAAAATGGCCAGAAAATGCTGACGAATTAGTTTTATTTACAGATTACAACAACGAAATATTTACTGGTCATATGTACGAATTAGGATTTTTGCCAGCCAAAGATTACAAGGAAATTATTTCAAAACTAGATAATAATGAAAAAGTAAATTTAGATCAAATTGGCATCAAACCATCAGAAATCATCGGCCACGAATATAAAATCATCTCTCCTTCTGACTATTACGAAAAAGATGGTAATAGTTTTTTAAGTGTAAAAGATGATGAAGTGAAAGTAGATAAAATTGTAGAAAACGGTGTAAAAGCTAAAATAGTCGGTATTGCAAAAAGAAAAACAAATGATGATAATCAAGTTGTAAATGGCACAGTTGGTTTTACAGAAGGCCTTACAGACATGATGATTGACCATGCCAACAAATCTGAAATTGTAAAGGCACAGGTAGCAGATAAGGACAAAAACGTCCTAAATAATCTCTCTTTTAGGGCAAAAAATGATGATGAAAAACAAAAATCTGCTAGATATTTTTTAGAAAATTTAAATGAGAAAAGTTCTCTTAGCTTTTCTACCTGGATTGTTAGAAATAAGCCAGAAATTGCAGAACAAGCTCAAAAAAATGCCCAAGAGATGCAAATTAATGCCATGGCAAATCCTTCTATGATGGAAAATCAAAATCCAAATGAAAATCAAAACCAACTTGCCCAATATGTTCTAAATCAAAATGACAAAAAAACTTTAATTGATATTTATGACGAATTCCTATCCGGCAATTCCTATAACAAAAATCTCGAAGAACTGGGAGTTGTGAGCAAGGATGCACCAGCAGAAATTGACATCTATGTAGAAAATTTTGAAAATCGTGAAAATATAAAAAATGTAATCGATGATTACAATAAAGATAAAAGTGAAAAAGAACAAATAACTTATACAGATTATATTGGCCTAATCACAAAATCAGTGACAGATATTGTAAATGCAATCTCATATGTCCTAATCGCCTTTGTTGGTGTGAGCCTAGTAGTTTCATCAATAATGATAGGTATTATAACCTATATTTCAGTTTTAGAACGAACAAAAGAAATTGGGATATTAAGGTCAATTGGAGCTAGCAAATCTGATATTAGGAAAGTATTTATGTCTGAAACCTTTATAATCGGTCTTTTATCAGGCTTGTTGGGTATTGGAATTACAATGCTCTTAAATATTCCAATCACAAATATAATCCGTAATTTGACAGGAGTAGATTATATATCATCAACACTACCTGTAGAAGCTGCTGGAATTTTAGTTTTAATTTCCATAATATTAACACTGATTGCAGGCATCATCCCATCATCTATGGCCGCCAAAAAAGATCCTGTTGAAGCCTTAAGGGAAGAATAAAAAATAAGCTGTGAATAATCACAGCTTATTTCTTTATTGATTTTCTTCTAAAATTATATTTACAAATTCTCTAAACATAGAATTTGATGCTGTAGCAAAGTCTTGGCTAGCTTCTTCAAAAGGTAAATATAGGTGCTCTACAAGTTGATTATCCACATAGAAAAGATAATTTGCCCTATAAGTTCCATCACTAACCTTACTTGGTACCACAATTTGAGCAACAGGTTTTTTATTCATTACCATAGCTGCTATTCCTAACGGCTTCACATTAGCTTGATCAATATCATTTACAGTTTGTAATTTTGATAAATCTTTATCATCCATTATTTCTTCTGGTTTTACTTCAAAATATCCTGGTTGAATACTTGCTAGATTTAGTTTGTCTTCGTAAAAGTTTACCGCAATGTCTAAGGCATAAACCTTACCCATATCTTTATCTTCAAACTCTTCAAATTTATACACAACCATCTGATCATTGTCTTTTATATCAATAACTTTTTTATCAAAATATCCATCTACAAACTTATCTACCTCATCAATACTAGAACCTGTAGGATTTTTATCCCAAAAGTCGTAGAATTTTCCATCATCTATCAAATCGTAAAATTTATACACAGCCTCATCATAGTCTGCTACTGAAGAAATTTTTAAACCAATATTGCTTAGTGCCTCAGCGTCTGTTGAGGTAACTTCAACCTCTGATACATCTTTTGTTCCATCTATGGTTCCATCAAAGGAAATAGGTTTTAATTTGTCCTCATCCACCTTGTTATAATCTGAGAAATAGTTATTAATTAGTATTTGTATATTATCCTTACCTATTGATAATAAAAACTTATCTGGGTAATTATCATCATCTTCATATGTGACTACAAGTTTTTCTTCTAAATCTTTTAAATCTACACCTTCAACGCTTAGTTTAAATTGGTCTTTAAATAGGTCAAACATTTTTCCAGCTGGATCATTTTTGTAATATAAGTATGTTTTGCCATCCTTATCTCCGTAGGCCTTTATGCTAGAAGAAAGTTTTTTAAGCTGTTCCATAAGCTGATTTATTTCCGGATTTACAGTAATTTGTACTTTACCATCTGGGGTTTTTTTACCTTCTACTTTACCATTTTCTAAAAATCTATAATAATTGTAGTCATAGGATGGATTGTTAGTAAAAAAGTTTTCTTCTTCACTGGATTTTTGTTTATCGCTTTCATAGGTGGAGTCTAAAAAGTGTCCTTGGTAAATATCACCATCTTTATAGTCAACTGCAGCCAGAAAATACTGGCCACTTTTCTCTCCCATTGAATTAAATGCTACATAACTTTCATTTATAAGATTTTTTACATCTTCATCAAAAAAGGAATTAATCAACTCATCTGGATTTTTATCACTTTCCACTAGACCAAGATCAGCAGGATCTTTATCAGCTATATCTAAAATGTCTTCTTCGAATATATCATAATCAGCCTTTACAAGTAAATCCGATCCATGGCTAGTAGCTTTTTTCTTATCCTCTTTTGTGTCTGACTCTTTATCTTCTTTATCTACTGGTTTTTCAATTTCTACAGAATTTTCTTTACCGGTCGATTTTTCTTCAACTTTAGTAGATTCTACTTCTTCATTTGCCTGCTTTTCATTGCCGCAAGCTGATAGCACTGATATACTAAGTGCACATAATAAAATTTTAGAGTATTTCATAATTCCCTCCTTTTTAAATTTAATATTATTTACCTAATACCCAAGTTTTTATAATTTATACATATTTATATATTTCAACATAAAAAATTGATATTTTTTGTCAAATTAATTTTTATTTAAATTTCTATATAATTTGCAATTTTTTTATCTTCTAAAAAGTATTTTGAGGGTACAATAACTATTATGAAGAAATTATTTTTAATAAGTTCTAGTGCAGGTGCAAGTGAATATTTTTTTAGCAAAGAACATATAAAAGAAGTCTATAAATCAAATAATAAATTAGATGAGATAATAGTAGAAGAAACACAGTATGCCGGTCATTTAGAAAAAATTGTAAATAAATTTTTAAAAAGCAATTATGATGATAAAGTTATCATTATACTAGGAGGAGATGGATCTTTAAATGAAGTAGTAAATCTCTGCTATGGAAAAGATGTTACAATAGGGTTAATTCCAACTGGTACCGGCAATGATTTTGCCAAAAACTTTGACTATAAAGATTTTAAAATCGAAGATACCTTTAATATCATAAAGAATCCAATTGATTTGATAAAAATAAATGACAGATATTGTATAAATGTAACCAGCCTTGGTTTTGATACCGAAGTTTTAGTAAGTGCCTACGACTACTTAGAAAAAGACAAATCCTTAGGCAAAAGAGCCTATTTGAAGGCTGTTAGAGATAGGGTACGTCATTTATCTTATAATCATTTGACCATGGATTTAATTTTAGAAGATGATTCAAAAATAAGTATAGAAAATGAATTTTTAATTTCTGCCATCTGCAATGGTGGTTTTTATGGTTCAGGATTTAATCCTGCCCCCGATGCCAAAATATACGATGGAATTATAAATTTAGTCTTAGCTAGGAAATTTCCTAAGTTTTACCTTCTAAGTTTAATCTTAAAATATAAAAAAGGTAGGCACCAAAGCTCTCCATATTTGGATGAGTTTAGGGTAAAAAAAGGTATTATTTCCGCAAATTCAGATTTTTTGGCAAATATAGATGGAGAAATTTTTACAGATAAGAAGATAGAATTTGAAATACTGCCCCATGCACTAAACCGGGCATATTTTAGATAAAAAAATCAGCAAAGAAATCAAACTTTGCTGATTTTTATTTATTCTTTTATAAAGGCAATTGATTCATATGGCCTTAGGCTAATGGTATCTTTTATCTTACTTTCACCATAATTTCCTAAAATATAGGTAAATTTATCATAATTTTCAATAATGTCCGTGATATTTACTTTAACTTGATTGGCAGAAAAATTATTTAAATTTAATAAAATTTCACCCTCATACTTTCTTAGGTAGGCAAAAACATTTGGATCATCTTCTAGGATTGGAAAATATAAACCATCTGAAATTATATCTTTATTTTTCCTAAGTTCAATCAACTTTTTGTAATAATAGTAAACAGAATTTTTATCCTCTAGGGCATTGGCCACATTTATTTTTTTATAGTCATTATTTACTTTCAGCCAAGGATTGGCATCTGTAAAACCTGCATTTGTGCTATCATCCCACTGCATTGGTGCCCTAGAATTGTCCCTTGATTTTGCTTTTATAATTTCAAAGGCTTCTTGATTGCTAAGTCCATTTTCAATTAGCATCTTATAAGCATTGTGACTTTCTATATCCTTATAATCATCCATATTTTCATAAACTGGATCTGTCATTGCAATTTCTTCTCCCATATAGATATAAGGAGTTCCTCGCATCATGTGTATGCTTTGGGCAAGCATGGTTGCTGTTTGATATGGATAATTTTCTACATCTCCAAATCTATTATTTGCCCTTGGTTGGTCGTGGTTGTTCCAAAAAAGCGCATTCCATCCTCCACCTTCTTGGAGTCCAATTTGCCAAGAATTTAAAATCTCTTTTAATTTTATAAAATCAAACTTAGATTTTGTCCATTTTTCACCATTTTCATAGTCTACCTTTAGGTGGTGGAAGGAAAACACCATTGATAACTCATCCCCTTTTGCAGAGGAATATAGAATTGAGTTTTCAATATTAGTTGAGGACATTTCTCCTACTGTAATTATATCTTCGTATTTTCCAAATGTTTTCTGATGCATTTCCCTTATCCAATCATGGACAATTGGAGTATCTGTGTATAGTGATTTTTCTTGGCTAATATCACCTGTGCTGTCGGCAAAATTTTCATCCTTGCCTATTACATTCAAGACATCAAATCTAAAACCTTTTATACCACGGTCTATCCAGTAATTTACAATCTTAAATACTTCTGCTCTGACATTTGGATTATGCCAATTCAAATCAGCTTGGGTTTTATCATAAAGGCACAAATAATATTTGCCCGTATCTCCAAATTCTGCCCAAGCTTGGCCACCAAATTTTGATTGCCAATTTGTAGGCAAGGACCCATCTTCTTTTGGATCTCTAATATAATAAAAATCTTGATAGTATTTTTCAGCTGCAAGGGCCTTTTGAAACCATTCGTGTTCAGTTGATGTATGGTTAAAAACCATGTCAAACATAAGTTCTAGACCATTTTCCTTGCATATTTTGATTAAATAATCCAAGTCACTTTCACTGCCAAATTTTTCATCTATATGGTAGTAGTCTGCTATATCGTATCCATTATCATTTTGTGGTGATATAAAAAATGGATTAAGCCATAGCATATCTACACCCAAATTTTTAAAGTAAGAAGCCTTAGAAGCTATGCCTCTAAGGTCTCCTATGCCATTTCCACTCGTATCCTTAAAACTTCTAGGATAGACTTGGTAAATAACTTTTTTTCCTAAATTCATAATCATCCTTATTTAAAGCTTGGTGTTTTAAATTCAATTTTATTTTGGAATATTTTTTTCTTATTAAATACTACTGTCAATATAAATGGTACTACAATTGCTATTAACATTGCAATTATAAAAGTTATATAAGATTCAGCTTTAATAGATAAGATGCCTGGTAGGCCTCCAACACCTATATTGTGAGCCATTGTTTTTGTAAATACTGAAAATAAACCA
Organism: Anaerococcus martiniensis; assembly: GCF_043187485.1. Classification (GTDB taxonomy): domain Bacteria; phylum Bacillota; class Clostridia; order Tissierellales; family Peptoniphilaceae; genus Anaerococcus; species Anaerococcus martiniensis. The sequence goes on from NZ_CP171106.1 coordinate 451,944, forward strand.
GCAAAACCTGACCCAATCATACCGGCTATAAATGGATAACCATATTTGATATTGATACCAAACATGGCAGGTTCTGTTACTCCAAGATACGCAGAAATCATTGCTGGAACAGAAATTTGTTGCTCATCCTTATCGCCACTATGAAGGTAAATAACAGCAAGAACTGCAGAACCTTGGGCAATATTTGAAAGGGCAATCATTGGCCATAAAATTGTACCACCAAAATCATTTGCTAATTGCAAATCTATGGCATTTGTCATGTGGTGAAGACCTGTGATTACAAGTGGAGCATAAAAGAATCCAAAAACTGCACCAAATAACCAGTTTAGTCCAGATGTAAGGCCAGCATAAACTCCATTAGAAATCCAAGAGCCTATTTTCCAACCAATAGGTCCTAAGATTACGTGAGCTAGGATAACTGCTGGAAGTAGTGATAAAAGTGGCACAAAAATCATAGAAACTGCTTGGTGGATGTGCTTTTTCCAAAATCTTTCAAGATAAACTAGGGTAAAACCTGCAAGCATAGCTGGGATAACTTGGGCTTGATAACCTATTCTCTCGATTTGAAAACCACCAAAATCCCAAATAGGAATCTCACCACCACCTGCTATAGAATAAGCATTTGCAAGAAGACTTGGAGAAACCAGACAAATTCCTAAAACTATACCAAGAACTTGGGTTGTCCCCATTTTACGAGTAATAGACCAAGTAATATGAACTGGTAAATAATGGAAAATTGCTTCACAAATTAACCACAAGAAATCATTTGTACCAGCCCAAAATTGACTTGTTTCTACTACAGTTTTACCGCCAAGGCTTGCAAATTGGATTTCTCCTATGATATTTCTAAAACCTAATAAAAGACCACCAACGATAATCGCAGGTATAAGTGGGGCAAATATTTCAGCTAAAACTGATGCAAACTTTTGTAGCCAGCTTTGGTTTTTCTTAGCATCTTGTTTAACTTCATCCTTGCTAGCCTGATGTGCATTAGAAAAGCTCATAAAATCGTTATAAAATTGGTCTACATCATTTCCTATAATTACTTGAAATTGACCAGCTTGAGTAAAACTACCCTTAACTGATGGTAGGGCTTCAATTTTGTCAATTTGTGCTTTTTTAGGATCATTAAGTACAAAACGCATCCTGGTAACACAATGAGTAACCGATGAGATATTGCTATCTCCGCCAACATATTCGATAAGCTTTTTGGCTTCATCCTCGTGTTTTCCCATAATTTTTCTATAAGATTAGATTAAGCTTAGTTGTAAAACATTTTCCCAATAGTGACAATTAATACCATTATAATAAATTGGTAAATAAATTATAACTTTATATGAAATTATTTAGAACTTAAAATTTTTTTCCAAACTTTTTTGAGTTTTTATAGTGACAAAAATGTATAATATAAGCTCTACCATGACAATAAAAAAGATATCAAATTCCTTTAGATCTCCTATTTTTCCATTTACATATATAATCAAAGTTATAATAAAACATATTATCCCCAGCATCAATAAGTACTTAGCAGCATAGTTATTAGCAAACTTCCAAGCTTCTTTCGAGCTTTTGCTAATCTTAGTTCTAAAACCACTGCAATCTGAAACTTCTCTTTTAGCAAGCTTTAAATAATAAATACCAAGTGAAATCATTGCTAGAGGCATTATAGATAGAATTAAAATTTTAAACATATTATCCTCCTTTTTGTTAATTTAATTGTTTGTTAATTATTTACCCTATATTAATAATATTTTTAACATTTTTATTTGTTTTGTTAAATTATTATATTTATAAAAAAGAGGCCATTTTTAATGACCTCATACATATCTAATCTTCTTCTGATTCTATTTTGTTTTTTACAAATTTTTCTGCTGCTTGTTCTATTTGTTCGTTATCAATATGGGATCTTTCTATAAGTTTTTTTAATTTATCTTCATCTTTTTTAGAAAAATCCTCTTTTTCATCAACTTTTTTTCTCATATAGTGGCTTATACCCAATCGTTTGTAAGATTCATATTTTATGGCAGATCTTTCTTTATACCAGGCTGCTACTAGTACTATCATCATAAGAGTACCTACATAGCCTATAATAGGATAAAAAATTGAGACTAATTCTTTAAATCCTCCAAAGCTTAAAACAAAGCCTATTAGGGTAAGTACAATTAACATTATTCTAAATCTTTTTTCTTCACCATTTGAAAATCTACGGGCTAATGCGTAAAAAAGTGAAATACCTGTATTAAATATCATGCCAAAAATTACTAGTGCCATTAGTATTCCAAGTACAGGATTTATAGATTCGATTATGTAAAGCATTGGTATATCAAGTTTTCCTACTTCATCAACCCTTATAAAAAGTGTAAATGATATTAAAATTCCAAGTATACCTGCTATCGATCCACCTAATAGTCCACCTACTCCTGCATCTTGGGTATTTAATTCTTCTCCACCTAAAACAAGCCCCATGGAAACTCCACTCATAAGACACATTCCGTAATAATTAAATGTTGAGAATATTAGGCTATTAAAGTTTGATGGTAAGCTTCTTGCTATATTATTTATATAATTCCAATCTGGATGATAGTTAAAAAATGTATACAAAGAACCTATTAATGTAAAAATAATAATTAATGGTGTAAAAGAACCAATAATTTTCGAAACTTTTTCAAAATCCATCATGCCAACTATAATTATTAGACTTGCACATATGACTTGACCTATAGATTTTTTTAATCCAAAGGCTTCATTTAAATTTGATCCAGCTCCAGCAATCATTACAAAACCAATTACAAAGCAAGTAAATATCAGGGAATAATCCATAAATTTTCCCATGTACTTATTGGTAATTTCTCCAAATACTTCTGAATGATCTGTTGCCATATAGTGAGAGCCTAGTTGTAAAAGTACTCCCCCTATCAATGTATGTAATAATCCTACCACACCTGCTCCAATTAGACCTGGTATGCCTAATGAAACAAAGTACTGTAGAAGTTCCTGTCCTGAAGCAAGCCCTGCTCCTGTAACTACTCCTACATAGGCTAACATTATTACTAGTGATTTCTTATTCATATTTCCTCCGTAATATATATTATACTTTTTTATAGAAATATGTAAATTATAATAATTTTTTTAAGTAAATTATTAAAATTAAAATCTCTTTTTTATTTATAGTTATTATTTATGATAATTTTAAAATTTTTGAAAATAAAAAAGAGCAAGCCATAGCTTACTCTTTTAGTTTATTAGTATAATTTAATATTTAAATTATTTATCGATTTTTGTAACAACACCTGATGCTACTGTTCTACCACCTTCACGTACGGCAAATCTTAGTCCTTCTTCTAGGGCGATTGGTTTTTGTAGTTTGATTTTGAAGGTTGCGTTGTCTCCTGGCATTACCATTTCTACGCCTTCTTCTAGTTCAATGTCGCCTGTTACGTCTGTTGTTCTAAAGAAGAATTGTGGTCTGTATCCACTGAAGAATGGTGTGTGACGTCCTCCTTCTTCTTTGGTTAGTACGTATACTTGACCTTCGAATTCTGTGTGTGGTTGTACGCTTCCTGGTTTTGCTAGTACTTGTCCTCTTGAGATTTCGTCTCTTTGTACTCCTCTTAATAGGATTCCTACGTTGTCTCCTGATTCTGCTTGGTCTAGTGATTTGTGGAACATTTCTACTCCTGTTACTACTGCTTCAGAAGTTTTTTCTGTTAGGCCTACGATTTCTACTGTGTCGCCTACTTTTAGTGTTCCTTTTTCTACTCTTCCTGTTGCTACTGTTCCACGGCCTGAGATTGTCATTACGTCTTCTACTGGCATTAGGAATGGTTGGTCGTTGTCTCTTTCTGGAATGTCAAAGTAGTTGTCTACTTCTTCCATTAGTTTAAGGATTTTGTCTGACCATTCGCCTTCTCCACCTTCTTGTAGTGATTTTAGGGCTGATCCTACTACTACTGGTGCGTCGTCTCCGTCGTATTCGTATTCGTTTAGTAGGTCTCTTACTTCCATTTCTACTAATTCTAGTAGTTCTGGATCGTCTACTTGGTCTTCTTTGTTTAGGAATACTGCGATTTTTGGTATTCCTACTTGGCGTGCTAGTAGAATGTGTTCTCTTGTTTGTGGCATTGGACCGTCTGCTGCACTTACTACGATGATTGCTCCGTCCATTTGTGCTGCTCCTGTGATCATGTTTTTAACGTAGTCGGCGTGGCCTGGAGCGTCGATGTGTGCGTAGTGTCTGTTTTCTGTTTCGTATTCTACTACTGATGTGTTGATTGTGATTCCACGTTCTCTTTCTTCTGGTGCTTTATCGATGTTTTCGTAGTCGATGAATTCACCTGTTCCGTATTTTTTGTTTAGAGCTTGTGTTATTGCTGCTGTTGTTGTTGTTTTTCCGTGGTCTACGTGTCCGATTGTTCCGATATTAATATGTGGTTTGCTTCTTTCGAATTGTTGTTTACTCATTTTAATCTCCTATTAAATTATTTATCTAATATTTGTTCTTTTACTGATTCTGGTACTTGAGCATAGTGGTCAAATTGCATTGAGTATGTTGCTCTACCTTGTGTTTTACTTCTTAGGTCTGTTGCATAACCAAACATTTCTGATAGTGGGATAAATGCATCTAGTACGTGGATACCATCTTTTGGATTCATTCCATCGATTTTACCACGACGGCTTGATACGTCTCCCATTACATCTCCTAGGTATTCGTCTGGAGTTGTAATTTCTACTTTTTCTATTGGTTCTAGTAAAACTGGTTTTGCTCTTTCAACTGCATTTTTAAGACCCATAGATCCTGCTACGTGGAAGGCTACTTCTGATGAGTCGACTTCGTGGTATGAACCATCATAAAGTACTACGTGCATGTCTACCATTGGATATCCACCTAGGATACCATTAGCTGCTGCTTCACGTACACCTTCTTCAACTGGTCTGATGTATTCTCTTGGTACTGCACCACCAACGATTTGTGATTCAAATGTAATTCCTGAACCTTCTTCACCTGGTGAAACTCTTAAGTGAACATCACCGTATTGTCCAGAACCACCTGATTGTCTTACGAACTTACCTTGTGCTTCTGCTTCTTGAGTGATACCTTCTCTGTAAGCTACTTGTGGGTTACCGATATTAGCTTCTACTTTGAATTCTCTTAAAAGTCTGTCAACGATGATTTCTAGGTGAAGTTCTCCCATTCCTGAGATAATTGTTTGACCTGTTTCTTCATCTGATTTTGTAACGAATGTTGGATCTTCTTCTGCTAGTTTTTGAAGACCAATAATCATTTTATCTTGTGAAGCTCTTGTTTTTGGTTCAATAGCAACTGAGATTACTGGATCTGGGAATTCCATTTTTTCAAGGATGATTTGATTATCTTGATCACATAGTGAATCCCCTGTTGTTGTATCTTTAAGTCCTAATAGAGCAACGATATCACCAGCATAACCTACTGGAATTTCCTCTTGCTTATCAGAGTGCATTTGCATGATACGTCCAACACGTTCTCTTTTACCTTTTGTTGCGTTATAGATATATGAACCTGATTCGATTGTACCTGAGTAGATTCTTGTGTAGATAAGTTTACCTACATATGGGTCAGTTACCACTTTAAATGCTAGTGCACTTGTTGGCTCATCATCACTTGGTTTTCTTTCCAATTCAACTGATTCGTCTTTAGCATCTATACCTTTGATGTTTGGCACATCTAGTGGACTTGGCATAAATTCAATGATTGAGTCTAAAAGTGGTTGTACACCTTTGTTTTTGTATGCTGAACCGCAAAGGCATGGGAAAATCTTTTGTTCGATTGTACCTTTTCTGATTGCAGCTTTGATTTCTTCAACAGTAACTTCTTCACCTTCAAGATATTTCATCATGATAGTATCATCTACTTCAGATAATTCTTCAAGCATGTTGTTTCTGTATTCTTCAGCCTTTTCTTTTAAATCTGCTGGAATTTCGCCATATACTGGGTGAGCACCTAAGTCTTCTGTGTTATATGTTACAGCTTCCATTGTGATTAGGTCTACTGCACCTTGGAAATCTTGTTCAGAACCAATCGGAATTTCTATTGGAACTGCGTTTGCTTTTAATCTATCTTTGATTGTATCAACTGCCATGAAGAAATCTGCACCTGTAGCATCCATTTTGTTGATAAAACAAATTCTTGGAATGTGGTATTTGTCAGCTTGTCTCCAAACAGTTTCTGATTGTGGTTCTACCCCACTTTTTGCATCGAATAAAGCTACAGCACTATCTAGTACTCTTAGTGATCTTTCTACTTCTACTGTAAAGTCCACGTGTCCTGGAGTATCGATAATGTTAATTCTGTGATCTTTCCAAAATGCTGTGGTTGCAGCTGAACCGATTGTAATACCACGTTCCTTTTCTTGGTCCATGGAGTCCATTACTGCTGTACCATCGTGAGTATCACCTATTTTGTAAATCTTACCAGTGTAGTATAGGATTCTTTCTGTTGTTGTAGTTTTACCTGCATCGATATGCGCCATAATCCCGATATTTCTGGTATCTTTAAGTGAAACTTCTCTAGCCAAATTTTCCCCCTATTAATATCTGTAGTGTGCAAATGCTTTGTTAGCTTCTGCTGCTCTGTGCATTTCTTCTTTTCTTTTTACAGCTGCACCAGAGTTGTTAGATGCATCTAAAATTTCTTTTGCAAGTCTTTCAACCATAGTTTTTTCACCACGAGCTCTTGAGAAATTAACTAACCATCTTAAAGCTAAAGTTTGTCTTCTTTCTGGTCTAACTTCCATAGGTACTTGGTAGTTAGCACCACCGATTCTTCTAGCTTTAACTTCTAGTGTTGGCATAATATTTTCAAGCGCTTGGTAGAATACTTCTAGTGCGTCATTTCCTGTGTTTTCTGCTACAATGTCAAATGCATCGTAGACAATTCTTGTTGCAAGGCCTTTTTTACCATCTAGCATAATGTTGTTGATAAGTTTTGTTACAACACGGTCATTATACTTTGCATCAGGCATTACTTCTCTTTTTGGTATATGTCCCTTTCTTGACACTTTGCTTCCCTCCTTTACCAATTATGTGTAATATCATTAGTACTCGACTAACTTTCTTGTCGTAAGTGTGCATGCATATACCTTAATTTCAATAATTTTATTTCTTAATTATAGGCACATTATGCACTAATTTTAATATTTAAGATCTAGTTTTGGTCTTTTTTAGCACCGTATTTAGATCTACCTTGTTTTCTTCCTTGTACTCCTGCAGTATCTAAAGTACCTCTTATGATGTGGTAACGCACACCTGGAAGGTCTTTTACTCTTCCACCTCTAATTAGTACAACACTGTGTTCTTGTAGGTTGTGACCAATTCCTGGAATGTATGAAAGTACTTCAGCACCATTTGTAAGTCTAACTCTGGCAACTTTACGTAAAGCTGAGTTAGGTTTTTTAGGTGTTACTGTTCTAACTGATGTACAAACGCCACGTTTTTGTGGTGATTGGTTAGGAGTAACTCTGCTTTTTAAAGTATTGTAGTTGTAACCTAAAGCTGGTGTGTTTGATTTAGATTTTTCACTTTTTCTACTTTTTCTAACAAGTTGGTTAATTGTAGGCATAATGCACCTCCTTTTCTTTTCATATTAATATTTGGCAAATCATTGCCAATACTTAATAATTCTACTATCTAGGAACAAATATGTCAACTCTTTAATAAAAAAGAAGATTTTACCCAAAAAATGGTATAAAATACTTATAGACCATATGGAGAAGTAAGGAGAAATTATGAAAATAGCCATAGTAGGATGTGGCATAAGTGGAGCTAATGTCCTAAAAAATATAATTGAACATAAAAATTTTGATAATAACTTATACATAGATATATATGAGAAAAGAAGTGAACTGGGAGTTGGCCTTGCTTATGAAGACGATGATATGCATAAGGTCCTTAACACTCCACTTGCTCATATGAATGTCAATTTAGAAGATAGAAATGAATTTAGAAATTGGCTCATAGAAAACTATGGAGAACTTCCAACAATCGAGGGCAAGATTCCAAGACCCATTACCGGTCAATATATAAAAGAAAAGTACGAAAAATATTTTGAGAACCCAAATGTAAGTATCCACCAAATAGAAATAATTGATGTAATAAAGGAAGATTTTAATTTCAAATTAAAAAGCAATAGAAAAACATACGGTCCTTATGATGCAGTTTTCTTATGTATCGGCCAATCATATTATAAGGACGCCTACAATTTGAATTCCTATAAAAACTACATAGCAAATCCATATCCTCTTAGAGAAAAAATTAAAGATATAAATACTAATGACTCATTAGCAATAATTGGTACTGGCCCTTCATCAATTGATATTTATAGGTATCTAAGAGAATATTATAATTACAAAAACCCCCTATACTTTTTTACGAAAGATAATTTTTTTGCCCTTCCAGAAATTCAAGAATCTTGTCCTAGAAATATTTGTTCTTTTGATGATGAGTGGATTACAACTCACCAAGATAATGATGGCTTTATAAAACTTTCTGATTTTAAGGAACAATTTGATAATGACTTTAAAAAAGCTGGTGTAGATTTTTATAAAACTTATGATTATTATAAGGATAATAACCCCCAATTATCCAAAGAAGCTATGGAGAAAAAAGATTTCAATTTGGAATTTTGCCAAATATATACTTTGGAAATCTGGTATGTAAGCGCAAGGCTATATAATTCATTTAATGGTCTTGAACAAAAAGATTTTTTAGAAAATTACCTGCCAAAAATTGAGTACCTGATGACCAAGACTCCATACATAAGCGTAGAAAATATTTTGGCTGACCTTGAGGATGAAAAAATAAAAATTGTAAAAGGAACAAAGGATATTCAAAACATTGACGGGAAGTTTAAAATTTCTACAAAAAATAATGAAACTTATTCATCTGATAAGATTTTTAATGCCCAAGGTTTTGAAAAAGATTTATCAAAGGCGATTAATAATATTCAATTATTAGAAAACCTATACAAAAATAGGCTAATTGAAAGTGATTATAAGGACAATATCAATGTAGCATATCCTTCTTACAATCCGATTACTACAAAATATGGGCAAATAAAAAATTTATACATAAATGGAATGTGGACAGCCAGCGTTGATATTTCAAATAATGATTTGAGATCTGTTTTGATTTCAAGTATGGAAATGGCAAATGATTTTATGAATAATTTAAAAAAATAATTTGTGGGTATATATTAAAATGATAAATGAATAAATTTTTAGGAGGATATACCAATGGATATTACATTTGCAGGAAATAAAGTAAATTTAATAGGAAATGAAATCAAAGTTGGAGACCAAGCTCCAGCATTTAAGGCAACTATGAATGACCTTAGCGAATGGTCAAGCGAAAATTGTGATAACAAAGTAGTTGTCTACTCAGTTGCTCCATCTTTAGATACTGAAGTTTGTGCACTTCAAGCTAAAAAATTTAACAAAGAAGCAAGCTCACTTGAAGGGGTAAATGTGGTTACTATTACAGAAGACCTACCATTTGCCCAAGCAAGATTTTGTTCAAATGAAGGAATCGAAAACAATTTAATGATCTCAGACTACAAAGATCGCGAATTTGGAGAAAAATACGGATTCCTAATGGAAGAAAACAAACTACTAGCTCGTGGAGTTGTAGTTGTTGATAAGGACGGCAAAGTAGCTTATGTCGAATACGTGCCAGAAGTAACAGATGAAGTTGACTTTGACAAGGCCTTAGAAGAAGTTAAAAAATTAGTTTAATAAAAAATTAACCTCATCAGTATATACTGGTGAGGTTTTTATTTTTATTTATCCTCTATATTTTTCCAATCTTTTTTACCAAGAGCTATATTTTTGATGTAATCAGCTACACCATTATCTTTAATCATATCTCTATCTATGAAGAATACTCCTGCAGCTGCTGCAATCATCTTAATCTGACTTGTATCATCGTGAGGGTTTGTTGCAATTAATACAGGCTTGGCGTCCATACCAAACTGTTTGGCGTGGTTGTTGATTTCGTATAAGTCTTCATTTTTAATATGTCTTTCAATGGTCGAAATGATTATAGTTGTAAAACCCTTTGTACAAACTATATCCAAGAAGTTTTCTATAGGTAAACTGTCTTCCCTATAGTCATCATAAGCTTTCCATCTTAGTTTTACTCTTATTTTTATCTCGTCAAAGTCATCTGCATATTTTATAAGCTCAAAGTAGGTAAACACCCTAAGGATATTACCTTTATTGTTATAATTCCTAAAGAATTCCCTAAAAGCTATATCTCCAAATTCGTAGGTAAATACAACAGACTTTTCTTTAGCTTTAACATATGCTTGATCATTTGTTTTGTTAAATATTCTGACCTTACTTAACTTATTTGTTGAATCAAACTCATTCATTATTTTATTGCTTATCTTAGCAAACTCTTTTGGCTTTTCAACTGGCCATTCATACTCAAAAGATACTTTGTCAGAGACTACAAAATAGGAGTATTTGTAGTTTTTCTTAGCTATTTCTGTTTTTATCAGATCAAAGCTTAGATTGTACTGGCAAATATTTCTTGATATAAATTCTCCCAAGGCAATAGACATCTGATCATTATATGAATCAATTTTGATCTTGCCAGGATTGATTGGGAATTCATAATTATAAATTATCTCTTCTTTGACTAATTCATCTAAAAGATGTTTTAGAGAAAGGTATTTGGAATCGTCGTTTCTTCTAAATGTAAAATCCCCAACTTCTATCAAGGAATGTTTTTCTTCTTTTTCGAATTTATCTAAGTATAATATATAGTCATTTTCACTAGATTTCATCGCACTGGCAAATTGATCCCAATCATTGGAGTCTAGTTTCAGATATGTTTGCCAAATCACATAGTAGTGGTTAATCAATCTAGTTATATTAGTAAGGCTTATATTATCATAAACTTGAGCATTGTTTAGGAAGAAAGTTTCTTCAACAGTAAGAGAAGATTTACCATTGTAAAAATCCAGAGCCTTGTAGCTTCCATTCCATTTGTTTGATTCAATATATTCGACAAATTGAAGTCCTGCAAATTCGGACCTTTTACCGTCTAAATGGCTATTTAAGGTCAAATCCACTAATGAATGTTCCTTATTGTAAAGTTGCATTTTTTCATAAGGAATCACTTCGATTTTCATAGATTTTTGCAATCTCTTATTTCTCAAAAAGTTTTCTATCCTATTGATCTTGTTGCTATCAACATCTTCATCTGATAAAAATATGAGTTTTTCTGGGTCAAATTTGATTGCTGCAATGATATTAGCCCAAAGATTTTCATCATCATCTAAAAATGGCTTAAAGATAGTCTTTATATTGTTTGTAGAAATAAATGGTATAGAATCTACTATCATGTAATCTATTGTCCTTGTATCAAATGTTTTATTTCTATTAATCAGTAAGTTTAAGTCATCTTTAATATGATAGTAATCATTTGTAAGTATACTCAAATCTGGCTTGGCTTTTTGGAGTATTTCTTCTATTTCATAGGTTAAAAGATTTAACGCATTGTTTGAATAATACTCGTTTTCCATTATGCTGTAGGACAATTTTACAAGTTTTACCCACAAGGGTCTAAGCTCTTTTAGGTATTGGTTGTCATCCCAGAAAGTATTATTCAATATATTTAATATCCTTGACTTGATTTGCTCTTCCTTGTAGATGGTTTTTTCTTTTATCAAATTGTTGATATGAACGGAAATCTCATCTAATTCATCGTTTCCTCCCTTTTTGACCTTATCTATATGGGTATTGACGATAAGTGGATGGAATTTGTTTTGGAAGTCTATATAGTATTTCTGGTCAACATAGGCATAAGAATTTAGCTCAGCTTCACTTGGAAGTTTAAATCCTTGGGCTATCATAAATCTATTCCAAGAGTGGTGTACACACTCAGCTAATATATCTCTAATATTTAATTCATCTTCATCTTGACAGGCCTTGACTACCTGCTCATAAAATAAAAATTCTCTATCATCTGTGTCATCTATACCTGCCATATAAATCAGGTATTCAATGTATAGGGCAACTCTGATGGATGATTTTAAATTGTAAAAATCATCCTTTGAGAAGCTTCCCCATATGCTGTTATAGTCAATCCTCTCACCAAAACTCTTCATGGAAAGTAGTCTATGTATACTGAAAGCCTTGTCCAAAATCTCGTCATGGTGATTTTTGTTACTGAAGGTCAAAGTTGATGCCAGATCTAGATTATAAAAATCTATATTTTTTCCGTGCCTTATATCCACTTCGTGGTTATTTCTAGAATAGTTTAGGATAACTCTTTTTTGACTGTCATCTTTAAATTCATTGTATAAGGCATCAGCTAGATTGTAATAATCGTAACCAGTCTTATCCAAGATCAGTATGTAAGATTGGTCTATTCTTTCTTTTGATGATAGGAAATTTATATATGCATATGGTTGGTCAGTAATTTTTTCATTAATATTTCTCATACTTAATTTGCTATTGAGAGATATTTCTGTTGTTTTTGCCAATAGAGGGTTTTCCCTTATCATATCATCATAGAATTTCTTTGGATTCTTATCATAAAATGATATGTTCAAATCCACTCCTTTTACATTTGCAATTGAAAATATAAAAGAAAAAAGAACTCTCGAAATCTCATTGTTGCCAACTATAGCTACATCCATAGATTTTTTACCGTCTTTGTCGACTATATAGTTGTAAAGTCTCTTATAGTCAAGAAAATATGCAGCGGAAATTATATTGGCAAAGTCTTCATTATTCTTAAATCTAAGATTGCTTTCTATATCGTCAAGGCTATTTTTAAAATCATAGGCACTAATATATCTATGTACTGTTAGTGAGTCTTGTAGTAATTTTATAATGCCTTCTGTCGCTTTTGATGTAAGTAGGATTTTGTTTGATTTATTGCTTAAGGTATCTTCCAGATTTCTCCTCAGATAATCCATATCTTCATTTTCTAGCTCAGTAGGATATCTGTCCATTAGTAGAAAGAAGAAGGTTACTCCCAGCATATAAACATCGATTTCTTCAGTAATGAAAAAATCTTTTCTATTAGCTATATCTGTTATAAACCTAAGTTCTGGAGGAATGAACGCCCTCTCATTTGGCATAGAAAATTCATTTATATATTCTAGCTCGTTAAGGTCGACAGCCGCATCAAAATCGAAAAGTTTCACCTTGCCATTATTATAATCATATAGAATATTGGCTGGTTTTAAATCCATATATATGATGTCGTTGTTGTGGAGGTGAACTAAAATATCGGCAGTCTGTTTTAATATGTCTACAATCCTAATCAAATCTAGATTGTAATACTTATCAACACTTGTGGCTGTATCAACTTCATATAGGGAGTAAAGATATGAGCTATCAATCTCTACCCTATATGGCCTTACAATCTTTCCCTCAAGATAAGGATCCATCTCCAAGATTCTGATGTGTTTATTATAGGCATCTATAAATTTATCACGATCTTTTTTTACCCTTTGTTCATCTTGGCTGTTTTCGGCATCAAAATATAATTCCAACCTATTTATAGGATTTCTTTCAGCTACAATCTCTTCCTCGTTGTAGTTTGGGTAAAATTCTTTCATAATCATTTTCATTAATGGTGGATAGCTATCGTCTACCAAAACTTCATAGACCATAGATGAACCACCCTCGCCGATGAGTTTTTTTACTTCTACTTCATATTTCACTTCACCCATCATGGAAATGATATTAAACTTCTCCCCTACAAGAGAGCTCCTATTTGAATTCACATTTTCTTTTAGATTACTAATAAATATTTCTTGTGAATTAAAATCCTTCATCCATAACTCCTCTTATCATTAATACTTTTTATATATTAATCCAATAAAAGTTTCAAAAAATCTTTACATACAAATGTAAGCTATTATTTTTATTATACAATATTTTTATGAAATATTATTTAGTTATATTTGTAAAATAAATTTAATTATTAAGGTATAATTGATAAATTGGCATAAATAATATAATCACAATATTTTTTATTGATTTATCAATTTATATGATATAATAAATTTAATATTAGAAAAAATTTTACTTTGGAGGTAAAAATGAAACTTGGCGTTCATGATTTTATGTTAAGACAAAATGGAAGAACTAACCAAGAGTTCTTTGAAGATACGAAAAAAATGGTCTTGGAATTAGATGAACTAGGCTATGATAGATACTGGTTTGCCGAACACCACGGCTATGAAAGCTTATTAGCTGTTGCACCTGAAGTAATTGCCAGCCACTTTTTAGCACTTACAAAAAATATTAAAGTTGGAGCAGGCGGCTGCATGATAATGCACTATTCTCCACTAAAAATTGCAGAAGTTTTTAAGACCATGACTGAACTTGCACCTGGTAGGGTCGACATTGGAATAGGCCGTGCTCCAGGTTGTGGAGTTTCTGAAACTCGTGCCCTAAACCACAAATTTTCAGAAAAATCACCAGAACTTTTTGATGAAATAGAAACTATTTTAGATTATTTAGCTGATAAAAAACCTGAAGATCCAATTTATAGACATGTAAAAGCAGTACCAACCCACAACGAATCTATGGTACATCCTTGGATGCTAGGCTCTACTGGTAAGGCAGCACCAAAGGCTGCAGAATGGGGACTTCCGTATTCTCACGCAAAGTTTTTCTTATGCGAAACACCAGCAGAAGTATTTAAACAATATAGGTCTGAATTTAAACCATCAGTTTTTGCTGACAAACCATACATATCCATGTCTTATAAAATTTTACTTAGTGAAGACAAAGACGAGCTTGAATATTTAAGCAAATCTTATGAGTACTTCCACATCCAACAAACCATGGGAGATTGGAGCGGTATTGTAGATCCAGAAGAAATCAAAGACTATCACTTTAATTTAAATGAGCAGGCAATTCTAAAAAAAGCCTATGAAAATAGATTTATATTAAAGGGCAACAAACAAGAAATCGCAGATATTTTAAATGAAGAAATCGAAGAATTCTACCTAGATGAAATTCTTTGTTTCACCCCTATTTTTGGAATTGAAAATAGAATTAATACTTACAAAATATTAAAAGAAATTTTCGACTAAAAATATAATAATACAAATCATATATCAACTCCATTTTGGGGTTGATATTTTTATGCCAATATTTACTAGCAACGAGTATAATAATGTTAGCAATGATTTAAACTTTAAGGAGGTTATTATGAAACTTGGAGTCCATGATTTATTAATAAGAGAAGCAGGAAAAACTAACCAAGATGTCTTTAATGATACCAAAAAAATGGTCGTCGAATTAGACAAGCTTGGCTATGATAGATATTGGTTTGCAGAGCATCACGGTTTTGAAAACCTACTTTCAGTTGCACCAGAAATACTTGCAACATATTTTTTATCAAATACTGAAAATATTGTAATAGGAACTGGTGGGACAATGATTATGCACTATTCGCCCCTGAAGGTTGCAGAAACATTTAAAACCATGGCAGAACTTGCTCCTGGCAGGGTTGACTTAGGTATTGGTCGTGCTCCTGGATCTGGTCCTTTGGAAATACGTGCCTTAAACCAAGGATATCCTAATAAATCTAGCCAATTATATGATGAGATTAAAATAATTTTAGATTATTTGGAGGATAAAGAACCAAATGACCCTGTATTTTCAAGAGTAAAGGCCATACCAATGAATAACGAAAAATTAGTTATGCCATGGATGCTAGGGTCAACAGGCCAAGCGGCACCAGTTGCTGCACAATGGGGTATGCCTTATTCTCATGCCAAATTTTTTGCAGTAGAAACTCCTGACTATGTTTTTAAAGACTACAAGGAAAACTTTAAAGCATCTAGTTTTGCTGATAAACCATATATCTCTATGTCTTATAAAATGTTAATTGCAGATGACAAAGATGAATTAGAGTATTTAGGAAAGGCCTTTGACTACTTCCACCTCCAACAAGCCCGCGGCAGGTCAAAGGGATTAGTAAGTCCAGAGGATGTAAAAGACTACGAATTTGATTTAAATGAAAAAGCCCTGCTACAAAAATCCTATGATTCTAGATTTATCCTAAAGGGCACAAAAAAAGAAATTGCTGACATACTTTATGATGAGATAAGTAAGTTTGACCTAGACGAAATCTTAGCCTTCACTCCTATTTATGGAGTAGAATATAGGATTAATACCTACAAAAAACTTAAAGAAATTTTCGATTAATTTTATCAAACCCAACTCTAAAATCAGAGTTGGGTTAAATTTAAAATTTTAATAATAACAATTTTTATAATAAAAACATATACTATATTTAGTGAAAGGAGTAAATATGAAATATTACAAGTTAAATGGTGAAAATGTATCTAGACTCGGTTTTGGCTGTATGAGATTTAAAACACTTGGTGATGATAATGGTAAAATTGATAAGAAAGTATCTAGCGAAATAATAGTTGACGCCATTGATAAGGGACTTACATATATTGATACCGCCTACCCTTACCATGATGGAACTAGCGAGAAATTTCTAGGAGAATTTTTAGAAGAAAATAATTTGCGTGATAAAATATTGCTAACTAGCAAACTTCCATGCTGGCTGGTAAAAGAAAAAGATGATTTTTATAAACTTTTTAATGAGCAATTAAATAATCTAAGAACAAAACACTTAGATTTTTATTTACTCCACTCTTTAGACATCAAGAGATTTAGACAAATGGTAGACCTTGGTGTTTTTGATTTTTTAGATGATCTAAAGGCAAAGGGATTAGTAAAAAAAGTCGGCTTTTCCTTCCATGATAATTACGAGGCTTTTGAGGAAATAATTAAGTCCTATGATTGGGACTTTTGTCAAATTCAGCTAAATTATCTTGATACTAATTATCAAGCTGGAATAAAAGGTTATGAGCTTGCCAAAAATCTGGACATACCAGTTGTAGTAATGGAACCTATTAAGGGAGGCCGCCTAGCAAATCCTCCAGCAGAAATAATGGACCTACTGGAAAATTTTACAGACCTAAGCCCTGCTCAAGAAGCCCTAAAATTCCCACTAAGTCTAGATAATGTTATGACAGTCCTAAGCGGAATGAATGATATAAATCAAGTCAGAGAAAATATAGATATGGCATCTATGGTAGACTATAATTCTCTCAGCGAAGAAGATATTGACTTCTATGAAAGGGCAAGAGCAATCTATAAATCAAAAGAGCAAATTGGATGTACAGCATGTGAATATTGCTTGCCTTGTACAGTAGATATCAATATTCCAAAAGTTTTTAGCCTGTGGAACAATGCCTATTTATATGATGAAAGTAAAAAAAGCAAAAATCAATATGAAAATTACATAAAAGATGGAGTAAACCCAATAGAATGTATAGAATGTGGCAAGTGCGAAGGAATTTGCCCTCAAAACCTTGAAATCATTAAGGGTTTGAAACAGGCTCATGATTTCTTAAGCTAAATAAAATTTAAAATATTATAAAAACAACACCCTACAAGAAATTCTTGTAGGGTGTTTTACTTGTAAATTTATTTAGTTTTGTAATTGTTCATCAGCTTCTAAACTTTCAGCTTCTTCTATGTTTAGTGCGATTTGTGCATCTTCTAATTCTTTTGTTTCATAGTCAATGTCCACATCATTGTAGCGTTTCATACCTGTACCTGCTGGTATAAGTTTACCTATAATGATATTTTCTTTTAGACCCATTAGGTCATCGACTTTTCCTTTTATGGATGCATCTGTAAGAACTCTTGTGGTTTCTTGGAAGGATGCTGCTGATAACCAAGAATCTGTCGCAAGTGATGCTTTTGTGATACCTAGTAATTCTTGAGTGTATTCTGCAGGAGCTTTTCCTTCTTCAATCATTTGTTCATTTACAAAATCAACATCACGTCTTTCTTGTAAGGAACCTGGTAAGAATTCTGTGTCGCCTGATTCGTCAATTTTAACTTTTTTAAGCATTTGGCGGGCAATTACTTCGATGTGTCTATCATCGATTTCTACCCCTTGGATCCTATATACCTTTTGTACTTCTTTTGTGATATAGTTTTGTACACCGATTTTACCAAGTACATTTAATACATCATGTGGATCTAGTGAACCTTCTGTTAATTGATCACCTTTTTCTACAACATCTCCATCCCTAACTAGGATTCTAGATCCAAATGGAATATTGTATTTTTGTACGTATCCATCTTCTGATTCGATTTCTACGTCTGTTTTCTTTTCGTTTTGGATAAGGGTTACTGTTCCGCTATTTTCTGCAATGTATGCAAGACCTTTTGGCTTACGTGCTTCGAATAACTCTTCTACCCTTGGAAGACCTGATGTAATTCCTACACCTGCGATACCACCAGAGTGGAAGGTTCTCATTGTAAGCTGTGTACCCGGCTCTCCTATTGATTGAGCAGCGATGATACCTACTGCTTCACCAATATTTACAGGTTTACCAGTTGCAAGGTTACGTCCATAGCATGCGGCACAAACACCTTGTTTTGCCCTACATTCTAGTACTGAACGTAACTTTACTTTTTTAACTCCAGCTGCAACAATTTTTTCTGCAGTATCTTCATCGATTAATTGGTCTTTAGCAGCTAAGATTTCACCGTTTTCATCTTTGATGTCTTCAAATGATGTACGTCCTACAATACGGGTGTAAAGATTTTCAATTAATTCATTACCATCTTTAAATTCATAAGCTTCAACATAACCATTTGTATGACAATCATCTTCTGTAACAATTACATCTTGAGAAATATCTACCATACGACGGGTTAGATATCCTGAGTCGGCAGTTCTAAGGGCTGTATCTGTAAGACCCTTACGAGAACCGTGGGATGAGATAAAGTATTCTTGTACAGAAAGTCCTTCACGGAAGTTTGCTTTTACTGGAATTTCGATAGTTTTACCATCGGCCTGACTCATCAGACCACGCATACCGCCTAACTGTCTGATTTGGTTTGTAGAACCACGGGCACCAGAGTCTGCAAATATTTTGATATTGTTATCATCACGAAGGTCAGTTAGTAGGGCTTCAGTTACCTTATCTGTAGTTTCTCTCCAAATATCGATAACTTTTTCATATCTTTCTTCATCTGTGATTAGACCACGTCTATAAAGTTTTTCGTAATTATCTACTTCAGCATCAGCTTCTGCTATGATATCCCATTTTTCTTTTGGAATTGTAACATCGGCCATAGATACAGTTAGACCTGAAAGGGTTGAATATTTATATCCTGTTTGTTTGATATAGTCAAGCACTTCTGCTGTTTTGATATTTCCATGTCTTCTAAAACATCTATCTACTATATCTTTTAATACTCCAGAGTCTGCTACTTGGTTGATTTCTAGTGAATATGGATCTTCTTTTCTATTTACATATCCTAAATCTTGTGGAATACCTTCATTATAGATAAATCTACCTACTGATGACTCAACAATTTTACCAGGATCTTCTGGTGAGTGTTTAATTCTAACACTTACTCTTGATTGGTACTCTACATCTCCTGCAAGTAAGGCTTTTTTCATCTCATTTGTAGATTCAAATACCATGCCCTCACCTTTTGCACCTTCTTTAATAGTTGTTAGGTAATATGCACCTAGTACCATATCTTGGGAAGGAGATGTGATTGGCTTACCATCTTTTAGACCAAGGATGTTGTTTGTAGACATCATTAAAAGTCTTGCTTCAATTTGCGCTTCATTTGATAGCGGTAAGTGGATAGCCATTTGATCCCCATCAAAGTCAGCGTTAAATGCGTTACATGCAAGTGGGTGAAGCTTGATTGCCTTACCTTCTACAAGTACTGGTTCAAATGATTGGATACCAAGTCTGTGAAGTGTCGGAGCACGGTTTAGTAAAACTGGATGGTCTTTTATAACTTCTTCAAGGACATCATAAACTCTTGGGTCCTTTTTTTCTACCATTTTTTTAGCAGATTTTAAGTTATGGGCCATGCCACGGTCTACTACCTTATTCATAATAAATGGCTTAAATAATTCTAGGGCCATTTCTTGTGGCAGACCACATTGGTTAAATTTAAGGTCTGGACCTACTACGATTACTGAACGCCCTGAGTAGTCTACACGTTTACCAAGTAAGTTTTGTCTAAATCTACCTGACTTACCTTTTAGTAAATCAGAAAGTGATTTCATATTTCTATTTGACGCACCAGTTACAGCACGACCACGACGACCATTGTCAATTAGGGCATCGACAGCTTCTTGAAGCATTCTTTTTTCGTTACGAACTATAATTTCTGGTGCTCCAATATCTAAAAGTCTTTTTAGTCTGTTATTTCTGTTGATTACACGTCTATAAAGGTCGTTTAAGTCAGAAGTGGCAAATCTACCACCTTCAAGTTGTACCATTGGTCTTAATTCTGGTGGCATAACTGGAAGTACATCTAAAATCATCCATTCTGGACGGTTACCAGATGTCATAAAGGCATCTACAACTTCAAGACGTCTTGAAATTCTTACTTTCTTTTGACCTGTTGATTCTTCTAATTCTTTTAAAAGTAATTCGTATTCTTTTTCTAAATCAATGCTAGCAAGCAGTTCTTTTACAGCTTCTGCACCCATAGCTGCCCTAAATTCTAGGTCATCTGGATGTAGTTCGATTGCTTCTTGGTATTGAGTTTCTGAAATTTCTTCCTTAAAAGCAAATCCAGATTCACCAGGATTTATAACTACATATGAAGCAAAGTAAAGAATTTTTTCAAGGATTCTTGGGCTCATGTCTAAAAGTAGACCCATTTTTGATGGGATACCTTTAAAGTACCAAATATGTGATACTGGAGCAGCAAGCTCGATGTGGCCCATTCTTTCACGACGTACTTTTGCTTTTGTAACTTCAACACCACATTTTTCACAAACTACGCCTTTATATCTAATTCTCTTGTATTTTCCACAAGAACATTCGTAGTCTTTGGTTGGTCCAAAGATTTTTTCACAAAATAGACCATCTTTTTCTGGTTTAAGGGTTCTATAATTTATTGTCTCAGGTTTTTTAACTTCACCATGAGACCAGGATCTGATTTTTTCAGGGGATGCGATTTTCATCCTCATCCCGTCAAATTGTGTTAATTCGCTCATAAATCTCCCTATTCTAATTCTTCGATACTAAATCCTTGGCTGTCAGATTCTTCATATAAACTTTCAAATTCATTTTCTACAAGGATGTCATCGCTTGATTCTACATTTTCTTCATCTGGGACACTTACTTGGTCAGCATCTACATTTGAAGTTTCAGTAGTTGAATTTTGTGTTAGTGATCTGGTTTGGGATTTAATTTTTGATGCGTCTATTTTATCTACTTGGCTAAATCTATCTTGTTCATCGACATTTTCTTTTAGCTCAATCACACTTCCTTCTTGGTCTAGTAGTTCTACATCAAGGGCAAGTGATTGTAATTCTTTTACAAGTACTTTAAATGATTCTGGTGTACCTGGTTCTGGGATATTTTCACCTTTTACGATAGCTTCGTAAGTTTTAACACGACCTGTAACATCATCTGATTTTACAGTTAGGATTTCTTGAAGTGTGTGGCTAGCTCCATAGGCTTCTAGAGCCCAAACTTCCATTTCCCCAAATCTTTGTCCACCAAATTGTGCCTTACCACCAAGTGGTTGTTGAGTTACAAGTGAGTATGGTCCAATTGATCTAGCGTGGATTTTTTCTTCTACCATGTGGTGAAGTTTTAGCATATACATTACCCCAACAGTTACTGGGTTTTCAAAACTTTCACCTGTTCTACCATCACGTAGTTCAATTTTTCCTGTTTTGTTGATATATGGAGCTTTTAATGCTGCTTCTTCAAGTGCATCTTCAATTTCTGTATCCATTGCCCCATCAAATACTGGTGTTGCAACTTTCCAGCCCATTGTTCTTGCAGCAAGTCCCATGTGTACTTCAAGTACTTGTCCAAGGTTCATACGGCTTGGGATACCAAGTGGGTTTAGACAAATTTGTACTGGTGTACCATCTGGTAAAAATGGCATATCTTCACGTGGTAATATTCTTGATACTACCCCTTTGTTTCCGTGACGACCGCACATTTTGTCCCCAACCATGATTTTTCTTTTTGTAGCTACATATACTCTTATAACTTTATTCACACCTGGAGATAATTCGTCTCCATCTTTTTTGTTGTATTCTTTAACATCTACGACGATTCCTTGCTCACCGTGTGGTACTTTTAAGCTTGTATCACGTACTTCACGAGCTTTTTCACCGAAGATTGCACGTAATAATCTTTCTTCTGGTGATAGTTCTGTTTCTCCTTTTGGAGATACTTTACCTACTAGGATGTCGCCTGATTTTACTTCAGCACCGATTCTGATAACCCCGTTTTCATCAAGGTTTTTCTTCATATCTTCACCGACATTTGGAATATCTTTTGTGATTTCTTCAGCACCAAGTTTTGTTTCACGAGCTTCGCATTCGTGCTCTTCTATATGAACTGATGTTAGTACATCATCGATTACTAGTTCTTCGTTAAGAAGCATAGCATCCTCGAAGTTGTAACCTTCCCATGTTGTAAAGGCAATTAGAATATTTTTACCAAGGGCAAGTTCTCCATTTTGTGTAGAAGGTCCGTCTGCTAAAATTTCATTTGCTTCTACTTTATCGCCTTTTCTAACAAGTGGTCTTTGGTTGATAGTTGTACCTTGGTTGGCTCTTTCAAATTTTAATAATTCGTAAGCATCAATTTCGCCATCAGAATCTCTTTTTACTTTAATTTGGTTATCACCAACATAAACAACTTCTCCAGCATTTCTTGATACTACACAAACTCCAGAGTCTTTTGCTGCTCTGTGTTCGATACCTGTTGCAATAATTGGAGCTTCAGCTTTAAGTAGTGGAACTGCCTGACGTTGCATGTTAGCACCCATTAGTGCACGAGTACTATCGTCATTTTCTAGGAATGGGATTAGTGATGCACCTACAGATACGATCTGTTGAGGAGAAACGTCCATGTATTGGATTTTCTCTCTTGGGTAAATATCATTTTCACCCCTGAAACCACGACCTGATACTCTTTCGTTGACGAATCTATTTTCATCATCAAGTGGCTCGTTGGCTTGGGCGATAATGTAGTTATCTTCTGTATCTGCTGTTAGGTAGTCTATCTCATCTGTTACGATTCCACCTTCTTTTACAACCCTATATGGAGTTTCGATGAATCCATATTTATTAATTCTTGCATAGGTTGTAAGAGATGTAATAAGTCCGATATTTGGTCCTTCTGGAGTTTCTATTGGACAAATTCTACCGTAGTGAGAATCATGAACGTCACGAACTTCTACCCCTGCCCTATCTCTTGATAGACCACCTGGTCCTAGGGCTGATAATCTTCTTTTGTGTGTTAGCTCACTCATAGGATTTGTTTGGTCCATAAATTGTGAAAGCTGTGAGCTACCAAAGAATTCTTTTATAACTGCAGTTACTGGTTTGATGTTGATAAGCCCTTGAGGAGTTGCAAGGTCTGGGTCTTGAGTTGTCATTCTTTCACGTACAACTCTTTCCATTCTTGCAAGACCAACTCTAAATTGGTTTTGTAATAATTCTCCAACACCTCTTACACGGCGGTTACCAAGGTGGTCGATGTCATCAACTTCACCAATGCCTTCAAATAAGTTAAATTGGTAGTTTACAATTGCAAGTAGGTCTGCTTTTGTAACATTTTTTGGAGATAATTCTTTTTTACGAGCATTCATTGCATTTAAAATTTCTTCAGCATTGTCGTATTGGTCAAGAATTTCTCTCATAACTGGGTAGTAAACTTTTTCTGAGAATTCATCTATGTCGTAGTCTACACCATCTAGTTCTTCAAATGATCTTATATCTACAAAGTGGTTACCAACTATTCTAAGTACTTGTTCTTCACCATCATTATTTAATTTTTTAATATCAACAGAGTTTATACCTGCATTTTCGATTGCAATAGCTGTTTCATGGTCGATTTTATCGCCTTCTTTTACAAAAAGCTCTCCTGTTTCGCCATCGATAACATCTGCTGCTGCAACTCTTCCTTCAATTCTTGGCCATAAAGCTAGTTTTATATTGTATTTATATCTACCAACTTTTGCCAAATCGTATCTTCTATCGTCGAATAGAAGGTTATTGATAAGATTTTGAGAAGACTCTAAACTCGCAGGATCTCCTGGTTTTAATTTTTTGTAAATTTCAATTAAAGCTTCTTCACTAGTCTCAGAATTTTCTTTTTCAAGAGTTGTTCTAAGGTGTTTTGTATCTCCAAGTGCATTTATAATTTCATCATCAGTTTCAAATAAAAGTGCACGTACTAGAGTAGTAGCTGGAAGTTTACGAGTTCTGTCAAGACGCACATTTACAGTATGGCTTGCATCCGTATCAAACTCAATCCATGCTCCTCTATTTGGGATTACAGTTGAAGAATATAATTTATCCCCAGCTTTATCAGTTTCTTCTGCATAATAAACTCCTGGAGAACGAACAAGCTGGCTAACTATTACCCTTTCTGCACCGTTTATTACAAAAGTTGCAGAATCTGTCATCATTGGGAAATCTCCCATGAAAACTTCTTGTTCTTTTACTTCTTCAGTTTCCTTATTTATAAGTCTAGCCTTAACTTTAAGGTCTCTAGAATAAGTTGTATCCTTGTATTTTGTTTCTTGGACAGTGTATTTTGTTTCTTCATCAAATTCGTATCCAACAAATTCAAGAATCAAATTTCCATTATAATCTTCAATTGGGGAAATATCTTCTAAAATTTCTCCAAGACCTTCTTTTAGGAACCACTCGTATGAATCTTTTTGAACTTTTAGCAAATTAGGTAGATCTAAGACTTGAGGGAATTTAGAAAAACTCACTCTTTCAGTTCTTCCAAACATCTCGTTGTGATATTGGGCCATTAATTAAAAACTCCTTATCTTTATAAAAACACAAAAGGCTAAAAATACACAAATATCTTAGCCTAATGAACGAATAAAAATCTTTACTGAATAGATTTCTAGCAATGCTTAATTATACTATACTAAACCAGGTTTTGTCAAATCTATTTTTATAATTTCCTATAATTAAATAAAGTTTGTAGGAATGATATGGTCTTTGCCAACTAGCTTACTTTCAGGATGGCCTATAACAATGCCTGCTACTGGTGAAAAACCATCATCTAGATTTAATTTTTCTATATATGCTCCATCCTTGCCAAGATTGTGGAAGGTTCCTCTGATATAGCAAGAACCAAGATTTAAACTTGTTGCAGCAAGTGATATGTTTTCTAAAACACATCCAGCATCTTGAAATCTTAAATCATTTTCTTTGCTTGATGAAAAAATAATTAACAAAGGTGCATCAAAGAGCGGATCAGACTTTTTGTCCATTTTCTCCATATACTCTTTGCTAATTTCTTCTATAAAGGACTTATCCCTTATAATAGTCAACCTACACTCATCGTAAGTGCCCATGCCAATTGGGGCTTTATTGGCTGCGTCTATTAGTTTTTCAATGTCTTTATCAGATACTTTTTCATCAGAAAATTTTCTTGTAGAAACTCTTTTTCCTAAAACTTCATAAAAATCCATAAATTACCTCACTTTACTATTACTATACGAATTATTTCTAGTTTTTGCGAGTTAATTTTCCTTATAAATAAGTCCCTATTTGTGTTATAATTAGACCAACGGAGGAAGTATGAGAGATACAGTTAAATTTTTTAGTGTAATTACAGGTTTTTTTAGATCACTTGTTACAATTATGTTTTTGTTAGGAATTGCTTTTACAGTCCTAGTTGATACAAATTTATTAATGTCATTTTTAGATTTACTTGGTTTTCAAGGAATAGCTGCAGGTATTGTAAAACCAGTATTTATAATTATCTTTGCCCTATTATTTGTAGTAAATTTTATAATTACCAGACACATTTATAAGGCAGGTATAACTGGAGACTACCACCTATCAAACTTTGTTTTTGGCTTATTATTCCTTGCAATTACTGGCTTTGTTTTTGTGACATTTAGAAGTTTAACAACCAATCTGATATTTGTGTTTTTTGCCCTAAATGGTCTTTTGGTTTTAAATTCCCTGCTAGGTTTGATTGCAAAAGCTCGTGGCCAATACCCAGCCAGTGAAGCAATGACTGCAAATATTGAAAATCCAAATGATTTTATAGAATTTGAAGATAGTGATAATAATGAGCAAATCTTAGAATCAAAAGCAATTGGAATAAACGATGTGGTGGAAAATACTGGAGAAATTAAAGTTATAAAAGATAACAAAGATAAGCAAAAAATCGTAGATAGACCAGCTGAAGACAAAAAAGAAAGTCAAAGCGAAGATGTGAAAAAAACTATTACTAAGAGTGAAGTTAATAAGCAAGAAAAAGTAAATTCTAAAACTGATAAAAAAGTAGAACGAAAAGTTATAGAAAAAGATAGTAAGGTGGTTTTTGAAAGCAAAAAATCATCTGTAAATAACAAAAATAATGAAAACACAATTAAGAATTCTCGCCCAGTAGAAGTCAAAAAATCGAAGACAAATAAAATATCATATGCAAATACTGATAAAGATGGCGAAATATACGGCGAGGATGAAGCAAATAAAATTAGAAAAGAAAAGGATGAGAAAGTTTTTGATAAGGACCAATTTACTGGGATAAAAGTTAAAGATATAAACAAAGAAGAAAAATAATAAAGAGGTGGGTCATGGAAGAAAACTATTTTAAACTCTTAAAGGAATACTATCCGAGCAAATCCGACATTCGAAACGAGCTAATCTCCCTAAATGCTAAGCTATACTTGCCAAAGGGCACAGAATACTTTTTTTCTGATGTCCACGGTGAGGCCCAAGCTTTCTTGCAACTTTTAAAATCAGCCTCGGGAAATATTAGGGAAAAAACCTCCATTCATTTTGGAGATACCCTTTTAAAAGAAGAACAAGATAAGCTTTGCGAGCTAATTTATAATCCCAAAGCTGCCCTCCATCAAATGGAAGAAAATAGTGAGCTTAGTGATAATTATCTAACCATAACTATACATAGGCTAATAAGTTTGTTTAGATTTGTTTCAACCAAGTATGCCAAAAATTATGTAAGGCAAAAATTTGGTCATTTATTTACCGACATAGTTGATGAACTCTTATATACCAACGATTCGGAGTTTAATAAAAAAGAATACTACGATCAATTAATAGAAAATATAGTAAAATACGACGCCGCAGAAGAATTTATAATAAAAATCACAACCATGATCCAAAGGATAAGTGTTGATAAACTTCACGTTGTAGGAGACATCTACGACCGTGGTCCTTCCCCACAAATAATTATGGATGAGCTTTTAACTTTTCCAAATGTCGACATCCAATGGGGCAACCACGATGTTGAATGGATGGGTGCAGTAGCTGGCAATAAGGCCCTAGTTGCTGCTTGTATTGCAAATGCAATCTCATATAACAATTTTGATATGCTAGAAGATGGCTATGGTATAAATCTTAGACCCCTTTACGAATTTGCAATCATAACCTATAAGGATGATCCTTGCGAATTATTCATGCCAAGGATTTTTGATACAAATCTTTATGACAATATTAGTTCAGAAATAGCTGCAAAAATGTTTAAGGCAATATCAATTATTCGTTATAAGCTTGATGGCAAACTTATCGAACGCAATCCTGATTTTAATATGGATGATAGGAATTTCTTAAAAATAATTGATTTTGAAAATAGTACATATAAGGGAGCAGCTCTAAAAGATAGCAATTTCCCGACAGTTGATCCAAAAGACCCACTAAAATTAACTAAAATGGAAGAAGCTGTAATTGAAGCCCTAGCTCTTGATTTTAAACGCGGGATGAAACTTAACCGCCATATAGAACTCTTATATGAAAACGGATCTATTTACAAAATTGAAAATGGATCACTATTATTCCATGGATGCATCCCACTAAATGACGATGGATCACTAATGGAGGTTGAAATATGGGGTGATTATTATTCTGGCAAGGCCCTAATGGATAAGTTTGATGAAATTGCAAGGTCTGCATTTTATAATAATGATCAAAAGTCCTTGGATATCATGTGGTATATGTTTTATGGTAAACAATCCCCTATCTTTGGTAAATCCCAATTTTCGTATTTTGAAAATATTTTTATCGAAGATGAGGCTTTAAGAAAAGAAATTTACAATCCATACTACAAATTATCCAACGAAGAAGAATTTGCCGATATGATTTTGGATGAATTTGGAGTAACCGGTGCCCGCAGAAGAATTGTTAACGGCCATGTCCCAGTAAAAACTAAAAAAGGTGAATTGCCTATAAAGGCCAAGGGAAAAGTTTATGTAATCGACGGTGGTATTTCAAAACCATACCAAGAAAAAACTGGAATTGCTGGCTACACCTTGGTTTTCAATTCCCATGCAGTTTCCCTTGCTGAGCATAATAATTACCAATCAATAACCGACGAAGCCAGTTCATATAGGCCAAATATAAAAGAAATTGAAGTCCTACATCCTAGGATGCTGATTAAAGATACAGATGAAGGCAAAAATATCAGGCAAAGAATAGAGGTCCTAGAAGAATTACTTGAAAGATATGACAATTTATAGGAGTTCATAATGAAAAGAAAACACTATAACCTAATATCTATAGCCTTATGGATTGTGGCTTTAATTTTAATTTTCGCCTTTAATAATCCCTTTGCTACAAGTATCACTTGGAATATAGTTCTAGCTATATTACTTGCTGTTGTTGGAATTATATTGTATTTTGCTACCAATAAGTGTCCATATTGCAATAGTCTAATTAATGATTATTTACTAAAACCAGCTAAATATTGCCCACACTGTGGCAAAGATATTTCTAAATTTTAGGTTAATTCTTGATAAAGGAGCTATAAGTGAATTTAAAAAAAGCTAGCCAATTAAATCTAATCTTAGGCTTTATTGGCCTTGCTATTTTAATCTTTGATTTGATAAACAAGGGAAGGCTATCATGGTATTCAATAATAATTTTTCTAATTATATTTATAATCACAATTATAATTGAGAAAATTTTCTTTAAATGCCCCCACTGCAAGCACCAGATAAAAAGAAATGATTACTTTAGAAAAACTTGCAGAAATTGCGGCAAGCCTTTGGACCAATAAAAAAGATGCGGTAGATATTTTCTACTCGCATCTTTTTTTATAATTTACATTTTTTCTGGTTCTGGATAGTCTTGACCAAGAGTATCAACTGTTACTTTTTTAATTTTTACTTCATCTACTGGTCTATCAGATCTATCAGTTTTACTTTCTGCAATTTTATCTACCACATCCATACCTTCTGTAACTTTACCAAAAGCAGCATAGTCACCATCTAAGTGTGGGCTGTCTTTGTGCATTATAAAAAATTGGCTACCAGCAGAGTTTGGCATCATAGATCTTGCCATTGATAAAACTCCAGCTTCATGGGCTAAATCATTTTTAAAGCCATTTGAAGCAAATTCACCTTTAATTCCATAACCTGGTCCACCCATACCAGTTCCTTCAGGGTCACCCCCTTGAATCATAAAGCCTTTTATGACTCTATGAAAAATAAGTCCATCATAAAATCCTTGGTTTATGAGTGAAACAAAGTTATTTACAGTGTTTGGTGCTATTTCAGGATATAATTCAGCTTTAATTATATCTCCATTTTCCATTTCAAATGTAACTATTGGATTAGTCATATTTACCTCTTTTCTTAAATTTGTCATATTAAGTTTATAACCAAATTTTAGCTTAAGGTAACATTAATTATCCTTTTCGTCTTTAGGATCTTTATCCTTATCTCCCAAGGCTGCAGTGTGAGTAAATACTGGATACTGGTCTATGAAGGCATCATCAAGGCTTAATCTTCTTTTGTCATAGGCTATTTTATGGTAGTGATTTTTAACTATTTCCAAAAATGCTCCTGTATTAAAATCTGAAACAACATCACTGAATTCAAATTTTTCTTTGAAATTATAGTCATTTCTTACAGTAACCTTGTTTTTAGCTGAGTTATATTTTACTTTTGTAGCCCCTATATATCTTTCAAGATTAAAATGGTCCTTTTTTTCTATAATATCAAACTTTTTCATTTGGCTGATGATAAAATCTTTGTCGTAGTTTCTTTCATGAACTTCTTTTAGTGTATCTTTTACAGTTTGGTAAACTTCTTTTGATTTTTCATCTTGAATTTCGCAAATCTCATCATCGATTGATTCTTTAAGATCAGCAAAATAATCTTCATCAAGTTTTTTAATATTAAATTTCTCAACTGCTATCTTATCAATGTATTTTTTTGTCAGCGGGTCAATTTTACCTCTAGAAATCTCCCCATCATTATTTACTCTTAGTGATTTGGTTGCAGTATTTATTTCTATAATACTATCATTGTCACGGTATTTTATATAAACACCCTTAAAAACAATAGTATCTAAATCTAAAATAATAAGTGTATCACTTTCTTCATCAAAAAAAAGTGTTTCTATCTTATCTTCATTGCAAAGTCTATTTAATTTTTTCTTTACACTATTAGCTTTATCCATTCTTCCCCCTAGCATTAATTTACATACTGGACAGTTTATAATGATTATATCATTTATTTGTAAAGTTTGTGTAAAAAATTTAAAATCAAAAAAAAAGACTACCAAAAAATGGTAATCTTTTGTAAATTATTTTTGATTAATACCAACCATTAGCTGCCCAGAATTGTTGTGCACGTTCCCATGAACCGTATCTTTGTGCCACATAGTTATCTGCTGCTGCTTCTTGTTGAGCTGGGCTTGCACCGTAAGGAATTAATGATGGATTTAATTGGTATCTACCGTAATATCCGCCATTTGGATTGTATGCTGTGTATGAACCGTTTGATTCTCTTTGAGCAATCCATTCTTTAGCCCAGTTTGAAGAAGCTTGGTATGATTGTTGTTCTTGTGGTGCTTGTTGGTAAGTTTGAGTTTGTGTTTGAGCTTGTCTTTGAGCTGTTTGTGTATTGTTGTTTGCTGCTTGAGCTTGTTGAGCTTTTTCGTTTTCAATTCTTACTTGTCTAAATGATTCTAAAAGATCGTGGTAAACATATCCTTCTTTATCATTTGCTTTTACTTTTACATAACCATTTTCAGCAAGACCTAATACTTCAACTTCAGTATCAGCTTTTAAAACTTCGATTACATTTGAGTCAAGGTTAGCTGCATCTCTAAAGTTTGCATCTGCTACTAGTTTTGTGTTATCTAGTTCGATGAACCATTTTGAAACAACATATGCTTCTTTGCCGTTAAATTCGATTTTTGTCCAATCTCCTTCTTTGCCTAAAACTTCATATGTTTTTTCATTATTATCTATAAGACCGATAACATTGTCGCCTTCTTTTGCTTCTGTTCTTACATTTACACCTTGGGCAAGGTTTTTGTTGATTGCAAGTTTGCTTGCTTCAGAGTCTTTTGCTCCAAATCCAATTACTGTTGGAATTACTAATGCTGCTGCAATAGCGTATTTTTTAAAGTTAAACATGTATAATATCCTTTCAATTGCCTTTTAGGCTAAATTTTCTATTTAAGTTTAAGTTTAACGGGTCATTTGTAACAAAGGTTACAAAATGTTAACAACTCCGTTTGTACAAGTGTTATTATACAGGTTGATTGTGTAGTAATTATGTAGATTTAGAAATTTGTAATCCTATTGATGAATTGCCGAAATATGTTGATATTATAACATTTGTGAAGAATTTCCAAAAGTGCTATTTTTATTTTTACTATGGTAAACCACATATTTACACTATTTTTAACCGTTTTTTATAAAATTATTTCAATTTAATAAAACTTGTGAATATTTAACTATATATAATAAGTAACTAAATTGTTACAATTGCTTGCTTAAATATGTAATCAGACCATTAAATTTGCCCAGTTTTTTTATATGTAGTAAAATTTTATTAATTAGAGATGAAAGTGAGATTATGATGATTAACGTATTTCTACTGTGTGGTGGACCTTCTAGTGAACATGAAATTTCCCTAAGAAGCGCCCTAAACATTAGTCTTAGCTTAGATAAAGAAAAATATGATACTAAAATTGTATATATAGATAAAAAAGGTGCCTTTTCAAAACCCTTTGATATTATAGATACAAAAGATGAATTTGAACTTGAAAAAGAAACTGATAATAATGTTGCTGGATCCATTGCAGATTTTTTAGACATCCTAAAAAATTATGACCCAGCAAATACAATTATTATTCCAGCCATCCATGGTACTTATGGAGAAGATGGAACTATCCAAGGTTTTTTAGATTGCATTAGATTTCCTTATATAGGTAATGGTTTATTATCCTCTGCTATTTGCATGGATAAGGTTACAACCAATGACATTTTTGAAAAAAATGGACTTTCTCAGGCAAAATACCTTTACACATATAAAGAAGGTTTTGATGAAGCATTTATGCAAAGGTGTATTGATGAGATAGGTTTACCCCTTATAGTTAAACCTTCTGCAAATGGCTCTTCTGTGGGTGTCGGCAAGGTAGAAAACAAGGATCAATTAGAAGAATCCATTATAGAGGCTCTAAAATATGACCAAAAAGCCTTGGTTGAAGAATTAGTAGACGGCCAGGAAATAGAAATTGCAATCATTGGCCAAGGGGATAATCTGGATGCATCTTCCCCAGCTGCATATATTACAGACCATAAATTCCTTGACTATGATGCAAAATATTTTGACAAAAAAACTATTGCCCAAATTCCTTATCAAATGGAGGAAATTTATAAAAACCAAGCCATAGAATTTGCCAAAGAATGCTACAAGGCAGCAGGTTGCGAAGGTTTTGCTAGAGTAGATGTTTTCTATACAAAAGATCACAAATTTTATATAAATGAAATAAATACCTTCCCTGGCTTTACACCTACTTCATTTTTTGCAAGACTTGCTATGGATATGTATAAAGAATCTTTTTCTTACGTCCTTGATAAATTAATTGAAGATGGATTTAGGAGATTTCAATGATTAAAAGAACTTTAGGCCAAATTGCAGATATGGTTGGTGGAGAGCTTTCAGATCAAAATCAAAAAGATATACTTATAGAAGGAATTTCTACAGATTCTAGAACAATAAGTCCAGGCAATCTTTATATACCGCTTATAGGAGAAGTTTTTGACGGTAGGATTTTTATAAAGGAATGTGAAAACAAGGGAGCGGCTGCCTTTATTATCGATAATGATTTTGAGATTAATAAAAATATTACAATCCCATATATAAAAGTAACTGATACTGCGAAAGCCCTAAGAGATCTTGCCAGTGCCTACAGAAACCAACTAGATATAAAAATAATTGGTATCACAGGTTCAAACGGAAAAACAACTACAAAAGATTTACTAGAATCTACTTTAAAAGAAAAATATAAAGTACAAAAGACAATGGGTAACTTAAATAATGAAATTGGTGTTCCAAAAACAATTCTTTGCTTGGATGAAGACACAGAAATAGGAATAATTGAGCTTGGTACAGACAATTTTGGTGACATTGCCCTTACAAGTCCTATTGCAAAACCAGATATTGCCATGATTTTAAATATCGGTGACAGCCACCTGCATAATCTAAAAACAAGAGAAGGAATTGCAAAGGCAAAAATGGAAATTATTGAAGGTCTTTCTGATGAGGGGATTTTTATCTATAACATAGATGATCCAATTTTGGCAAAAGTTATTCCTACTTATGAATTGACACAAAAAGTTATGACATTTGGACAAGATAAAAAAGCAGATTTTGTGATTAATCCAGTAGAGAACACTAATTCTGGGGTAGAATTTAAACATGAGGATATTACTTACACTGTCCCACTTTTAGGTGACCATCAAGTTTATAACGCTGGAATTACAGTAATGATTGCCCAAATGCTAGGTCTTGATGAAAAGCAAATACAAAATGGACTTAAAAAAGTAAAGGGTAGTCACAACAGGTCTGCTATTTTAGAACTTGATGGCTTTGACATCCTAGATGATTCTTACAAGTCAAATCCCCAAGCACTTTTAACAGGGCTAAATACAACCTACACCCTGAAGGGCTACAAAAATAAAATTGTAGTTTTGGGAGATATGCTAGAACTGGGTGATGATGAGAAAAAACTCCATTATGAAGCTGGGAAAAATATTGACCCAAAGGAGATTCACTACTGTCTTTTCTATGGCCCTCTTTCCTATGAAATGTATAAGGGAGCTATGGAAAATTTTCCAAAAAATCGCTTATTTTACTTTGAAAATAAGGCTGATGTCTGCGATAAGCTAAAACAATTGATTACAAAATCAAGCCTAGTCTTTGTAAAAGGCAGCCATGGCATGCACATGGAAGAAATAATTGAATGTATAAGGACACTTAAAATTTAAGGAGTAATTATGATTTATACCGTAACCCTAAATCCCTCCATAGATTTATACGTAGGACTTGAGGAAATAGAACTTGGAGAAAAAAATTATGTACAAAGCGAACGTACCCTACCAGGTGGTAAGGCGATAAATGTTTCAAGGGTCCTCTCTTCACTGGGAATACCTACAATTGCTACAGGATTTGTGGGTGGATTTCAAGGACAATTTATCAAGGATTGGCTTCATAATGAAGATATTTTAATCGATTTTGTACAGATGGATGCTGTAAACCGTACAAATGTAACAATTTTTGAAAATCACAGAGAAACATCCATCCACTTTCCAGGGCCAAATATTTCATCTGATGAGGTTGATGAGCTTTTATTTTATCTATCTAGGGTCCGTGAAGGAGATACTATTATCTTTGGTGGATCTGTCCCACCTATGCAAGAAAATATGGACGAAGATATATATGATAGGCTACTTTCTGTTGCAAAAGCAAATGGTGCTGACTTTGTAGCAGATGTTCCTAGCCAATATCTTTTAAATATGGTAAAGCAAGAGCCACTTTTAATAAAGCCAAATGGATACGATATAGCAAAAATCTTTGATGCAAATATCAAAACTAAATTCGACTACATCCCATACGGCAAAAAATTATTAGAAATGGGTGCAAAAAACGTAATTATATCCTATGGAGCCAATGGTTCTATGTTATTTTCAAAAGATAAGGTTTACGAATCAAATGAAATAAATGATGGTAGAGAAATAGTAAATACAGTAGCCTGCCGCGATGCAATGATTGCAGGATTTCTGGCAAATATGGCAAAGGATATAGATCCAGTAAAAGCATACAAAATGGCAGTAGCATCTGCATCAGCAACAGCCAGGGTCCTAGACTTACCAAATCGTGATTTGATTATTGATATGCTAGATTATGTAGAAATTGAAGAAATTGAATAAAAACTCTCTTAAATATTATTATTTAAAATTCTAAAGTAATATTTATTTTAAATAATACATCAAAAATTGGAGGGCCACTTTAAGGGAGTTCCGATAGCCCCTCCAAACCACCCCGCAAACTTCAACCCTAAGCGCGGCCCCTAAGCGGGGAGCGTAATTAAGTAAAAAATAAAAGATAGGCAATAAGTGCCTATCTTCTTTTTTTTACTTATTCTTATCTGATTTTATTAATTCTCTTAAAGCTTCAACTGCTACCTTTATAGCCATTTCTGTATCGTGTACCACTGGATTTTCTAGCCCAGCTTTTTCTCTTTCTTGATTAGCTACTACTAAAAAGCATGAGCCGCATCTAACATTTAAATAGTTTGCAACTGTAAAAAGTGCTGCTGATTCCATTTCACTTGCTAGAGTTCCCATTTTAAGCCAAGCATTCCATTTATTTTCAAGTTCATAGGAAATTGGCATTTTGTCTGGCTCATGTTGGCCGTAAAAACTATCCTTGCACTGAACAACTCCCACATGGCTAGTTAAATCCAACTTATTACTTGCATTTTTAAGGGCAGATGTGATTTCAAATGTGCTTACTGCAGGAAACTCTATTGGAGCGTATTCCTTGCTAGTACCCTCTGCTCTAATGGCAGCATTTGCAATAACTATATCTCCACTTTTTATATTTTTTTGCATACCACCGCAAGTTCCTACACGGATAAAAGTGCGAGCTCCGATTTTTGTAAGCTCTTCCATGGCAATAGCTGCTGATGGACCTCCAATTCCTGTTGATGTTACAGAAACTTTTTCTCCATTTAAATATCCTGTATATGTGACATATTCTCGGCGGTCGCCTACTAATTTTGCATCATCAAAGTGGGCTGCAATTTTTTCGCATCTTTTTGGATCTCCCGGAAGGATTACATACTTTCCAATATCCTCTACCCCTAGGCCAATATGGTATTGCTTATTATCTTTACTATATTTCATAATATCTCCTATCTAAGATTAATATTCTGTTGGCAAATCAATCTTGATAAACTCTATATTATTGCGATTTAAAAGCTTGACAGCATATTCATCCATTCTGTAAGCTTCCTTATAATAAATTTTGCTGATACCCGCTTGTATCAAGCTTTTTGTACAATTTAAACAAGGAAAATGGGTTACATAGCAGATACAATCTTTTACGGAAATACCTTCTTTGGCACAATATAAAAGTGCATTCATTTCTGCATGGATGGTTGCAATGCAGTGGCCATCGCGCATAGTATGCCCGATTTCATCGCAATGTGGATTGCCTTTTATAGAACCATTATACCCAGTTGTGACTATCCTATGATCATTATTAACTATTACACAACCAACATAGGCCCTATCACAGGTCCCCCTTTGCGAAACTGTGATAGCTAAGTTCATAAAATATTCGTCCCAAGTCAATCTATCTTTTGCCATAAAAACTCCTTAAAATCTAAAATTTAAGTCTTATCTTAAATAGAATATCAAATAGTTTTACGCTTATCAATAGACCAAGGATGTAAATTGCCAAATCAAGCGGAATTGAGTTTATTCCAACTATGGTACCTGAAATTATAACATAAAACAAACTTGTAAAACTTAATATAGCCAGGATTTTTACAAATTTTTCGATAGGGTTTGAAATAATCATATATCCTGATTTTTCTCCACTTAGTTTTTGGCTAACAAAATATGCCAACACTGCCCAGAGTATTGCAACAATTATAAAACCAAATAGATAAGCATATTCTTCCTTGGTGTGGGTTATTGATATGAATGGTTTAGTTATTTTAGGTATATTTGTTAAAAATCTTTCAAATTTTTTGTCTAAATTGAATAATAAATTTTCATCAAAAGCTGGACTAAAAATTGAAATTATAACTCTAATATTTTGCCAAATCAGTTCAAAACCGCCAAGGGCAACAATCATCATCCCAATATGGCCCAAAAAGTTTCCGGCAATCATTCCTGTTGATACAACCAAAATACTTGTGCCAAACATGGTTAATATTAATTTACCTGCAATATTGCCAATACTTGGTGTGCCAGCTATATTAGATAAATTTGAAGTGCCTAATATAAGCGAACTTACAAAAAGATTTACCAAAAATAATCCTAATCCTAGTCCAAAAACTATTAGGGCCTTCATCCAAACTTCATCACGTTTTTTCCATGGTAGCATGGTTGTAAATTCGTAATAAGGGAAGGATTGTTCCATAGATGTGATTAAAAATCCTATTACACTTACAAAAAATACTAGGGGTGCAAATAAATTTGCATTGTAATAATTATTTGCAATTCCTTTTTCAGATATGAAATGCATTGCCTGTTTAAAATTGTTTGCAAGACTGACTTTTTCATAATCTATAGATGGATCATCCTCTTCAAAAAATCCTGGGAAATAACCATCCTCATCTGCTTCTGTGAAGTGAAGTTTATATTTTTCTTGGAACTTATCAAAAATTTTTTTAGATTCTTCTATATATTTCTCATCGAATTTGCCATCACTTTTTGGAGCTTTTTCTCCAACATCTTTTGCCATACTTACCACTAAATTTTCTAAGATGTCTTCATTTCGCTTTATTTGATCTCTGGCACTTAATCCATTTAGCAAAAGAGTTAGAATTGTAAGAAGGATAATCCATACAGAAAATCTTTTCCATACTAGTTTAAATAAATTTTTTAAATCTTTCATTACTTAGCTCCTTCTTCCAAGTAAAAATAATCTTCTACTTTCATCTCAAGCCTATCATATTGGACAATTTCTGGAGAATCTAATAGTTTTTCAAGATCTTTCTCCTCCATATCAATTAAAATATTATAGACCCTACCTATATGAGAAATTATGATTGCCCTAGACCTAATTTCTCCTGGTAGACTGTCTTTTACTACGATTTGGATTTTGTTTATATTTCTGTTTTCATCAGCATTAGTTGTTGTCAAATGCCCATCCTTGGATAAATAATAAATCTCATCGCATATGCCACTTAGGCCAGCAAGTTCGTGACTTGATGCAAAAACTGCACAATCCTTATCCCTGGCATCTAGCAAATACTCGATGATATGACGTTTATTAATTACATCCATTCCATCTAAGATCTCATCTACTAGCAAAACTTCAGCATTAGTTGATATTATTGTTATAAGTCCCAAAAGATTTTTCTCACCCTTTGATAGGTTTCTTACATTTTGATTTAGGTCAAAATTATATTTGCTAATTTCATCTATAAAAAACTTTTCATCAAATTTTGGATAAATTATTTTATAATATCCTGGGATTTCTTTGATTTTATCGTAGTTAAAATAATCAAATCTATCAGGCAGGTAGGCAATTTTTTCAATGGTTTTTGGATTAATAATCAATGAATTGCCATCTATTTTAAATTTACCACTATCAGCACTATAAATTCCTGCCAAAATTTTAAGCAAGGTGGTTTTTCCAGAACCATTTCTGCCAACAAGTCCTGTTATAATTCCTTTTTCTAAACATAGGCTTACATCATCCAAAACTTTTTTGTTTGCAAAGCTTTTATTTATATTAATTGCCTCAACGATCATTATAATCACCCGCCCTTTCATACATCTTTATCACTTCATCAAGGCTAATGCCTAAGTATCTTGCCTCAATTAAGTCATCCTGCAATTTTTTATTTATCTCATCGACTCTATCATTTATTTTCTCATCATCAAAACAAATAAAAGTGCCTATTCCTGCCT
This sequence comes from Anaerococcus martiniensis, assembly GCF_043187485.1. GTDB lineage: Bacteria > Bacillota > Clostridia > Tissierellales > Peptoniphilaceae > Anaerococcus > Anaerococcus martiniensis. Next base: position 490,954 of record NZ_CP171106.1, read on the forward strand.
TGGTTTCTATAATTCCCTGCGTATCTAACTCTTTAAATGCCTTTGATACTGTAGCCTGGTTTATCAAAAGCTTACGAGAAAGCTCTCTAACAGATGGAAATTTATCTCCATTTGAAAAATAACCCTTGGCAATAGCAAGTTTAGTTTGTTCAACAATTTGCAAATAAAGAGGTGTTTCAGAGTTTGTATTAAGTTCAAACAAATTATTTGCCTCCTATAAGTGTTTTGTGTCACGCCATACACTGCTATAATTATAGCATCCTTATCAATTTTTGCAAATAAAAAACCATATTCTTCTACAGAATATGGTTAATATTATTTAATCATCCATGCCTAAAATTTCATTTATTTTTGAGGAATAAATGTTTGCCTTGTTGCCAAAGACTGCTTGAATTCCATTTTGTACTTCTACAACTGCAGTAGCACCAAGTTTTTTAAGGGCATCTTGGTCTACTTTTGCCTTGTCTATACTTGTAACTCTTAGTCTTGTAGCACAAGCTGTCACATGTTCTATATTTTCTCCACCACCAAGGGCATCAATTATTTGGATAGAAATATTTTCTAAATCTGAATTATTATTTGAAACTACATTTTCTTTTGAATTTTCTGCTTCAATATTCATACCTGGCACAGCAATTTTAAATTTCCTTACTAAAGTTCTAAATAAGAAATAATATACTAAGGCCCAAACAATACCCACTGGTATTACCCTTATCCAATTAGTTTTATCATTGCCTTGCAAAGGACCAAATAAAATAAAGTCAATTAAGCCACCAGAAAAAGTATTTCCTACTCTTACACTTAATAAGTCAGCTACAAAGAAGGAAACCCCATCTAAAAACGCATGGATTACATATAGCCAAGGTGCTGAAAATAAAAATGAAAACTCAATTGGTTCTGTGATTCCTGTTAAAAATGATGTTAGGGCAGATGAAAAATAAAATCCCTTATTTTTTGCTCTATTTTCTTTAGGAATTGAATGGTACATACCAAGGCATGCTGCTGGCAAGCCAAAAATCATAGTAGCAAATCTTCCAGCAAAAAATCTTGTTCCCCTAGTATATAAACCCAGATGATTTGGATCAGCTAATTGGGCGAAAAATATATTTTGTGCCCCAGAAATGACATCTCCTGCCACAGTTTCAGTGCCACCTAGGGAAGTGTACCAAAATAATGGATAAATTGTATGGTGAAGCCCAACTGCACCAGTCAATCTTAAAAAGAATCCATAGAAAAATGATCCAATAGTGCCAAGATTTGCTATCCACTCACCCACTTGTTCTAAACCACTTTGGATTGGTGGCCAGATAATATAAAATGCAATTCCAATCAAAATTGCAGTTAGGGCTGAAATAATAGGTACAAATCTATTGCCTCCAAAAAATCCTAAAAACTCCGGAAGTTGGATTTGACGATATTTGTTATGCAAGCTTGTAACTATCAAGCCAATTACAAGTGCTCCCAGTACTCCGGTATCTATGCTTGCATCTTCTGCAGAAAACATTTCTAGCAAAACTGCTATCGTCCCGGCATACACCAAATAGGCAACGGCTGCAGATAGGCCTGCTGTTCCCTTATCACCATTTGCAAGACCAACTGCCACTCCTATTGCAAATATCAATGGCAGGTTGGCAAACACAGCATTTCCAGCAGCAGACATTATTGAAAATATGGTTTGAAGCCAACTAACTCCTAAAAATGGAAAAGCTGCAACTGCTGCATCATTTGATAGGGCAGCTCCCAGCCCCAGCAATAGACCAGCTACTGGCAAAATTGCTATAGGCAGCATAAATGCTTGGCCAAGCCTTGAAAATTTCTTAAACATAAACTCTCCTTTATAAAATATAATATTAAATATTATAACATGAAAACCTTATCTTTAAAATAAAAAAAGAGTACTTTAGGTACTCTTTTTTAAAACAAGGTTGCAAAAGGTTTGGCAATTTTACCTACTGCCTTTGTTGTTATTGGCATTTTTTCTACATCTTCCATGGTGATTTTGCTAGCAATATTAAAAAATATGTCAAAATCGCTTTTGATTTCAACTAGGGCAGCAGCATCTTTCATCCAAACTCCACATTCAAAATTTAAATAAAGAGCCCTATAATCTAGGTTTATTGTCCCTACAAAACCATAAGTATCATCTGCTAGCCATACTTTAGAATGGGCAAAGCCTGGTGTGTATTCATAAATTTTGACACCATTGCCTATGAGAGTATTGTAGTGGGTTTTTGCAAGGGCAAAGGCAATTTTTTTATCTGGTATATGAGGCAGGCAAATTCTGACATCGACTCCCCTTTTTGCTGCATTTGTAAAGGCATTTACTATTTCATCTTCTATAATCAGATAAGGGGTCATAATATATACGTATTCTTTTGCATTATTTAAAAATGTAATTATAGAATTTTTGCCATAGTATTCTGTATCCATAGGACTATCTGAAAATGGCATCACAAGTCCCTCACTATCCATGGCCATTTTTCTTGGCAAATACGGAGTAAAATCTTCCACATCATCTCCAATGGCATTCCACATTTGTAAAAACATGATTGTAAAAGATTCGCAAGCTGAGCCTTTTAAACGAATACCACAATCCTTCCAGTGGCCAAATCTTTCAAAAACATTTATATACTCATCTGCAAGATTTATCCCACCTGTAAAGGCATATTCATTGTCAATTACAAATATTTTCCTATGATCACGATTATTGTAATAAGTAGAAATGATTGGAATCATTGGTGAAAACACTCGGCATTTTATGCCCATTGATTCCATTTCTTTAGGAAAATCACTTTTTACTCTGGTTAATAGATTTGTTCCATCAATTATTAACCTAACTTCTACACCTTCTTCTACTTTTTTTACCAATTCTTCTAAGATTGTCCCCCACATATAGCCATAGCTAATTATAAATATTTCTATAAAAATAAAGTTTTTGGCATTTTTTATAGATTTTAACAAGTCTTCAAAAATATCTTCACCAACTGGATAATATTTTGTAGCAGTATTTTCGTAAAGTACAAATCCACCCAGGTCATAAAAATAATTTTGAATATTGTAAAGCTCTCGGTCATCTTCTTTTAGGCTATCGATCATATCTATGTTGCGGTTGTGATATTTTCTGGAAATTTTTTCGATTTCTTGGATTTTTTTCTGCTCCTTTTTATAACCAATACTAAAATAGGCCAGCAAAAATACCATGGTCGCAAAAGATGGGAAAATGGCAATAAGTATAAACCAGGATAATTTATAGGATTCTATTATAGAATCCATATTTAAAATTATCAGCATTACAATTAAACTTAAAACCGTATCTCCTCCGATTAAGACTGTTGGGTCTATATCTAAGTGCTTGTAAAAATAAACCATAGCCCCAAGTTGGAGCATAATTAAGATAAAAAATACTCCAGCCCTTGAGAAAATAAGGGAAAGAATCGATTTTTTTGTCTTTTTAACATACTTATTCTTATTAATTTTTTCTATAATATTAAAACGATCTTCTTTCATAATATTATTATAGCAAATTTTAAACTTTTAGTTAATTGACAAAAGGCCTATTATTAATATCATATTAATAAGGAGTAAATAATGAGTAAAATTCTGTTGATAAGCGATTTTGTATCCCGAGGAAAGATCGCTGGAAATATGATGGAACCTGTCCTTTCTTATAGTGGCCATGATGTTTTTTTTCTACCTTCAGCTTTGATTTCAAATAATTTTTCTATGGGAAAAGTTGCTATTTTTGACACAAGTGATTATATAAAAAATAGTTTAAAAGTTTGGCAAGAACTGGATTTTAATTTTGATGTGATTTTTTTAGGCTATATCAATGATATGAGACAAAAAAATATTATTTTATCATACATTGAAACTTTAGAAAAAAAACCACTTATAGTTTTTGATCCAATTATGGGAGATAATGACAAACTTTATAAGGGAGTTGATGAGGAAAAAATAAATATCTACAAGGAGTTTTTAGATATTGCAGATATTACCATGCCAAATATAACTGAGGCTGAGTTTCTTGGCCTAGATGATTTTGATAAACTTTCTAAGGATGACAAAAAATATATAATAACCAGCCTTGAAGATGAAAATGGATTTTATAATCTGGTTATTGATAAAAATCCATATAAAGTATATTATAAAAAAATAGACCATAATTTTGCTGGTACTGGTGACCTTTTGGATGCTCTTTTTATAAAATATTATCTAAAAATCAAGGATTTTACAAAAGCAAATCAGCTTGCCACAGATAAAATCTTTGAAATATTAACTAGGCAAAAAAATGACCATCCAGATGATATGGAAATTTTTGTAGAAGAGTACCTAAAACTTTTAGATGAGGAGATAGATTTTGCAGGAAAGTAAGTATTACAAAAGAGCCCTTGCCATTGCTTGGCCTGCAGTTTTTGAATCCTTTTTTATAGCCTTAGCTGGAATCATAGATACATTTATGATTTCATCCATGGGTCCTGAGGCAATTGCTGCCATAGGTCTTACTACCCAGCCAAAATTTTTGGCAATTACATCTTTTTTTGCAATATCTAGTGCAGTTTCAGCCCTTGTTGCCAGGCGACAGGGTGAAGATAATCGCAGAAAGGCCAATCAAACCTTAGTAACTGCACTTTTAATTTCTATGATATTTGTAGTCCTTACAAGTATCTTGATGATTAGATTTGTAGATCCAATATTAATTTTTGCAGGAAGTGATGATACTACTCACCTGATGGCCAAAGAATATTTTATTGTAATCATGCTGGGTTTAGTTTTTAACTCCCTATCAATGATTATAAATGCAGCACACAGGGGTTCTGGCAATACAAGAATCGCCTTTGTAACCAACCTGGTATCATCGATTGTAAATATATTTTTCAACTATTTATTAATTGGTGGTAATTTGGGTTTTCCTGCCCTTGGAACAAAGGGTGCTGCTATTGCAACGGTAATTGGTGCTGCAGTTTCAACTATCATGTGCTTTTATTCACTAACAAAGAGAAATTCCTACCTAAGCCTAAAAGAAATGGCCTATGGTGGTATAAGGATAAGCAAGACCATTGCCAAAGAAATTTTAAATCTAGCTGTCAATATTTTTATTGAAATCATGTCCATGAGGATAGGATTTTTCATAACCGCCCTTACAGCTGCAAGGCTAGGTACTGATTACTTTGCAGTTCATAATGTGGGTATGAATTTGCTTTCACTTTCTTTCTCTCTTGGAGATGGGATGAGTGTTGCAGTTATCACCCTAACTGGTAATAATTTAGGTGCTGGCAGAAAAGATGAGGCCATAAAATATGGCAAGGCTTGCCAGCAAATTGGTTTACTAATGGGAATTATGATTTCTATAATATTTATGGTATTTGGAAGGGCAATATTTAGCTTATTTTTCACTGATTCAAGCATTATAGAAAAAAGTGATATTATAATTAGATATATTGGTTTTATAGTAATTTTCCAAATACTACAAGTAATCTTTGGTGGGTCTTTAAGGTCAGCTGGGGATGTAAGATATACCCTATTTGTTGCTATCATTTCTGTAACAATCGTTAGATCAGTTGCAACCCTAGTTATGGTAAATCTGCTAAAACTAGGCCTAGATGGAATTTGGATAGCAATTTTAACTGATCAAGCAAGTAGGTTTATTGGATTAAGACATAGGTTTAAGCAAGGAAAATGGGTTGATTTAAAAATTTAGAGGGGAATAATGAGAAGAGTTTATAAATTTTTAGGATTTGTTTTGGTCTTAGGTGTTCTCACTGGATGTGAAAAGAAGGTTGAAGAGGTAAATCCTACCGAAACTACCACTACTATTATAGAAGTTGATAAAGAAAATAATGAAAATCAAGATACTGATAAAAATCAAGAAGACGCTGAAGAAGAGAATATAGAAGATAAATAAAAAACTGATTGGTAAAACCAATCAGTTTTTTTTTTATTCTGCAGAGATTAGCTCCACAGTTGATGTTAATATATCCGAATATGAATATGACACTGTACGTTCCACATCAAAGTCGTTATTTACTTTTACAGTAAAGACGCTAGGAAATGCATTTACAATGACACCTGTTTTTGTTTTTATACGTTTACGTCCCATATCAGCCTTGAGTATAACTTCTTTGCCGATATTTCTTTTGACTTCTTGTCTGATGTCATTTACTGATCTTTGCTCCATTAAATCATCCTCTCATTACATGCTAATATCAATTATACTTTCAAGGAGCATATAAGTCAAGAGTGTAATATTATACTAAATGTCTAATCTTGTGTCAAATATTTTTATAAAAAGCCTTGTAAGCGAGTACTGTTTGGTATAAATCAGCCTTGCTTACTAGTTCTGTTGGTGCGTGCATAGAAATTACCGGAGTTCCACAATCAACTACATCCATACCATATTCTGCAAGAATAAAGGCAATGGTTCCCCCACCACCTGCATCAACTGCACCAAGTTCGCCTGTTTGGTATATTACATTTTCTTTTTCAAAAGCCATTCTTACTTCTGATAGATACTCTGCATTTGCATCATTTGATCCACCCTTTCCACCGCTACCAGTGTATTTTGTAAAGGCTACTCCACATCCAAATTGGGCTGAGTTATCTATTTCTGATACATCTTTGAAATTTGGGTCATAGGCTAGAGTTACATCTGCTGATAGGACTTTTGAATTTGCAAGGGATCTTTTTAGACTAATTAAATTTGCCTTTCCTTGGATGTTTAAAAGCTCAAGCACAGCATTTTCAAAAAATTGTGAAGTCATAGCCGTTGCTCCACGAGATCCAATTTCTTCCTTATCTACAAATAAGGCTACTGCAGTTTTTACTGGATTTTCTAAATCAAGTATTGCATTTAAGGTTGAGTAGGCACAAACCCTATCATCTTGGCCGTGACCTATTATCATAGAGTTATCAAGTCCAGCATTACGTGCTTTTATTGCAGGGACAACTTCAAATTCTGCACTTATGAAATCTTCTTCATCAATTCCATATTTTTCCTTAAGAATTCTTAGAATATTTTTCTTAACAGGATTATCATCTTCATCTGTAAGTGGAATTGATCCAACAATTACCTTTAATTGTTCCCCTTCGATTACTTCGCTAGCTGGTTTTTGCAATTGCTTTTTAGAAAGATGGATTAATAATTCTGATATTGTAAATACTGGTTCATTATCATTTTCCCCAATAGAAACCTCAATTTTTTCTCCATTTTTGTTAAAAATTACTCCATGGAGAGCTAACGGGATTGTAGTCCACTGGTATTTTTTAACCCCACCATAATAATGGGTTTTAAAATATGCAATATTATTATCTTCTGAAAGAGGGACAGGTTTTAAATCTAATCTTGGCGAATCAGTGTGGGCTCCGATGATGCTCATCCCTTTTTCCAAGTCTTCACTACCAATTACAAACAGTGTGACTGCCTTGTTTTTATTTACAGTATAGACTTTATCTCCTGCTTTTAGAGAATTTTCGCTGATTTTTTTATCAAGACTTACAAAACCTTCATCCTCAGCACGTTTTATAATCTCATTTGTTGCAAGTCTTTCAGTTTTTGCTATATTTAAAAAATCTATATAGTCTTTTGAAATTTCTTCTAGTTCATTTTTTTGATTTTGGTCAATGTTTAACCAAACATTTTTTCTCTTATATTCCATAATTTTCCTTAAATAAGTTTCCAAATATTTTTAGTATAGGCTACTGGATCTTCTATTTCTAGACCTTCAATTAATTTTGCTTGGTCTAAAAGTAGATTTACAATTTCACTTTTGTTTTCATCATCTTTTGCATTTTCTAAAAGCTCATAGGCCTTAGAATTTTTATTTATTTCTAGTACTTTTTCTGCTTTTACAGCTGGGCCTTGAGGATTATTTTTAAGGGCCTTTTCCATTTCTATAGAAATATCTCCCCTTTGCTTTATCATAGCAGGAATGTCACCCATTTTTTCTCTAAATTTGATGTCGACAACGTCTTCAGGCAGATTTTCTAAAAGTTTTTTAATTAAATCTTTATTATCTTCATCCTTTGCTTCGCTCTCATCTTCTTCAGCAAGAGATTTAAATTTAAGTCCATCATATTCTTCTAGCATTTTTACTAAAAATTCATCTATAGGCTCATCTAGTAATAATACATCCTGATCATCATTGACTATGGCTAGGGCTGGTGAATTTTTGATTTTTTCTATAGAATCTCCTGTTGCATAAAGAATATTTTCATCAGTTGATTTTGCTTTTTCTTTATAATCTTTAAGTGAGATTAATTTATCTTCATTTTTAGAATAGAAGAGCAATAGGTCTTGTAGATCTTCCTTATTTGACCCAAAGGCTTCATAAATTGCTACTTTTATATTATTGCCAAATTCTTTGAAAAAGTCAGCGTATTTTTCTGGCTCATTTTTTTTTAAATCAAGCAAGTGGTTACGGATTTTTTTGTTAATTTGTTTTGAAATTACCCTTAATTGCCTGTCTTGTTGTAAGGTTTCTCTAGAAATATTTAGGGTAAGATCATCACTTTCTACCACACCTTTTGCAAATGAATAAGCATCATCTAATAAATCTTCGCTGCGGTCCATGATTTTTACACCGTGGGTGTATAATTGAAGGCCTTTTTGATAATCTTTTGAGTAATAATCAAATGGAGCTTTTTTTGGAATGTAGATTAGGGCCTTAAATTGAACTGTTCCTTCAGCAGCAAAGTGAAGCCATGAAAGTGGCTCATCAAAGCCAAAGTGTTGGTCTTGGTAAAATCCAATGTAGTCCTCATCTGATAATTCACTTTTATTTTTCTTCCAAATTGGTGTTTCAGAATTTAGAACATCAAGTTCTTTATAATCTTCATATTTTGGATCCTCATCGGTGCTATCCTCAGAAAGTCTAGTTTTTGTAACTTCCATTTTGATTGGATAACGGATGTAGTTTGAGTATTTGCTTACTAAATTTCTAATTCTAAATTGGTCGAGAAAGTCATCATAGTTTTCATCTTCTGTGTTTTCTTTTAGGTAAAGTGTAATTTCTGTACCTTGGTCATCTTTATCAGTTTCTGTTATTTCAAAACCATCAGCATTCTCACTTTCCCAAAGGTATCCAGTTTCTTGCCCATATTTTTTAGTTTTTACAATTACCTTATCAGCCACCATAAACGCAGAATAAAATCCTACACCAAATTGCCCTATCAAATCTTTTATATCAGAATTTTCTACAGAGTTTTTAAATGATTCTGTGCCAGACTTGGCAATTGTTCCCAGATTTTCTATTAAATCCTCTTCATCCATGCCAATCCCGGTATCTTTTATGGTCAAGCTACGATTTTCTTTATTTGGAATAATTTCTATATAATAATCATCTTTTTGAGTGTCATTGTCTGATTTTAAGTCTTTGTAATATAATTTGTCCAAAGCATCGGATGCATTTGAGATTAATTCTCTTAGGAATATCTCCTTGTTGGTATAAATAGAATTAATCATCAAATCCATGACTTTTTTGGCTTCAGCTTTAAATTCTTGTTTCAATTTTACCTCCTTAGCACTCTACGTGTCTAACTGCTAATATTATACTAAATTGACTTTAATTTTCAATTTGACTTAGCTCTTTTCCCTTAGCTACCAGTTCTTTTTGAATGGCCATCCTTTCTTTTATAAGCTCATTTTTTCTCTTAGCTAATTTATTTTTATTTATCATTGTTACAAAAATTAAACTTAAGATAAATATAACTATAAAAAAACCTACACTTTGATTAGTAGTAAGTGAAAATTGTTTGATAATTAGTGTGGCAATAGCTGATGCTATAAGAGGTATGACAAATAATTGGAAAAAAGAAACACTTTTACCCAAATTATTTATCATTTCATTTTTTTTCTTTAATTCCTCTCTTAATTTTAAAATTTCATCTGTTAATTTCTTTTTTTGATCCATAATATTGACCTTTCTACGATTTTCTATTATTATACTTATTGTCAATAAAAAACATAATCCCTAGTAAACCACTTGCTAATAACTGTTTTTGAAGTACCATTATATTAGAAAAAGGGGGCATAAATATGGAAGATACAAAACAAACAACTGGCAAAGTTGAAATCACACGCGATATGCTAATCGGTGAGATTATTCAAGCAAAACCAGAAACTATAAATACACTCCTTATGGCGGGTATGGGTTGTATATCATGTCCATCATCATTATATGAAACACTTGATGAAGCATGCATGGTACACGGCATGGATCCAGAATACCTACTTGAGGAATTAAATAAATAAAACTCGAGGCTAAAAGCTTCGAGTTTTTTTATATCTCAACATATCTATTATCAAGGCTTAAATCAAACAAAAATCTTAAAAAAGATTCCTTATAGTTCACAAATTTATTGGCCCTTCTTAGGGCAAGGACTCCTTCAAGATTTTCCCATCTGGCATCTGCTACTTCTTCTTCTTGCAAGATTAAATCATCCAAATTTATATCCGCATGTAGGACATAAAAATCATCAAATCCTAGTGGGAAATTTGCAGTTAGGCTTGGTCTGATATTTGTAAAATCAATCTTTATTCCAAGTTCTTCAAACAATTCTCTTTGGGCTCCGATAGCTGATGATTCACATGTAGATACTGCTCCACCGCAAGTTACATCCCAAAGGCCAGGCATTTTTTTATTGTAAGTACGTTGTTGGATTAAAAGTTCGCCCTCACTATTAAAAATGCATACATGGACCACCATCCTATAAAATCCCTTGGGTTGGGCTGTTCCTCTTATATAAGTTTTTTCAGTTTTTTGCCTATTTGCATCATACAAATCCATTATTTCATCCATAAGCTCACACTCCTTTTAAATTATTACCCCATATGCTTTAAAATTTAAAAAATCCTAGCCTAAGCTAGGAGATTTTAATTTGCTTTCATAAATGCATTTGTAAGTCTTGGAATTACTTGTTTTTTACGGCTAAGAACTCCTGGAGCAGAAATGGTGCCATTTTTTACTTTATTGCCAAATTCTTCTTCAATGTCTTCTATGTGGTCTCCCACTACCAAAAGTTCACTAGTTTCATTAAATATATCTGTTAGTACCAAAACAAAGGTTGTTTCTCCCTTTGCCTCAATTTTTTCTTGCATGAGTTTTGTAATCTCATCACGAAGTGGTTCTAGTTCTTCTGGATTCATGGTCATCACTTGGCCAACTCTAACATCTTCCCCATTTATTGTGAAAGTTTTTACATCTCCTTCTACAATGTCTGTTGGAGATTTTTCTTTAAGACTTGTACCAGCTTTAAACATTTTATTAGCAAACTCTTCTGGGTTTAAGTCTGCAATCTTACTCATCCTATCCAAAATGCGGCGGTCAACATCGGTGGTTGTTGGTGACCTAAATAGCAATGTATCAGAAATAATTGCTGCACAAAGCAAACCTGCAATTTCTTTTGATGGTCTAAGACCAGATTCAAGATACATTTCAGAAATAATTGTAGCAGTAGATCCCACTGGCTCTGCCCTATAAAATAAAGGTGCAGTTGTATATATATTTGCAACCCTGTGATGGTCTATAATTTCTATAATTTCTGCCTGGTCTATATCATCAATTGATTGGTTTTTTTCGTTGTGGTCAACCAAAATCAATTTTTTCATATTTGATGAAATAAGATGATATCTTGATATAGAACCAATTACTTTTTTATTTTCATCAACTACTGGATATGATCTAAATCTAGATTTTGCCATTGTTTCACGCACTAAATCTATGGTATCAGTGGTTGAAAAATAAACTAAATCATCTTCAGTCATTACATGGCTTACTGGTATGGTCATTGGAAGCAAACGTGATGTCATAAATGTGTTATATTCGGTAGATAAAATTGTAACATCATTTTCCTTGGCATAATCTATCAAATCTTCATCAATAGTTGATCCATTTGTTAGAATTACAAGGGAAACTTTGCGGGTAATTAAATACTCCATATAATCAATTCGATTACCAACTATAACTATATCACCCTGGCTAAAATAATTATCAAATTCTTGATTGTCATCATTCATGGCCATAACAGTCATCTTACCATCAAAGGGTCTTTGATTTTCTGGTAGAGATAAGATTTTTGCTGATAAGACATCAATAATATTTTCAATAGGTGTATTAGCTCTGCCTATGATTTTATCATCCCAAACATCCATATAAGATTTTGTAATATTTGAAAGGGAAGCAATACCAATTATTTTTCCTTCATTATCAACAACAGCAAGGGAATTTGTAAGACCTTCTTGGAAAATATCCCAGGCAACCCTTACAGGAATTGACGGATCTATTGCGTAAGCCTTATCTATATTTAAATCGCTTACCTGCAAAATCATAGACTCTTTTAAAATAGGGGCTTCTACTCCAAAATAATCTAGGACAAATTTGGTTTCTTGATTTAATTTTCCAAGTCTAATTGGAATAGCATCCACATCCCCCAATCTATTTTTTAAATCTGCATAGCAAATTGCAGAAATAATTGAGTCTGTATCGGGATTTTTGTGCCCACTTACATAAACTGTATCTTTCATTATCTCTCCTTAAATAAATTCTACTTTTAACATTTCAATCTTATATCTATCTACTTCATCTACAGTGATTTTTAAATTTTCAATTTCAACACAATCTCCCTGCTCAGGAATTCTTGATAATTGATCAATTACATAGCCACCAATGGAGTCATTTTTTATTTCTTCAAGCTCCAAGTTAAAATAATCATTAAAATCGCTTAGGTGGAGGGCTGGTTTTACCAGATAAGAATTTTCTGTAAGCTTGAAAATATCCTTCTCATCCTTATCGTATTCATCATCGATTTCTCCAACCAATTCCTCAACTATATCCTCAATTGTAACAAGCCCACTAGTTCCACCATATTCGTCAATTACAATTGCAAGGGAAACATTTTCTGATCTCATATTGGTAAAAAGGTCAAAAATGTGCATATTATCATAAACATAGTATGCTGGTCGAATTATTTCTTCTAGATTTAATTCTTTACCATCTGCAATAGCAGAAACTATATCTTTCATATGTAGAATTCCCAAAATATTGTCGATATTTTTGCCATAAACAGGTATTCTAGAATGATTTGTTTCTTTTAGCATCTCGTTTAATTCTTCTTGGTCTGATTCGATAGAAATGGCCTCCATATTTGTTCTGGCAGTCATAATGTCAGAAACATACGAATTACCAAACTCAAACACATTGTTAATCATTTCACTTTCTTCGTTATTGATAACCCCTTGTTCTTCAGAAACATCCACAATAGTTTTTAAGTCTTCCTCTGTAACCAGACTTGACTCTTCTTCTTCTCCAACAAATACTTTAGTAATAGCACCCGTAATTTTCCCTAAAATAAAGTTAACTGGTTTAAAAATGAAGTCTAATAGCTTTATAGGTCTTGCTACATTTAGGGCTAATTTTTCGCTATTTGCTGCTGCAATATTTTTTGGAGTAACCTCTCCAAATATAAGTACAACTATCGTTAGGATAATCGGTGAAATTACCGCACCCTTTGGCCCCATTACTTCTGTAAAAAATATGGTTGCAATTGTTGTTGTTACTATATTTACAATATTATTTCCAATTAAAATTGTAGTTAGGACCGAACCAATATTATCTACCAATTTTCTAACTAAAGGAGCTTTTTCAACTCCATTTTTTTCCATTTGCCTGATTTTAAAAATATTTACACTAGTAAGCGCAGTTTCCGACGATGAGAAAAACGCTGATAAAATAATTCCTACAATTATGACAATTAATTGTATAAGGTTTTTAGTACTCATATATCCTCCATAAGTTATATATTTATTATAGTTGAGAAAAAATAAAAATAAAGATTTTTCGCAAAAATAAATAAATTGTGTATAATAGGTCTGTATCATTTATAAATAAGGAGGAAATAATGGCATTTGAGTCGTTTAATGAGCGTGCTTTTAAATTACGCGAACATGGTACAGACCAAAAAACAGAAATCATGGCGGGTATTACTACTTTTATGACTATGAGCTATATCCTAGCTGTTAACCCTGCTATACTTTCTGATGCTGGCATGGATGCTGGTGCTGTATTTACCGCTACTATATTAGCTTCATTAGTTGCTATGCTAATCATGGCATTTTATGCAAATATGCCTTTTGGTTTATCTGCAGGAATGGGATTAAATGCATTTTTTGCATATACAGTAGTTAACCAAATGGGTATGAGCTGGCAGTTTGCACTTACGGCAGTATTTTTAGAAGGTCTTATTTTTATAATTTTATCCTTTACAGGTATCAGAGAAGCATTATTTAATGCTATTCCTATCAATCTTAAGAAAGCAGTTTCAGTAGCTATTGGTTTATTTATTGCTCTTATTGGTTTAATCAATGCTGGTATTGTCGGAGTTGGTGATATTTCTCTAGAACTTGGCAATATTGCATCAAAAGAAGGTTTTGTATTCTTTTTTGCCCTCGTAATTATGGTTGTTCTTACAGCTAGAAATGTAAAGGGTGCCTTACTTTGGGGTATTCTTGCATCTACAGTTGTATCACTATTTCTTGGAGTAACAGCACTTCCAGATGGTAATGCAATTGTATCTCGCCCACCATCTGTTGCTCCAATTGCCTTTCAATTAGACTTTTCAAAAGTTTTTTCTTTTGAGATGTTTTCAGTACTTTTCTCATTTTTGTTTGTAGATATTTTCGATACTCTAGGAACTCTTACAGGTGTTGCTACAAAAGCAAAAATGCTAGATGAAAATGGAAACTTAGCTGATGGATCAAAGGCACTTTTAGCAGATGCAGTTGGTACAACATTTGGAGCCCTTTTTGGAACTTCGACAATTACCACATTTGTAGAAAGCTCTGCTGGTGTTGCAGAAGGTGGAAGAACTGGATTAACTACACTTTCAACTGCTATTTGTTTTGCAATTGCAGCATTTTTCTTCCCACTATTTTCAATTATCCCAGCCCAAGCAACAGCTGCGGCTTTAGTAGTGGTTGGATTATTTATGCTTTCAACAGTTGTAGAAATTAATTTCTCAGACATTACAGAAGCATTCCCAGCATTTATGACAATTTTAATGATGCCTGCAACATATTCTATTGCAGAGGGTATCTCATTTGGTATGATTTCTTATGCTGGTATCAAACTTCTAACAGGCAGAGGCAAAGAAGTGAGCCCATTAGTATATGGACTTGCAGTAGTATTTTTATTAAGATATATAATTCCAGTATTTATGTAATTTAAAAAAGATTGCCAAAATTAATGGCAATCTTTTTTTACATTTTTTCTTCTACAGATTTTACCTTATATTCCATATCGTGATTTTCATCGCGTCTATCATCCATTTTTATAACTGTGTAAACACGGTCAGATCCAGCTTTAAATACTTCTTCTTGCATTTTTCTTGCTATTTCAAAACATTTATCAGCATCTGCTTCAATTACTGTACCCATAGGATTTAGTTTGTGTTTTACACCCTCAGATTCTAAAACCTTGCTAGCAGTCGCTACATATTTACTAACTGAAGTTTCCTTTGTACCAATTGGTATTAAGCATATTTCCATTATTGCCATAAATATTCTCCTTATAAATCTGTTTCATAAAATGCCTTATAAATCTTGTAGGCATCATAGTGGTCTTCTATACCGCCAAGCTCTCTTATTGAGTGCATGGCAAGTATTGGCTCACCAACATCTATAGAATTTATTCCAAGACCTGTTGATGCAATTGGACCTATTGTAGATCCACCAGCCTTATCATTTCTATTGTGAAATTTTTGGATTTTGCAGTCAATGCTATTTGCTAGATCTATTAATCTTGCATTTGAAGCAATGTTTGAAGAATAAGCTCCATTTGCTGCAGTTTTTATAACCAATCCCTCATTCATTTTAATTGGATTAGTAGGATCATGATATTCCTTAAAATTTGGGTGGATGGCATGGGCCTGGTCAGCTGATATTAGATAAGTATTTGCAAGGGCAATATAAAAATCTTCATCATCAAGCCCACGTTTATCACAGAGTCTTTTTAGTGTATCTCTTAAAAATGGAGAAAAGGCACCTGTTGGTGTTCTGGACCCTATTTCTTCATTGTCGTTTAAAACTAAAACATTATTTTTACTTGCATCAGCATCCACAAGAGCCATTAGTGAGGCATGGACTGATCCTAGGTTATCGATTCTGCCAATTTGATACATGTTATTTATTATTGCACCCTTTTGCCTATCGTAAAGTCCTAAGTCAAAATCCAAAATCTCATCAGCATTTATGCCAATTTCTTCTGCCAATAATTTTTCCAAGTATCCTTTTTCAAAATTTTCTTCTATGGTTTGAATTATTGGATATAGGTGGTTTTGAGGATTTAGTTCAAATCCCTTATTTACTTCCCTATTCATATGGATGGCTGCATTTGGAATGGTTAGTAAGTCTTTGTCGATATTTACCAATTCACTTTTAACTTCTCCATCCTTTTTGTAGGAAACTTTTCCTGCCAGAGATAGGGTTCTATCTGTCCAAGTAGAATAAATCATCCCACCATAGGGTTCAATATTTATTTTTAAATATCCGCTATCATTTACTTCAGCATTTGATTTCACCTTAAAGGTAGGGCTATCGGTGTGTGATCCAATAATATCAAAACCTTTTGTCAAATCTTCGCCCACTGTAAAGGCAATAAGAGCTGTGTCATTACGGGTCACAAAATATTTCCCCTTATCTTCTATCTCCCATTTTTCATTTTCTTTTAGCTCTTTATAACCATTGGCAGTTAAAATTTTTTTCGCATTTGCAACTGCAAAATAATTTAAGGGACTCTCATCAATAAATTTTATTAAATCTTTACTAAATTCTAAACTGTTCATATTATTATTTTACCCAAGTTGATTGGGGTATCTATAAAAGGAAAAGTGAAGTCTTTGACTATTTGGGATTTTATCCTTATAATAGTAATAATAAGTTATACATAAATCTAAATAAGGAGTAAGAATGAGAGAATTAAAAGAAAAAATCCTAGAAGAAGGTGTAGTTCTTAGTGATGATATATTAAAAGTAGATTCTTTTTTAAACCAACAAATCGATGTAGAATTAATTTCAAAAATGGGCAAAGAATTTGCTGAGCATTTCAAAGACAGAAAAATAGATAAAGTCTTTACTGTAGAATCATCTGGTATTGCGCCAGCATTAGCAACTGCAAGTGAGCTTGGAGTAAAATGTGTTTTTGGCCGTAAAAAACAATCTCTAACAACAAGCGAAGACGTTTACCACTCAAGCGTATTTTCTTTTACAAAACAGGTAATGAATGAATTAATTGTAAATAAAGAGTTTATCAATGAAGGAGAAAATGTCCTAATGATAGATGACTTCCTTGCAAATGGCCAAGCTGCCAAAGGAATGATTGCAATAATTCGCCAAGCAGGTGCAAACCCAGTAGGTTGTGGAATAGTAATTGAAAAATCATTCTCAAATGGTCGTAAATTAATCGAAGATATGGATGTTGAAGTTTATTCTCTTGCTAGAATTGCTAAACTTGAAGAAGATAATATAGTTTTTGTAGAAGACTAGGATAGATAAAAAAAGGTAGAGCAGCCATGCTCTACCTTCTTTTATAGCCATGATTAAATATATCTTCCTAGATCCGTATATTCCTTTAGCCATTCTATCTTTTGACTCATATTGCTAGCTAGGCATATCTTCTTGGCCATAGCCTATATACCAATTATTGCCCATAACTTATACTTCTAGCCTATTTAAAATTTCTTTACTCTTTTTTATTTCTTCATAGCTTGCTATAAATTTACCAGCACTTGCTAGCTCCATATCAGACTTATAGCAAGATCCTGATTTAACCTTAATTCTAGCTGACATATGAAAGTTAGTAATTTTGGTTTTCTCAAAAATATCTCCTATATTTTTAGAGTTGACCCCACTTCCTACCATAATTTCTATGTCTTTGCCATACTTATGGTTTATATCACTAAGTAAATCTAAGCTATCGTAGGCCTTGGCTTTTTTGCCACTAGTTAGTATTCTAATGATGCCAATATCTATAAGTTGGTCTATAACTTTTTCTCCATCTTTTGAATAATCAAAGGCCCTATGGAGGGATACTGGAAGGGGGTAAGCTATTTTTACTATTTTTTTGATTAAATCTAAATCAAGACTTCCATCCATCTTAAGAGCCCCAAATACAAAGCCATTTATAGGATATTTTTTATAGGCTATAATGGCCTTTTCTATCTGCTTTATTTCATCCTCATCATAGCTAAAGGACCCATCTCTTGGCCTTAGCATTACAAATTTTTCTATTTTTTCATCCATACAGGCATAAGCCACGAGCCCTATATCAGGACTTAGGCCATCAGCAAAGAGGGCTGAGCAAAGTTCTACCCTATCTGCCCCAGCCCTTTTGGCATTATTATATGATTCGATTGAATCTACACATATTTCTAACTTCAATTTTCTAGCTCCAATTTCTTCCACCAAACTTATATGCCAAGTTCTAGCATTTTTTTATTGACAGCCTCATATTTTTCCGACTCTTTTAAATCTACTAGCTTAAGGCTTGATAATATCTTTCCATCTTTTAAAAAAAATACTTTTTTGCTTTGAGCTGCAACATGAATATCATGACTTACTAGTAGGATAGTCATCCCCTCTTTGTTAAGATCAGCAAATAAGTCTAGGACCTCCCTACTTGTCTTAGAATTTAGAGCACCTGTAGGTTCATCTGCAAATATGATCTCAGGTTTAGCTAGGATAGCCCTTGCTATAGCCGCTCTTTGTAGTTGCCCTCCAGATAGTTCACCTATCATTCTTTCTTCAAGGTCTCCTATCCCCAACCTTTTCATCAGTCCTCTTGCCCTTATTAGGAGGTCTTTACGGGGAAAGCTTTCATAAGATGGTAATAGGATATTATCTAAGATATCCAGGGTTGGTAGAAAGGTCGGGTATTGGAATATCAGCCCCATGTGCCTTCTACGAAATTCTGTTAGGTCTTCTTCATCCATACTGCCTAGGTCTTTACCTAAGAACTCTACCCTACCACTATCAAGCTTGTGGATACCAGCTAGGGCATAAAGGAGGGTTGATTTACCTGATCCTGATGGACCCATAATAGATATAAACTCTCCCCTAGCTATATCGATAGATATATCATTGACTGGAATTACAGCACTCTGCCTAGTCTTATAGGACTTTATTAAGTTTCTTGCTCTTATAATTGTTGTCATATTTAATCCTTTTGAAAATCTGATATTTTTACTTGATCTATTTCTTTATTTGATATATATGTTGCCCCTAGTATAAGTGTTATAGTTAGTATAGGTAGGATAATAAGTGTATCTAGGGCCCTTATATTTAAAGAAAATTGGGCTATACCCATATTATTTAGCATTACCTCTACAAGCTTTCCACCTAAAATATAGGCTAAGCCAGAGCCTATTACAAGGCTTATTATTCCTAATATAGCCATATTGCTATAGTATATTTTCTTAATTTTTGCCTTAGTAAATCCTAGGGCCTTAAGGGCGCTAAGCTCTTTGCTATCCTTTTTTATTATCATTGTTGCAAAGAGGTAGAAGATTAGTAATATTAGACCCAGCGATAGGACACTGGCTAGCCTTGCTATTAGCCCGGTATTATTTATCATATCTCCCAAAACTTCATTTTTATAATCTTCTACTAGATAAACCTTGGATGCTAAGCTCTTTGTTCTAATTTCTTTGGCTAGGTTAGAACTTAAATTCTTATCAGCCACATCTATTATTAGGGTACTTGCTAGGCCTTCTATTTGATCTAAAGAAAAATTAACCTTACTAGTCTTGCCCCCATTTGTTATATCAGAATAGATGCCACTGACCCTTAGAGTCTTTCTGCCGTCCTTCATAGCTACGGTTAGCTCATTTTTAAGCCCCTTAGCTAAACTTTGGCTATATAGGTATGATAGGGCAATTTCATCTTCTTTTTGGGGTGGTCTCCCCTTAAAATACCTTGGCCTATACTTGCTATGATCTCCAGTACTTGTCAACAATTTATTTACCGACCCATCTTCACTTATTATATCTAACCTTCCCTGCTCATAGATTGATAGACCATCTACGCTAGAATTATTGCTTAGGCTTTCATATAAACTATAAGCTTCTGCTTTATCCTTAACATCTACTAGTATATCTGCATTGGCTAGGCCCATATAGCTAATAAAGTCATCAGACTTTATTGAGTTGTAGATATTTAAGGGCAGGATATTAGTAAATACCAATAGGCTTGCTATGACTAAAAGCTGGCCATAGGTTCTAGCATGCTCTTTGATATTGTTAATGGCTAGAGTCCAACCTGCCTTATTACTCTTAGAGTCTCTAAGTTTCTTATAAGTCTTCTTGGCAGAATCCCTTGTCCAATCGATAGATATAGCCTCTACTATTGAAAGCTCATTTATTTTATCAAGATAGCTATATAGGTAGGCTATGATAAATCCTATAAGTCCAAAGTCCAAAATCCCCGCAAGGATATAGGGATAGCTAGTAAAGTTTTTTATACCAAATAAGAGGCTTATTTTATCTATAAAAATTTGGGAGGCAAATATAGCCAATATAAAACCCAAAATACCTCCTCCAAGGGCTAGGATAGCATATTTGCCAAGATATATTTTTTTAATCTTTTTCTTAGCTAGACCAATGGCTTTAAGGATGCCTATTAATCTAAATTCATCTTCAATCCTGGAATTCATAGCAACTTTTACACATAGGATACTCACCGATAGGATTAGGATTGCCATAAGGACCATAATCCCAAGGCCAATACCCATTTCCAAGGAGTTTATCAATTTAATAATGGATAAGCTAATAGCAGGACCATTGGCTGGTAGCAAGCTATCTACATAGGCTGTCTGAAAGTCATTGATTTTATCATAATCTTTTAGTAGAAACTCTATGAGGTACTCTTCCCTGCCCAGGTCTTTGATTTTTTCATAGTCTGACTTATTTATTAGAAATCTTTTGGATGAGGCCAGCATAGATGACATTTGTCCATCCCTGATTGGCCCTTTAACAAGAAAGTTAACCTTGCCTACATTAAGGCTATCGCCCTTTTTTATGATCCCATCTCTTAGGTAGGCTAGGGGCACATATACCTCTCCACGCTTTGGATAAGCTATCTGGTTATTAGTATCTACTAGGTAGTCAAATTTATCACTCTGGTAAGTAAATCCATTATCCTGGGTTTTTAAGCTAAGGGGATCTCCATTTAGCACAATATCACTAGTTTCTATATTCAAAAAATCTAAAACTTGGTAGGAAGAAACCAGGTCATTAGATCTACTAAATTCATCAATTTGTCTTAAGTCGATATGGCCAGTATGCATCTGTAAAAAATCTGGAACCCTAGTTATTTTAGTAAATTCACCAACTGACTGGTAGAGGTAAACAGATCCTATTAGGACCATGGCTAGCAAAAATGAAGCCATGCTCATAAATATAGTAAGGATTACATTTAAGACCCCATTATCTTTTAGGTCATTGATTATTATCTTAATTAACATCTAAGTCTCCTTTATTTCTTTAAGTGCTGGCGATTGTGCTATTATAAGGCTTAAGATTATAAGTACTAATCCAAAAAATATTATGCTAAGACCTATACCCCTGCCTTGGCCAGGACCTACTATGTAAGCAAGCACTCCATTTTTGCCCAAGCTTTCCTTAACTAGGGGGTCAAATACATACTCAGCCATGAAGCCACTGCTAGCATAGGCTATAAGGTAACCTATTTGAGATAGACTGCTCATTAGTCCAAAAATCCTTCCTTGCAGATCATTGGCTATAAGAACCCTAATATAGTAATTGCAAATGGTATTGAAAATTGGCAGGGTAAGGAATAATAAAAAGGCAGATATGCTAATAAGGATTAGGTTCTCCCTTAGGCCAAAGCCCACCATGGCAAGGCCTGCAATTAAGCTACTTATTAAAAGGGTCTTTACCTTATCACGCCCTAGTCCCTTAAAGCCAAGATAGGCTGATGAAAATACCATGCCCAAGGCTCCAACAGCCAGGGTTATGGATAGATTCTTATCAGTAGAAAATGATAGGATAAGGGGAGTTGCTAACTCCTCTATCAGTCCAACCATAAAGGTAAGGACCATGGTAAAGGCTAGGAGCATAAAGATTGCTTTTTCATCTCTAAGAGAAGATAAACCATATTTGAAATCATCAATATAGGAAGTTTTTATCTTAGCCTTAGTTAGCTTTAGACCCTTGGATATATAGGCAAGGGCATATATAGTTGTAAAAACACTAAGGGTGTCTATATATATGACCTTATCTATCCCCCACTTACCTACAACAAAAACTGCTAAGATAGGTGATAAAATAAATTTACCTGCATTTGATATCTGAAGCAGACCTTCTGCTGATATGTAATCTTCTTTGGAGAGGATATCAGATATAGTTGCCTTAGATGCTGGAGCTATTAGGGAGGCAAAAAGACTTGATACAAAACTTCCTAGGCCTATCAAAAGATAATTACCATCCTGGGTTTTGATGGCATAAAGAATTATCATAAGACCTATGATAGATAGGCTATCTCCAATGATCATAAGTTTTCTCCTATCAAACCTATCTGCCAAAAGACCAGCAAAGGGTTCTATAAGGATAGTTGGTATGAAACTTACCAGGCTTATCATAGATTTTATAAAGGCTGAGTGAGAAGTCTTAAATATAAAAACTCCCACACTAAAGGCAGTCATCCCACTTGTTAGGATAGATAGGGTCGATGCTAGGAAAAATATAGCAAATTTTTTATTATTTTTAAATATATCCATACTTACTCCTTAGTTAGGTAGGCTGTTAAGGCCCCTGATTTTAGGCCCAAGATAAGTTCCATATGATAAAGGAGGCTTTGAATTTTGATAAGTTTCGCTTCTTTATCAAGCTCTAAATCCCTAGCATCTATAACTAGGAGGACATAGGCCACTAGTAGTTCTATAGCTTCTCTTGGATACTTAGCAGAAAAAATACCTTGATCATTGCCTTCTATTACAACTGGCATGAGGATTTCTGGGATTTCTTTAATCATATCCTCTGTAACTTTTTGGTTTAGAATAATATTTTTAGGATCGTTGAGATGGCCTATTATATCTCCATCTTCATTAAGGTTGACACTTAGGGCCTTGGTTGCCTTTATAAATTTACTTAGGGGATCTAGGTCTTTATTTTGACTTACAAGTCTTGCCCTAGCATACATTTTTTCTGACAACCGGAAAACTAGGGCATCTATAATCTCTTCCTTGGACTTAAAGTGATAGTAAAGTGTCCCCCTAGATATCCCCAAGGCCTTGGCTATATCGTTGGTTGAAGTCTCCGCTAATCCCTTCTGGTTAATTATTTTTCTAGCAACTTCTAATATTTCTTCTTTTTTACTGGTCATAATACCTCCTTTAATCGGCAGGTTGTCGATAACTTAATTATAAATTGCTTTCTAATAAATTACAAGATATTTGGACAAAAAAATACCAGCTAGGCTTTATGCCTAACTGGTATTAGTCTAATATGTTTATTTTGCATATTCAGAAGCGTTTTTACCTGCTATTCTACCAAATACTGTAATATCTGCAATAGCTGCTGATCCTAGTCTGTTTTCTCCGTGGATACCGCCTGTAACTTCTCCTGCTGCATATAGACCTTCTATCCATTTATTATCTTTTGTTAAGACTTCTGCTTCTGTGTTTATTTTTAGTCCACCCATTGTGTGGTGTACTGCTGGAGCTGCTTTTAGCATGTAGAATGGACCTTCTTCTATTGTCCAGCCTAACATTCTAAGGTTAAAGTCTGGGTCTTCTTCTTTCTTAGAGTTTTCATTAAATGTTTCTACAGTTTTTAATAGCTGGTCTTTGTCTAAATCAAAGTGGTCTGCTAATTCTTCGATTGTATCAGCTTTTACAAGGTTACCTTTTTCAAATTGTTCTTCAGCTTCTTGTGGGTTTGATGCCATTGTTCCTGTAGTTTCGTTTGATTTTTCATCCCAGATTAGATAACCAACGTGGTCTGTTTGTTCTTTTATTGCAAGTGAGATTTCTCTTCTGGTTGCAAGTTCTTCTACAAATCTGTTTCCTTCTTTGTTTACTAGAAGTGCCCCACCAACTAATCTTGTATCACCTACATAAAGTAGTCTACCTGTTTCTGGGTCACATACTGGGTAAAGTTGGATTTTGTCCATATCAACTGTATCAGCACCAAGTGCTTCTGCCATTACGATACCATCACCTGTTGCTCCTGGTGAGTTTGTTGACTGAACGTACTCATCGATTTCGTGGTCATTTTCGTAAGTCATTTCATCATTTGCACCGAATCCACCTGTTGCAAGTACTACAGATTTTGCATTTACTGTTAGGTTTTCATCTGGTGTTTGAGCTTTTACACCTGTTACTTTGCCATCTTCTGTAAGAATTTCTTTTACATCTGCCTCTGTAATTACTTCTATGCCAAGTTCTTCACATTTTTTTAGGTAATTTTTAATTAATTCATTACCTGAGTGAGCTGCTGGAATAAGTGATCTTTTTACTGAGTGGCCACCAAAGAACATTAAGCTATCTAGCCATTCTACACCTATATCATCACGTAACCAATAAGCATCTTCTGTTGCATGTTCAGCTAGGACATCGATTAATTCTTCATTTCCACCTGATTTTTTAACATCTTCTGCAAATAATTCTTTGCTATCTTCAATATTTTCTTTTTCTTGAAGTTCATTTGCTGGAGCTGCGTATTCTCCACCTGAAATTAGAGTATTTCCACCAACTTGTGGTAATTTTTCAAGTAAAACTACATTTGCCCCATTTTCTTTTGCTGTAACTGCAGCTGCAAATCCAGCTCCACCACCACCAACTACTACAACATCTACATCTTTTGTAGCATCTGTTCTTTCTTTATCTTTGCCGGTGAAATCTTCTTGGTAGTCTTCAATATTGTGTCCACTTGCAGTAATTGCAGCTGAAACTGCTTCTATAAGTGCTGTTGACGAACTTGTTGCTCCTGATACAGAATCGATATTTACTGATTGGTTTTCAATAATTTCTGGCACCATTTTATCGATTGCAGTTGCTCCAAGACCTTCTGTTTCTTCATGGTCTACATGAATATTTGAGATTTTATCTCCATCAAAGCTAACATGAGCGATTACATCACCCTTGTAACCCTTAGCTTTTCCTTCAGAAGCATCTGGATCAACTTCAGCTGTTTCTTTTTCTGCGTCTTTTTCTTCTTCTTTGCCTTCATCTACTTTTTTTGTATCTTCAGTCGATTGCTCGCTTACTGTTGTTTCAGTAGATGTTTGTTCACTATCTTGTGCTGTGTTGTTTGCTCCACAAGCAGAAAGAATTAGTGACATTGATAATATGTAAGGTAAAATTCTATTTTTTTTCATAACTCCTCCTCAAATTTTACTTATGAAAATATTTTATCAAATAATTTTACTTTGTGCAATGTGATAAAGCATATAGTTATAAAAGATAAACAATATTTTGCAAATCAAAATATTCACAGAATATTTTGATTAATAACTACAAAAAATGTTCAACTTAAGTTTTTGTATATGATTATTTAAAATAATACTATATAATTTTCTAAATGATAGATTTTACCTTCCCCTTACGAATATATAGACAAAGGAGGATATATGGATGATAAGAAAATAATATCCGGGATAAAGAAGCGAAAAGAACCTTATCTAAACGAATTTATAAATAAGTATGGTGGTATCCTTAAGGCAAGTATTGTAAAAACTATTGGAAAAAGAGACGAACTTGTTATAGAAATATTAAATGATACCCTACTTGCTATCTGGGATAATATAGATTCTTTTGATGAGAACAGATCTTCTTTTAAAAACTGGTGTGCCGGTGTTGCAAAATATAAGGCCATTGATGCTATCAGAAAAGAAAATCGCCATAAGAGTATTGAGCTTAGCCAAGTTGAAAATAATATTTACACTGAAGAAGACTTTTCAGTTGATGAAAGTGAAGAAATTTTAAAACTATTAGGCACAGAAGATAGGGAGATCTTTAAGAAGTTATTTATAGAAGGCTATTCCTATGATGACCTAGCAAAGATTACAGAAATTCCTAAAGACAGACTTTACAACAAGGTATCAAGGTCTAAAAAGAAACTAAAATTACAATTAGGAGGTAAATATGACTAATATATACGATAAAATAAACGACATGGATTTTGAAGTAGATTCTGTAGAATTAAATGATATTGAAAAAGAAAAAATGTTTAGAAACGCAAAATCTTATGCAAAAAAAACTAATAAAAGTAAATTTGTAGCAAGTGCTGCAGCAGCTCTACTTATAGCGGGCCTTATGACACCTCAAGTAAGAGCAGAAGTTTTAAAATTTACAACTGATATTAAAGTTTCAATGATGGATGCCTTTGGTGCAAGCCCTGATTCTTATAAGTATGTAACAGAGTTACATAAACCAGTAACTGTGGGCAATGATACTTTTGTAATAGAAAATATTGCTTTTGAAGATAACAAGGTCTTTATAAATACACTCAGAGAGGGTGATGGTTCCATAGAAAGTATGCTTTCAGAAGAGGGAGCTGACATTTACAAAATTGTCATAAATGGTGAAACTTATAAGTCTGATGGTCGATCAGGTGGTGCAGGTTATCTTAACGATGGTAAGACTTTATCAAATAAAACTATGATTCGTTTTGACAAAGAGTTTCCAACACTTGAGAATGCTGAGGTAGACCTTTACTTTTCAGATATGTTTGCAAGTGAGATTGTAACAATAAAAGCTAATACAAATACAGTAAATGCTGATAATATAATCTTTGCCAAAGACCAAGAGTTAGATAATGGTGCAATAGTTTCACTAATAAAACTAAATCCAATTACTATGACTGCATTTATTAAAAACTTAGATCCAGAATATCTATATGAGCTTTCAGGAGTTGACAAAGACGGTAACACTATCAAGTTAAATAGTAGAACATCCGTAAACGGTGAAGTAACTTTTATGTACACCCATAAAATGTCAGATCTGACCCTTGATCAAATAAAAGAATTAGATGAAATTAAATTTACTCTTAAGGGAGAAAAAATGAATAAAGAATCTGTCAAGCTAACTAATGGAAATTTAGAAACTATAGCTGAATTTACTTGTAAAAAATAATTTTAAGTACAATAAAACCGGCATCAATTGATGTCGGTTTTTTATTAATTATTTACAATAACATCAACTTGTTCATGGATAACTGATAAGTTGTGTTTGTTTTCTGATGAATAAGCAAAGATTAGCCCCTCATCATCTATATTTAATTTGTTTTTTATAGCCTTGATATGTTTTGAAAGCTTATTTTTAGAAATTTTATCATACTTTGTTGCAATTACAAATCCTGTAAAACCTGATTCCAGTATCCATTCATACATTTGTAAGTCTAATTGTGTTGGCTCGTGGCGAATATCTACCAAAAGAAAAACTTCTTTTAAATTCTCCCTTTGATGGAGGTATTCGTTGATTAGCTTATCCCATTTTGCTTTTTCTGCTTTTGAAACTTTTGCATAACCATAGCCCGGCAAATCTACCAATCTAAATTTTTTATCAATATTATAAAAATTTATAGTACGAGTTTTGCCTGGTTTGGAGGAAGTTCTTGCTAAGTTTTTCCTGCCTAAAAAAGCATTAATAAATGAGGACTTACCCACATTTGAGCGACCTACAAAGGCAATTTCTTCAATTGACTCATCTGGCCATTGGGATTTAAATCCAGCAACTTGTTCTAATTCAATTTCTTTAAATTTCATATCAAGGCCCTATCTATAACTTCAGAAACGTTGGAAACTTCTATAAAGTTAATCTTATCCCTAATTTCTTTTGGAATATCTTCGGTATCTCTATTATTTTCTTTTGGAATGATTACATCACTGATGCCGTAAGAATAGGCAGCAAGTGCTTTTTCTTTTAGTCCACCTATTGGAAGCACATCACCTGTTATGGTCACTTCACCAGTCATGGCAATGTCATTTCTAACTTTTTTTCCAGTTAGAGATGAAACCATGGCAGTTGTCATTGTAATACCTGCTGATGGACCGTCTTTTGGAGTTGCTCCTTCTGGTATGTGGACGTGAATGTCTTTATTATCGTAAAATTTGCCACGAATGCCAAGTTCTTTTGCATTTGATCTGATGTAGGTCATAGCCGCCTGGCCAGATTCTTTCATGACATCTCCAAGGGAACCGGTAAATTCGACATTGCCCTTGCCTTCCATAACATTTGCTTCTATTGTTAGCATAGTACCGCCAACTGAAGTCCACGCAAGTCCATTTACAACTCCAACCTTACTTTCTCTTGAAATATGGTCTTCGAAAAATCTTTCTTTGCCAAGATATTTGCTATAATTTGCCATAGTAACACGAATTTGGTCTTTGCCTTCTAGGATTTCTTTTACTGCGCGTCTACAAATCTTTGCAATAAGTCTTTCAAGCTCGCGTACTCCAGCTTCCCTTGTATAATTTTTGATGATCACTTCAAGCACAGCATCAGAAATAGAAAGTTCATCTTTATTTAAGCCATTTTTTTCCATCTCTTTATAAACTAGATATTTTTTGGCAATGTTTAGCTTCTCACTTTGAGTGTAACCAGAAATTTCAATCATCTCTAACCTATCATAAAGGGCATCTGGGATTTCATTTGGGTCATTTGCAGTTGTTATGAAAAATACATCTGATAAATCAAATGCTATATCTAGGTATCTATCGATAAATTTATCATTTTGTTCTGGGTCTAGGACTTCAAGTAGGGCTGATGATGGATCTCCCCTAAAATCTGATCCTAGTTTGTCGATTTCATCTAAAAGGAAAACTGGATTTTTAACACCAACGCGGTTTATATTTGATAAAAGTCTGCCAGCCATTGCTCCAACATAAGTTCTTCTATGTCCACGAATTTCACTTTCATCAGTCACCCCGCCCAGACGCATTGATACAAATTCTCGGTCTAGGGCTCTTGCAATTGATTTTGCAATAGAGGTCTTACCAACTCCTGGAGGGCCTACAAGGCAAATAACCGTTCCTTGGTTATTTTTATTTTTTATCCTTACAGCAATAGACTCTAGGATACGTTCTTTTACTTCATCTAGACCATAGTGGTCCTCATCAAGAACAGTCTCTGCCCTTTTAATATCAAGAACATCCTTACTTTTTTTGCTCCAAGGCAGATTTACTGCAAAATCTAAATATGCACTTAAAACCCCATAGTCCGGACTCATTTCTGGGATAGAGTCTAGTCTTTCTGCATCCTTTAATAGAGCATTTTTGCTTTCCTTATCTATTTTTAATTTGTTAATTTTAGCTGCAAGTTCCATGGCTTCACTTTCAAACTCGCCATTTGCTTCGCTAAGTTCGCGACGGATGACCTCGATTTTTTCTCTAAGATAATATTCTTTTTGAGATTGGTTGATATTATCTTGGACTTCTTGGTCAATTTCTAAACTTAAATTTTTAAGTTCTATTTCTTTTGATAATATGCTATGAAGAAGGGTTAAGCGTTTTTCTGCATCAAGTTCTTTTAGTAATCCATAATATTCATCTGCCTTTAAGTCCAAATGATATATAATTATGTCGGCAAGTCTGTGAAGGTTATAGACTTCCCCTACAGAAAATACAGATTCGTCAATATTATTGCCATCAAGTTCGATATAGGATTTAAAATCTTCTATCAAAAGCTTTCTTAAGGCTTCTTTTTTATTCGATTCCTCTTCGTTTGCCTCGGTGTATTCGTATTCTTCAACATTAGCCTTATAGAATCCTTCTCCAAGTTTGATTTCATTTATTTTTGCAACTGCCTTTGCTTGGACATAGACTCTGATGTCACCATTTGGCAAACTAAATGATTCTTTAATGCTAACAACCATACCATAATCGTAAATGGCATCAGCTGTTGGATTTTCATCAAAAACATTTTTTTGATTGACTAAAAATACTTCTTTGTTTCTTATATTTGCATCTTCAATAGCATTTTTTGATATAGGTCTAGCACAATCAAAATTTAAAATAGTATTTGGGAATGCCCATAGCCCCCTAAGTGGAACTAGTGGATATTCATTTGTGCTTACTTTATAAACATCTGCCATTTTTAACTCCCGTTTAAAAAAGGGAATGGCTAGCCACTCCCTCTACTTATCTTTTCTTATATTTAAGTTTTGAGTGATCCTTGATAGAATCTTTTGTAACAACTACTTCTTTTATATCAGTTTTTGATGGGATTTCATACATCACATCTAAAAGTAAATCTTCTAATATAGTCCTAAGTCCACGTGCACCCGTTTTTTGTTCAATTGCTTTTTGGGCAATTTCATGCAGGGCCTTTTCTTCAAATGTAAGTTTTACATTATCTAATTCAAATAATTTTTGGTATTGTTTGATTAGTGAATTTTTTGGCTCTTTTAGGATACGGATTAGGGCATCTTCATCTAGGCTATCTAGGGTTACAATTATTGGCACCCTACCTATAAATTCTGGAATAAGACCGAATTTTAGTAAATCTTCGGTATTTACATCCTTAAGATTTGCTTTATGGTTAGCTGCAACTAGTTCTGCACCAAAACCTATAGTTTTTTGAGCTTGGCGTCGATTGATAATATCTTCAATGCCGTCAAAAGCTCCACCTAATATGAATAAAATATTGCTAGTATCAACTTGGATATATTCTTGGCTTGGGTGTTTCCTACCACCTTGTGGTGGAACATTTGCCTCAGTTCCCTCAATTAATTTTAATAGGGCTTGTTGGACACCCTCACCAGATACATCACGAGTTATAGAAGGATTTTCACTTTTACGAGTGATTTTATCTATCTCATCCACATAAATAATTCCATGCTCTGCAGCTTCTATATTGTAATCTGCAGCTTGGATTAATTTTAAAATGATGTTTTCTACATCCTCACCCACATAACCTGCTTCGGTAAGACTTGTTGCATCTGCAATTGCAAATGGAACATTTAATTTACGAGCAAGGGTTTGGGCTAGGAGTGTTTTTCCTGAACCTGTTGGCCCTAGCATAAGGATATTTGATTTTGATAGCTCTACTTCATCAAGGTCGCTATCATTTGCATTTATCCTCTTGTAGTGGTTATAAACTGCTACTGCCAAGGTCTTTTTGGCTGCGTCTTGGCCTATTACATATTCATTTAAAAAATCATTAATTTCTGCTGGAGTGGATAAGTCTACTTTACCATTTTCATCAAAGTAGTTTTCATCAAATTTTACTTCTGCATTTATTATCTCGTCGCAAAGACTTACACATTCATTGCAAATGTAGGCATCTGGCCCTGCAATGATTCGTTCTACCTGAGAACTATCTTTGCCACAAAACGAGCATTTTACATCTTCACCTTCGAAGTTTGCCATCTATTTCCTACTTACTTTCAATAACTTGATCGATTAGGCCATATTCTAAAGCTTCTTGGGCTGTCATGGCAAAGTCACGATCAGTATCTTTTTCAATTTTTTCTAAGTCTTGGCCTGTATTTTCAGCTAAGATATGGTTTAGTCTATCTTTTATTTTTAAGATTTGTTCAGCTTGGATTACAATGTCAGATGCTTGTCCTTGGGCACCACCGCTTGGTTGGTGGATCATGATATTTGAATTTGGTAGAGAAAACCTCTTACCTTTTGCACCTGATGAAAGTAAAACTGCACCCATAGATGCTGCTTGACCGATACAAATTGTTGATACATCTGGTTTGATGTAATTCATTGTATCAAAAATTGCAAGACCACTTGTTACAACCCCACCTGGAGAGTTGATATAAAATTGGATGTCCTTATCTGGATCTTCACTTTCTAGAAATAGTAATTGAGCAATGATAATATCACTCATTTGATCATTTACTTCCCCTGATAGGAAAATTATCCTATCTTTTAGAAGTCTAGAATATATGTCATAGGCTCTTTCGCCTTTGTTTGTTGATTCTACAACTGTTGGTACTAAGTAATTTCTAGTTTGCATATAATCTCCTTACTTTAAATTAAGGATGATATCTTAGTTTTCTTCGCTTTCTTTAGAATCTTCGCTGTGGTTATGGTCGTGGTTGTGGTCATGATCATCGCCAACTGCTTTGTGATATTCTTCGTGTGGTAGGGCTTTTGCGTTTTTAACTAAAAGTTCTACAGCCTTACGACGTTTGATATTTTCTTTGATTGTATCTTCTGATACATTTTTTCTAAAGATTTCTTTGAATTTGTCGATATCATCTACACCATACATTTTTGCTGATTCGTTGATTTCTTCTTCAATTTCATCATCAGTAACATCGAAACCTTCTTTTAGAGCTACTTCATCAATTACAAGATTTGCTTTAACTCTATCTTCTGCTTGAGCTCTGTATTGTTCTCTAACTTGGTTGATGTCCATTTGAGTCATTTCGATATATTGAGCAAGACCGATACCCATTTGTTGTAGTCTTTGGTCAAGGTTTTGCATTTCAACATCGATTTCTTGTTTTACTAGTGATTCTGGTGTTGAAACTTCACTTGCTTTTACAAGAGCATCGATTGCTTGGTTTTGTTTCATGTTTGTTGCAAAGTTTTCTTTATCTTCTTTTAGTTTTTCTCTTAAGTCAGCTTTTAATTCATCAAGAGTTTCGAATTCAGAAATATCCATTGCAAATTCATCATCTAGTTCTGGTAATTCTTTTGTAGTAATTGAATTGATTTCTACTTCAAATTTAGCTTCTTTACCTTGGAATTCTTTTGCTTGGTAATCTTTAGGGAAAGTTACATTTACATCAAATTTATCGCCTGCTTTGTGTCCTACAACTTGTTCTTCAAAACCTTCGATAAATGTTTTTGAACCTAATTCTAGGTCATAATCTTCAGCTTTTCCGCCTTCAAATCTTTCTCCATCTAGGAAACCATCAAAGTCGATATTTACTGTATCACCCATTTTTGCTTCGCCATCTTCAACTGGAATTAGTCTAGCATTTTCTTCTTGTTGACGAGATAGTTCTGCATCTATATCTTCATCAGTTACTTCTGATGAAATATCTTCAATGATTAATTCGCTGTAATCTCCTAAAGTTGGGTGTGGTTTTGTTTCTACTTCAACTTTGAAAGTAATATCTTTATTTTTTTCTATATCATCAAGGTCAACTGATGGTTGGTCGATTGGTTCAAGACCTAATTCTTCTACTGCAGCTTCGTATGGTTCTGGGAACACAATTTGGATAGCTTCATCATAGAAGATTTCTGGGCCGTACATTTTTTCTAATACTTTTCTTGGAACATGTCCTGCCCTAAATCCATCAATTCTGTATCTTTTTTTGTTTCTTTTGTAAACTGTATCTACAGCCTTTGCAAAGTCATCATATTTTACGTCAAATTCAAATTTTGCAATGTTATTATCATGAGATTTTAATTCTGTCATTTCTTCCTCCTGCTTATATAGCTACTCATTTGTTTAATATACTACATCTATGTCTATCAATCAACATTTAAAAGACTAGATTTAATGTAGTTTATAATGTCTTCTTTATTATTTTTTAATTTCTCATCATAGATTAAATTTTCTATATTATTGAGGGCTTTTCCCAATTCTTTGCCCTCTTTAAAACCTAGTTTTTTTAGGTCATTGCCATTTATTTTTATTTGGCTTTTACTTGTTGGTATATCATCATTTTTTATCTCTTTTAATAAAGCTAGGCCCAAATCAATATTTGAGTCATCAGCATGTTTGGTAGACATCACATCTGCCCTTTGGAGCTTAAAGAGATTTAATAAATTTTCCTCACCTATATTCCTTAAAAGTTTTCTAACTGATTTTTTGGTGTAGGTGTTGGTATTATCCATATGGCGTTTTACCAAAATAGTTGTATTTTCTATAAACTTCTTAGAATATTTTAAGATTTTAAGTCGATTTATCAAAAGCTCCTCAGAAAGAGATTGGTGGCCAAAAAATCTCCCTTCTCCATTTTCATCTAAGAAAAAGGTATCGATTTTGCCAACATCATGGTAAAGAGCTGCCATTCTTACTTCAAGAATTGCTGGTGTTTTTTCCAAAACGCTCAAAGTATGGTCATATAAGTTTTCTGCATGAAAACTTGAATGTTGGTCAAAGCCCCTTGTTGCAAAGACTTCAGGGAAAATATATTCTAAGAGTCCTACTTCATCCAAAAGCATTATTCCCCTCTTGGGATCATCTGCAAGTAAAATCTTATTTAATTCTACTTGGATGCGCTCTTTTGATATTTCATCAATGGATCTTGCATTTTCTTTAATTGATTTTTTTAAATCATCAGCTATTTCAAATTTTAGGGTACTTGCAAATCTTACCGCCCTTAGTGATCTTAGGACATCTTCCCTTATGCGTTCATTAGGATTTCCTACGGCCCTTATGATTTTACTCTCCAAATCTTTTTTGCCATCAAAAATATCAATGATTTCACCATTTCTTTTTGCCATTGCATTTATGGTAAAATCTCGTCTTTTTAAGTCTTCTTTTATATCTTTTGTAAAAGCAATTTTTTCTGGATGGCGTTTGTCAGCATATCCCGACTCACGCCTCATGGTTGTAATTTCATATTCATCTGGTCCATCTAGGACTTTTATAGTCCCAAATTTCGCACCAATATCAATTGTCTTATAATCCTTAAAAACTTCTTTGATTTCTTCTGGCAAGGCTGATGTGGTTATATCTATATCGAAATTTTCTCGATTTAAAAGCTCATCTCTGACACAACCACCAACTTTATAGGCCTTATATCCAGCATTTTCGAGTTGATCAAGGATTTTATCAGTCTTCTTTTTCATCATCACTTGTTGTTTTTGCTTTTTTTTGTACATCAATCCTATAGCTTACAAGGTCATCTCCATTGTAAACTTTAACAGCATCTGGAAGGTCTAATTTGACATCTCCTGTTGAATTTGACCTTAGATAGTTAATATTTACTGGTTTTGTTGGGATTTCTTCAATATCTCTGATTACGGATTCTTGTCCTTTGATAACTATTGAATCTGGAGAAAGCTCTCTTGCTGTTTCTTCATAGTCCCTATCAATGCGACCGCTTGTTACAAGCTTTAAATTTACTCTTTTAGTTTCATATACTAAAAATGAAACATTTACATCTTGGTGGGAAATATTTATATCAGATAGGACCTTGCCATTTTTATCCAAGACCTTTACAGGCAAATTGTGGATTTTGCCATCTAATAAGTTTATATCATCTATTCTTAGCTCTGCCCTATCTATCTTATTTATGATACTTGCAGGTCCTTTTACTGTTACTTCTTTTGGAGACAACTCATTTACTTCAACAATTCTACCATCTTTTATTTCATCAGAAAAGATAAGATTGACCGGCATGGTTTTTTCTATAACCTTTTGAATATTTAAATTTATTTCACCTGGTTCTATTTCATCAACGCTGACACCAGATGGTATATCAACTTCTATATCTAGTGATTGAACTCCTTCTTTTAAATCAGAAATATCAACACTTGCATAAATATTTTCTGACCTTAAAGATAGCAATTTTTCACGACTTCCCTTAAGTTTTACGTTTGTTGCGTAGGATTCGTTTTTACCAATTATGGTGTATCCTTTTTTTTCCAAATCATCTTGGTTTCTAATTACAACTGGTATATTGCGATAGCTTTTATTTACTGTTGGATTTGTTGTGTTTATGACAAAGGTCCACATAAATATGGCTACTATTATTGAAAGAATTTTTAATTTCAAATCATTTTTATTATTCATCGTCATCTTCTTTCTTTTCATCATCGACAGTTTCTTCTCTTACGAAGACCAGGTCTTTTTTTAGTCTTTGTTTAAAGGAATCTTCATCAAAATATCTGTCGATTCTGCCAGATTCTACAATTGAAATATTTCCTGTCTCCTCACTTACAACAATTACAATTGCATCTGATCTTTCAGATATACCAACTGCTGCCCTATGGCGTGTTCCTAGCTCTTTTGAAATCAAATTTGAATTTGAAAGTGGCAAATAGCAAGCCGCTGCAATGATTTTTTCATTATTTATAATAACTGCACCATCGTGTAAGGGGGTATTTGGGATAAAAATATTTATAAGAAGTTCGCTTGAAACATCAGCATCCAAGGTTGTTCCACTTTCTACTATGTCATTTAGGCCAACTTCTCTTTCTAAAACAACTAAGGCTCCTATTTTTTGGCGAGAAAGTGAAGTCATAGCACGGGTTAGCTCATCGATGCTTCTTTCATTTTTTACGGCACGCTCGCCAGTAAAAATAGACCTACCACGGCCAATTCGCTCTAAGGCTGACCTTAGTTCTGGTTGGAAAACTACGATTATAAATACAAGGGCAACGGTTAAAAATTGATTCATTACCCAGCTAACTGTATTTAGATTTAAAATATCAGCAACTGATGCAAAAATTAAAACAATTATAAGTCCATATAAAACTTGCTCAGCACGGGTGTTGCGTAATAAAGAAAATAATTTATAGACAACAAAGCTAATTATTGCTATATCTATTATGTCTGTAACTCTTATAAGTGCTAAAGAGTTGAAAAAATCAGTAAAATAATTCATCTGTCCCCCTAATCCTTTTCTACTTATATAGTACTATTTTTTAGGTCTTGTCGGTAGTTTTTTGCAAAATAAAAACACCTAAGTCTAGGTGTTTTTTTATCCAAGCATAACATCAAGGATCATCATTATTACAAAACCTGCTGCAAATCCAAGAGTCCCAATATTGGTGTGGGCCTCTCCCTCGCCTGTTGCTTCTGGTATAAGTTCTTCAACTACTACATAAAACATAGCCCCAGCAGCAAAGGCCAATAGATAAGGCAAGATTGGAATCATAATTTGTGATAATAAAATTGTTATAAATGCTGCAATTGGCTCAACCACACCAGATCCTACTCCCATCCAAAAAGCCTTATTTTTATCCACTCCAGCTTGACGAAGTGGCATAGAAATAATTGCTCCTTCTGGGAAGTTTTGTATGGCAATTCCTATAGAAAGCACAAGGGCTCCTGCTAAACTCACATTTCCTGTGCCAAAAAGTGCACCAGCATAGGAAACTCCAACTGCCATTCCTTCTGGAATATTGTGGATGACTACAGCTAAAACCATCATGGTAGTTTTCTTAAGTTTTCAACATTTCGACCTTCTGGCGCTTCAGAGTCAATATGTTGGTGGGGTATAGCACTATCAAGGAATAATAAAAACAAAATCCCTATTATAAAACCAATTACAGCTGGAATCCAGCTCATCCTCCCCATATTTCCTTCCACCATATCCATGGCAGGAATTAGTAGTGACCAGATACTTGCTGCCACCATGACACCAGCAGCAAAGCCTGATAAACCTTTTTGTACTTTTGGATTTAGCTCATCTTTCATGACAAAAACCATGGCAGAGCCAAGGCTTGTACCTAAAAATGGAATGAGCAATCCAAGTATAGTTTCTTTATTCATTTTTTCTATCCTTCTAAATAATTTAATAATTTTGTGAATCTATCTTCCAAATTTCATCTGCATAATTAATAATTGTCCTATCTGATGAGAAAAATCCTGCATTTGCAATATTCATCAGACATTTTCTAGACCAAGCTAATTTATCCCTATAATCCTTATTTATTTTTTCGTGGGCTTTTTTGTAATCTTCAAAGTCCTTTAAAATAAAATACCTATCTCCACGAGATCCATCTTGTGGATTTATTAATTCGTTATAAATATCAAGGAACATATAAGAATTATTGTCATCTAACTCTCCATTTACCAAAGCCTCAACCGCATCTTTAATATCCATATTAGTTTGATAAATGCCTCTTGGATTATAAGATTGGTCAATTTCGTTTAGCTGTTCAACTGTAGCTCCAAAACGATAATTATTTTCTTCTCCCGCATGGTCAAAAATTTCTATATTTGCCCCATCATAGGTGCCTAGGGTTAGTCCGCCATTTAGCATAAATTTCATATTCCCAGTACCAGAAGCTTCCTTACCTGCTGTTGAAATTTGCTCAGAAACATCAGCTGCAGGATAGATTTTTTCCCCATATGATACTCTGAAGTTTTCTACAAATACTACTTTTAATTTTTCATTTACATCAGGGTCATTATTAACTACCCTTGCCACTTCATTTGCAAGTTTGATAATGGCCTTTGCTCTGAAATATCCTGGTGCTGCCTTTCCTCCAAAAATAAATGTAGTTGGATAAAAGTCCATGTCTGGATTTTTCTTAAGTTCATGATATAAATAAATAATGTGGAGGATATTTAAATGCTGACGTTTGTATTCGTGAATTCTTTTAACCTGGATATCAAAGATTGATTCTGGGTCAATTTTTATCCCCTCATTTTCTAGGATATAAGTAGCAAGGCGTTTTTTATTTTCCTGTTTTATATCCCAAAGCTCATTTAAAACATCTTCATCATCAGCAAATTTTTCCAGTCCTTTAAGCTCATCTAGATTATATTTCCAATCCTCTGTACCAAGTTTTTCTGTAATGAATTTTGAAAGGGCTCTGTTTGAGTAAACTAACCATCTTCTTGGTGTTATACCGTTGGTTTTGTTATTAAATTTCTCTGGAAAAATTTCATACCAATGTTTAAAAGTATCATCTTTTAGGATTTCTGTATGAAGGGCTGCTACACCATTTACTGAAAAACCAACATAAATTGCAAGATTTGCCATATGAACTTGGTCATAAATTACAATTCTATATGGGTCGATTTCAGTTTCAGAAAGTCCCTTTTCCTTAAAATTATTTACCAAAAGATCATTAATTTGATAAATTATTTCTAGACACCTTGGACTTACTTCTTCAACAATATCAATTGGCCATTTTTCAAGGGCTTCTTGTAAAACCGTGTGATTTGTAAAGGCAAAAACTTTTTGAGTGATTGCAAAAGCTTCTTCAAATTCTAGTCCATTTTCATCCACCAAAACCCTAATTAATTCTGGGATTGCAATGTTTGGGTGGGTGTCATTTAGCTGTATGACATGGTAGTTATGGAAGTTTTTAAAGCGCAAGTCATCAGAAAAATATCTCTTATATTTTGCAATCAAGTCCTGGATAGAGGCAGAAACAAAGAAATATTGTTGTTTTAGCCTTAAAACCTTACCTGCCCTTTGCAAATCATTTGGATATAGGACTCTTGTGATATCCTCGGCCCTATTTTTCTTAGCTACTGCAGCATCGTATTCAAAATTGTTAAATTTATCAAATTCAAATTCTTCAAAGGGTTCAGCCTGCCACAATCTTAAGGTATTTACTTTTCCATTTTCAAGGCCGACTACTGGCATATCGAATGGGACTGCCTTTACAGCTTGATCTCTAAAGTTTACAATTCTAGAGTCAGAATCCACTCTAATTGACCAACCATCCCCATCTTTTATCCAGCTATCTCCTTCTTCTTTTTGAAATCCATTTTCAAAAGATTGCTTAAAAATGCCTTCACGGTAGCGAACACCATAGCCGTACATATTTATATCTTGGGTGGCTGCAGAATCCATAAAACAAGCAGCTAGACGCCCTAGTCCACCATTACCAAGGGCTGCATCATCCTCATAGTCTTCGATTGCTTCAAAATCAATTCCTAGTTCATCTAGTAATTCTTTTACTTCATCATAAATTCCAAGATTTATAAGGTTATTTCCCAAAGACCTACCGATTAAAAATTCTGCTGAAAAATAATAGGCAGTTCTTTCGTATCTGGATTTATTCTTGCTGGCCCTCCATTCTTGGTTGATACGCTCCATAATTGTATCGCAAAGGGCATCATACTTATCTTTTTCGCTTGTTTCATCAAAATTTTTAAGAGTTATCCTCTGCAGGTTTTCTACATAATCTTCTGTAAACTTATTCTTTGCTAAATTATCCATTATATCTCCCATATAATCTTGACATTTCCTTGATTTTTATTGGCAAGGAATCTGTAAAATCTTCTTTTTTCGCTCTCCACTTCCAGTTATCACCCAAAGTGGATGGAGTATTTATTTTCGCTTGATCTCCCATTTCAAAAAAATCTTGGATTTGAAAAATAGCAAGATCAGAAACTGATGCCATTAAAGATCTAATGATTTCCCAAACATAATCCTCTTTTTCTAAATTTTTCAGTCCAAAATATTTTTCTACAAGGGATAATTCTTCATCATCAAGTGATTCTAACCAACCTTTAAGAGTTGATGAATCATGGGTTGATGAATAAACAACTGAATTTTTTTCATATTTATGTGGCAAGTAATTGCTATCGAAAGTACCATCAAAGGCAAATTGGATAACATTCATGCCTGGAAAGCCGTAATGATTTTTTAATGCATCGACTTCCTTAGTGATATACCCCAAATCCTCTGCTATAAATTGCTTATCAGGAAATTTTTTTAGCAAGTAATCAAAAAAATCATAGCCCCCAGCTGGTTCCCATTTGCCAAATTTTGCATTTTCATCTGTGGCTGGAATTGCGTAATATTTTTCAAATCCTCTGAAATGATCAAGGCGAAGCAGGTCATAAGTTCTTAATGCCATTTCTAGCCTATTTTGCCAAAAGCTATAGGAATCCTCTTTCATTTTCTCCCAATCATAAACAGGATTGCCCCAAAGTTGTCCAACTTCAGAATAGGAATCAGGTGGTGCACCCCCAACTATAATTGGTTCTTTAGTTTCTGGATCGATTTTTAAAATATCTGCATTAACCCAAGCATCACAAGAATCATAGGCAACATATATTGGTAAATCACCGATAATTTCTATATTGTGTCTATTGGTGTAAGCTTTTAATTTTTGCCATTGGCTGAAAAATTGGTATTGGATAAAGATATAAAAATCTATATCTTCCTTATGTTTTTCTTTAAATTCTTTAAGGGCATCTGGATTTCTATCTCTTAAGTCCTCATCCCATTCCACCCAGTTTACATCAAGTTTATCGTGCTTGATTGCCATAAAAAGGGTGTAATCTTCTAGCCAAAAACTTTCTTTTTTTCTAAATTCAGATATTTTTTCATCCAATTTTCCCTTTGAGTTTTCAAAGGCTTTTTTTAGTGTACGGTAGCGTATATTATACTGGATGGCGTAGTCAACGTATCTTTCATTATCTCCAAAATTTATATTTTCTAGGTCATCTTTTTCTAAAAGTCCATCTTCAATCAATATATCAAGGTCTACAAAGTATGGGTTGCCTGCAAAAGATGAAAAGGCCTGGTAGGGACTATCTCCATAAGAAGTTTGACCTAGGGGCAAAATTTGCCAATATTTTATAGAAGCTTCTGATAAAAAATCTACGAATTCATAGGCAGCCTTGCCAAAGGTTCCTATCCCATAGGGTGAAGGAAGAGAAAAAATTGGCATTAGGACACCATTTGATCTTTTAAGTCTTTCTTGCATAATTTTTCCTATAAGAGTTCTATAAAGTTTATAACTGGCACTTCGTATGGGTGATTTGATTTTATTATTTCAAAGACTTCATCCTTTTCTTCTGCTTTTATTCTAAATTCTAATTTCACTTCATTTACTTCACAAGGCTTACCAACTTCTCCTATATCAGGATTTGATCCTTCTAGGGGAATAAAATGTCCTGTTACTACACTTTCTGCAAATACAGAATCATAGCCATCATCCTTTAAAATTTCTTTTTCATTTAGTCCTTCTATTACTTGCCACTTATCATCTGCTGGTACAAAAACTTCAACTTTGATATATTTCATAATCATTCCTTTCAAAATAAATTAGTCCGCTATATGATTTTAATTGCCTATCAAAAATTTCAAAATTTACCTTATAAACTCTCCCCCAACTAGAAATAACTAGTTCATGGTAGTCGCCCATATCGTTGCACTCTGTGATTGTTACCCCGTGGTGGGCTAGGACTTTAACATTTTTACTCATCCAGTTTATAAAAATGACTGGGCAATTTTTCCTAAGGCCTTCATTTATAAAGGCAATTTTTTCTTCTGTACTGTGTCGTCTTATAATATATTCTTGCATAATATAAGCATAGAGATTTAAGTCACGATTTCGCCTTATACGATTTACCCTACGGTTAAGGGCTTCTGCTGTTGGTACACCGTTGATATGGGGACGAATTTTTTTGTAAAAATCATAATGGTTCTTGTTGTACTCTTCTAAAGTAAATTTTTCATCAGGATGATACATATATAGGTAAGCATTAGTAAATGCAGTTACTACACAAGACCTATCCCTATAAAATTTTGAAACACCTAATTCTCCCAAGGCATTTTGATAGCCTCCATAATAGAGACCATTTTTGCCTCTTACCGGAACAAATTCTCCTACTTTGCTATTTTTTAATTTCATTTTTATCCTAAATTCTTTTTAATCTTTCATTTTAACTTTACCCTAGAAAAATTTTTTCTTCTATCTAGGATTTGTTATAATTGTAGGTACATAAAGTTAAGGGAGTAGATATGAAAAAATGTTATATAATCGCGGGCGGCGAATTTGATGGTTTTTTTGATAAAGTAAATGAAGAGGATATGGTAATTGCAGCTGATAAAGGACATATCTATGCAAAAGAGTCAGGTATTACACCAACTATGATAATAGGTGATTTTGATTCGGCAAATCAACCTGAGGGAGATTTGGTTATAAAATTAAATCCAATAAAAGATTATACAGACACAAAAGCTGCCCTAATGGTGGCTGAAGATTGGGGCTATGATGAGATAATTATTTATGGTGGCCTAGGTGGACGCGAGTCTCACACCTTTGCAAACATTACAAATGCCTTAGAGTTTAAGAAAAAAGGTATAAATGTTGTTTTGAAATCAAAATATAAAAGTTTTTATATTGTAGATGATAAGCTCGATTATAAAATTAAGGATAGTGAAGATTTTTATGTTTCAATCTTTGCCCTTTCTGATATTGTAAAGGGAGTTGATATTAAGGGTTTATATTACGAATTAAATAATTTTGATCTGACAAATGACAATGCCCTTGGAGTATCAAATGAAACTTGTGGTAAGGATTTTAAAATAAAAGTTAAAAGTGGATACCTGCTTGTGATTTTTGAAGATAAGTCAATTTAAAAAGACCCCTTATGGGGTCTTTTTTATTCAACTTTTCTATCTAATTCTTTTTGTCTAAGTTCTTCAACTGTCTGGTTGGATTTTTCTGCTACAGTTATCCTATCCATACTTTTTTCTTTTAATTTAATATGGGTCTTATCTTCAACTAATGTATATACTACCGTTGCTAGTGGCATAAATAATATCATGCCTAAGATACCAAATAATCTACCACCTAAAAATACCGAAAGGAAAATCCAAATTGCTGGCAAACCAGAATTTTTCCCAATTACTAGTGGGTATAGAATATTTTCTTGAACTTGCTGTAAAATTACTAAAAATATTATATAAATCAGCGATTGGATTGGTGATTGGATGAATATCAAAATCATACCAAAGGCACCTGCTATAATTGGCCCAAAGTATGGAACTATATCCATAGCGCCAACCAAAACAGAAATCATACCTGCATATGGCATTCTTAATATTTTCATACCAATATAATTAAATATACCTAGTGATATGCAAGATAAGACCTTTGAGTCCAAAAATTTGGAAAATGAATCATAGGTTAGTTTAAATAAATAATTTATTCTATCTGCTCTTTCTTCGCTAAAGTTTGCATATAAAATTTTATTGGCATTTTGTCTTAGGTTTTTCTTATTTACACTTACATAAATAGAAAATACAAATCCCATG
Source organism: Anaerococcus martiniensis (assembly GCF_043187485.1). Taxonomy (GTDB): domain Bacteria; phylum Bacillota; class Clostridia; order Tissierellales; family Peptoniphilaceae; genus Anaerococcus; species Anaerococcus martiniensis. The sequence goes on from NZ_CP171106.1 coordinate 534,619, forward strand.
GCCACAGCTATTAATCCTGATCCTACTGATGATAGGATATTTTGAGCCCTATTTAATAAATTCGAACTGTCTCCACTAATATAGGCTGTAACTGCATCTGAAATTTTAACCACATCTAGGTCTTGGAAATAGTCTTTAAATTGGACTGCCTGCTTATGGATAGCTGGGAATTTTTCTGTATATTCTAAAAGTGAATCCATAAATACTGGCAGGTTAGTAATACCTGTTTGAAGGGCATTGATAAATTCTGGAATAACAACGACTAAAAGTATACTTACTCCAGCAAAAAAGATTAGCCAGCTGACTATAAGCGAAAGTGCAACTACCAATTTTTTGTGTTTTAAAGGATCGATTACCTTACCAAAAACTTTTTCTTGGAAAAAATTCATAGGCAAATTTATCACAAAGGCTATAGCAAAGCCTAGTAATATCGGCCTAAAAACTGAATAGGTAGCTACTAAAAATTTGCCAATAGGCTCTATATACCAGATTGCAAAAAATGTTAAAAGTAAGATAAGGCCTACTTTTAAATTATTTTTTGATTGTTGGTCTAATTCATTTTTTTCATCTATTTTCATTTTTTTCCTCTCAAATGATATTAGTCTTCAAGGCTCATGCTAAGGTCCAACCATTTTTCATCAAGGACTTTTTTTCTTTCTTCTAATTCCTTAATCTTTGCAAAAGTTTCTACTACTTTTTCTTGGTCAGCATAAAAATCTGGGGCCAGGCTTAGGTCAGTTAGGCTTGCAATTTCATTTTCAATTGCTTCCATCTCATTTTCAGCATCCCTAATATCATTTTTTATTTTCTTAATTTCATTTTTCTTTAGATTTTGTTTTTTCTTTTCTTTGACTAGTTGGGTCTTGCTTATAGATTGACCCTGTTCTATACTTTGACTTTGTTCCCTAAGTTTATTTTCATAATAAGTATAGTTACCCAAATATTCGTCCATGCCATCAGATTTCATATCTAAAATTTTGCCTGCTATCTTATTTAGGAAATACCTGTCGTGGCTAATAATTAGCATAGTTCCTTCGTAATCAAGGATAGCATCTTCTAAAATCTCTTTAGAATCAATGTCCAAATGATTAGTTGGCTCATCCATCAAAATGAAATTTGTATCTGAAATCATAAGCTTTAATAGAGAAATCCTAGCACGCTCACCTCCGGAAAGTTCTGCAATTTCCCTATCAACATCATCTCCATAAAACATAAATTTGGCAAGATAGGACCTAATTTCAAAATTTGTCATCATTGGATATGTTTGACTTATTTCTTCGAAAATTGTATTTGATAGCTTTAAAGATTTTTGCTCTTGGTCAAAATAACCTATATTTACGCTTTGGCCAACTTTAACTTTGCCGGCTGATGGCATTTCTTGGCCCATTATTATCCTAAAAAGAGTTGTTTTTCCAACCCCATTTTCACCTATTATTGCAGTTCTCTCGTTGCGGTATAGGTTAAAGGAAATATTTTCAAAAATTTTCTTATCTGCAAAAGATTTTTCTAAGCTCTCAACCTTCAGAACATCTTCCCCACTTTGGATGCGAGGAGTAAATTTTAGCTTCATGGAATTTTGGATAGTTTCTGGCATTTCTATTCTTTCCATCTTATCCAAAAGTTTTTGGCGTGATCTGGATTGGGAAATACCTCTTTTTCTTTTTGACCCACCTTGGTTTTTAAGGCGGTCGATGATTTCTTCCTGTCGGTCGATTTCTTTTTGCTGATTTTTATATTGGTGCATACGAACTTCTAGGTCTTTTTTACGTTTTTTTACAAATGTAGTGTAATCCCCATTATAAGTTGTAAGTCCGCCATTTTCTAGCAAAAATATTCTGTTTACAGTACTATCCAAAAAATACCTGTCGTGGGAAATTACTATTACTGATCCAGAATAATTTTTGATAAAGTTTTCTAAAAACCTGATAGCTCCAATATCTAGGTGGTTAGTTGGCTCATCTAAGAGTATTAAATCCGGTTTTTCTAAAAGTAAATAAGCTAGCTCTACTCTTGCTTTTTGCCCACCTGATAAATTTATAATATCCTTATCAAAATCTTCTTCGCCAAAGCCCATGGCTTTTAGGGTGCCTTCTAGCTCAGATTTGATAGCATAACCATTTTTTTCTTCAAACTTTTCAAATAATTTACTATGTTCTGCCAAAAGATTATCCATTTGGTCTGGTTTTAAGTCAGGATTTGCTAATTTTTGTTCAATTTTTCTTAAATTTGCTTCTATATCGATAATATCATCAAAAACTTTCATGCAATAATCATAAATACTTATATGATAGTCTATAGAAAGTATTTGCTCTAGATATCCAACCTTGACATTATTTGATATGTAAACTTCACCGGAGTCTTTTTCATTTTCTCCCATTAGAATTTTAAAAAGGGTAGATTTGCCGGCCCCATTTATACCAATGAGCCCAACTTTATCACCCTTTTCAATCTTAAAACTTACATTTGTAAATATGTCCTTGGTCGGATATGATTTACTCAAATTGCTTGCTGTAAGTATATTCATTTTTAAAAATTAAAGTCCTCTGGAGAATTGATGAAGTAGGTTAATGTAAATAAGGATTCATCAAGGTGCACATTTTCAAGGACAACATCATTTTTTGTCTTTATATCTACTGGAGAAAAGTTCCAAATCCCATCTACATTTCCATCGCAAAGTATATCACAAACTTCTTGGCTAGCATCTTTTGGTGTAGAAATTATACCAATATCAACTTTATTATTTTTTAGGTAATCAGGAAGTTTCTCTATACTGACAATTTCCGGATCATTTTCATTGGCTTCTCTTGCTTCTAGATCAAATACTGCATCGATATGATAGCCTAAATCTTGGAAGGATTTGTATTTATAAAGTGCATGGCCGATATTTCCAAAACCAACTAGGACCATTTTGTACTTTTTATCGACACCAATTATTTTTGAAAGCTCATCCATTAGCTCACGCACATTGTATCCATAGCCTTGTTGGCCAAAACATCCATAATGATTTAAGTCTTGTCTGATTTGACTTGCTGTTAGTCCTGTAATTTCTGATAATTCTTTTGATGAAACCCTTACTATGCCACGATCGTTTATGCTTTCTAGGTACCTATAATATTTTGGTAGTCTTTTGATAACCGATAATGATACACCATTGTCTTTAGCCATTGTTCTCCTCATCTTTCATAAATTCTATATCTTCATCTGTTAAATCTTCCACAAGAATTACTTCTTCAGTGTTATATGTAGAATCATCATTAATATCTGATTCAAAGACTATTTTTTCATCAATGTCTTTTGTTATATTATACTCAATTTCACTGTCATTATGCAAATTTTTGTTAATTTCTAAATTTTCTTTATTATTATCTACAACAGGTTCGGAGTATTCTAAGTACTCCTCATTTTTATTTTTTAGCTTTAAAGCATTGATAACATGAGCAAAATATACAATTATTAATATGGTGTATAAAACCAATTGACTGTTGGCATTTAAAAATTGATTATTAAATGATAGTCCTACTGGAAGTCCTGGGATAAATCTTGCTAGGACTAAGATTGCTGGCACACTTAAAATCGCAAATCCAAGGCCTGTTACTATGGCTACTAATATTGACCAGCCATATGATTCTTTTTGAAATAAAATATAAATCCCAAAAATAAGCATAAGGACCCAGGCTAAAACAAAACCTGCCGCCCAAATATAGGAAACTAGCCATATATTTAAATTTGCTGATACAATAGTTATTAAAAACACTAGCAAAACCACAACACTTAGAATTTGGCTGAGTGTTCTTTCAAACCTTCTATCCATATTTACCTCTTATTTATTCTTTTTTGATTTGTATCTAAGGTTGCTATCTAGGATTCTTTTTCTAATTCTTAGATTGTTTGGGGTAACTTCGATTAGCTCATCATCTTCTACAAATTCCATCATCTCTTCAACACTCATTTTCTTTGGTGGAGTTAAGATAATGGCATCATCTGATCCTGATGCACGAGTGTTGGTTAGCTTTTTGGTTTTGCAGACATTTACATCTATATCAAGGCCTTTTGCATTCATACCAACCACTTCCCCTTCGTAAACTTCATCTCCTGCTTCGATAAATAAAAGTCCACGTGATTGGGCAGAATTTAGCCCATAGGCTCTTGCAATTCCTTGTTCACTTGCAATAAGTGATCCGTCTTGACGAGTTTCTATATCACCCTTATATGGAGCGTATTCTTCAAATTCTGAGTTTAGAATACCTGTCCCCTTTGTATCTGTTAAAAACTCAGTTCTATAACCAATTAATCCACGTGCTGGGATTCTAAAAATCATTCTTGTATAGCCTGAAGAAGTTGGTGTCATATCGATAAGTTCACCTTTTCTACGTCCAAGTTTTTCTATAACTGATCCAGTGTATTCTTGGTCAACGTCAATTGTTGCAATTTCAATCGGTTCATTTCTTTTTCCATCGATTTCTTTAAACATTACTTCTGGCTTAGAAACTTGGAATTCATATCCTTCACGTCTTAAGTTTTCAATTAAAACTGATAGGTGAAGTTCTCCACGTCCTGATACCTTAAAGCTTTCTGTGGAATCAGTATTTTCTACCTTGAGTGAAACATCTGTTTCTTTTTCTTTAAATAATCTTTCTCTTAAATGGCGGCTGGTTACAAATTTACCATCACGGCCAGCAAATGGTGAGTCATTTACTGAAAATGTCATAGAAAGGGTTGGTTCAGATATTTTTGTAAATTCTATTGGCTGGCTATCTTCTTCTGTACCGATAGTATCTCCAATGGAAATATCTTCCATACCTGATAGGGCAACAATTGATCCGAATTTTGCTTCTTCTACTTCTACCCTATCTAGGCCGTCAAATTCGTAAATTGTTACAATTTTTGATCTTTCGTGGCGGTCTTCTTCATTATAATTTGTAATTACTGCATTGGCGTTTTTCTTAATGATACCTTGTTCTACCTTACCAATAGCAATAGAACCTAAAAATGAGTTGTAGTCAGTAGTTGATACTAAAACTTTAAATGGAGCATCTTCATCTGCTTCAAAGGCTGGAGTGTGTTCGATAATTGTATCAAGTAAGTCTATCATATCATTTTTTACAGTGCCTTTTTCTAAAGATGCCCAGCCATTTTTAGCTGATGCATAGACAAAAGGACTTTCTAGGTAAGATTCATCTGCATCAAGTGAGATAAATAAATCTAGGACCTCATCTTCTACTTCATCAATCCTTTGGTCTGGCCTATCTACTTTGTTTATACAAATGATAGCAGGCAAGCCAAGTTCAATTGCCTTTCTTAATACAAATTTTGTTTGTGGCATAGGTCCTTCGTGGCTATCTACAACCAAAACTACAGACTCAGCCATATTTAAAACACGTTCTACTTCACCACCAAAGTCCGCGTGGCCTGGTGTATCTATAATATTTATTTTTGTATCCTTATAATGAATAGCAGTATTTTTAGAAAGGATTGTAATTCCTCTTTCTTTTTCAATACTGTTTGAGTCCATTACTCTCTCGTTAACCTCTTGGTTGTCCCTAAAAGTACCAGAACTTTTTAAAAGTCCATCTACTAGGGTAGTTTTACCATGGTCTACGTGGGCAATAATGGCTACATTTCTAACGTCATCTCTTTTCATAATTCCTTCTTTCAAACTAGTAAATTCTATCAATATATTATATCGATTGTGGATAAATTATCAATAAAGATAATAAAAAAACACCTAGCTAATAAAGTTGTCTAGATGTTTTGACTAACTTTTTGCTCATCTAAAAGCAAAAAAGCCACTATAGTATTATCTTTTACTATTATATTATCGCAAAGATTGTAAACTAATTGGATGCCCCTGCCATGATCTGCAAGCATGTCGCGATCTTTGGTGTAGTCTATCCCATCACCCTCATCTTTTACTTTTATCATACAATAGTCCCTATCCAGCAGCATGATAATATCAATCAGTTTTTCATAATTTTTTCCATTGCCATGCTTGTAAGAATTTGTTATAAGCTCATCTAAAACAAGTCTAATTTTAAAAATAATATCCTCATCATAATTTTGTTTTTTCAAAAAACTTATAATATCATCTCTAAATTCTTTTATAAGTCTTAGGTCACTATGTATGAGATTTCTGATAATCTCCATACTTCTCTCCTTCATTCAATATTTTTATACCCAAAGATTAAGAAAAAAACAGAATCTTTAATAAAAATGTATTAAAATCAGCTAAAAGTGGTATAATATAAATGTAATAACAATGAAAGGAGACATTGGTATGAAATACGTATGTACAGCATGTGGATACATTTATGATCCAGCTGAAGGAGATGTTGATAACGGAATCGAAGCTGGTACAGAATTTGACCAACTACCAGAAGATTGGGTTTGCCCAATTTGTGGAGTAGGCAAAGATATGTTCGAACCACAAGAATAATTTAAAAACGCAAGAGGCTTATTTAAGCCTCTTTTTATTTTGCAAAATTATTGCAAAAAAATAAGCCCTTTGGACTTATTTGCGAATATTTTTTCGATTTCTTAGTACAAGGCTTATTGATATTGCTAAAGAAATTATTAAAACTACAAAAACTCCAATAGCAACTTTAAAAAATGGTCTTTCCTTATCTTCACTTGCAAGTTTTGGAGATTTCTCTAAGGAAGTAGTTTTTGTAACCTTAATATTTTTCTTCTCTTTCCTAGATTCTTCTCTTTCACTTGGCTCTATTTCTAAAACCAGGGTTTCATTTTTTTGATCGTAAATAGATACTTCGTTTTTTTTGGCTGATTCGTAAGCTTCTTTGGATGCGCTTTTTAAATTATCATTTATCCTTTGGCTTGCTTCTTTCATCAAGGCTTCTTTTTCCTCACTTGTTGCTGCGTTTTCTATTTTTTTATTGTAGTCTGCAACAATTTTTTTAGTTGAATTTGCAATTTTTTCGCTCTCTGCCTTGGTAATTTTATCTGAAAGCATGACCTCGCCAACTAATTCTACAGCCTTTTTGTAATCCTCTGACTGTTTTGATCCTTTGTGACTATTTGAATTATCTAATCCAGCTTGGATTTCCCTGGTATTTTGATCTAGCTCCTTGATTAGTGCCTCTACTTCATCCTTTGTTTCTTGGTCAATTTTTCTTGGTGTATGTGTATTTGACTGTGTCTGTACTTTGGTTTGTGGTCTGCTTTCAGTCTTTGTTTGTGTTTGTTGATTTTCTTTTGCTTTTTGTTCTTCCCTATATTTTTTGTTGACCCTCTCATTTACTTCTGATGCTCTTGGGTCGATAGTAGGGCTTGATTTATTTTCTGTTTTATTTGTCTCTAGTTTTATTCCATCTGCCTTTTGGACTTTTTTTTCTTCTATCTGCACTTGGGGCATTTCAAGTGGTTCTTCTGTAATTGTAATTTCATCCCCACTTTTTATATCTGTTTTCTGGTTTGCTGGCTGATTTTGATCATCAGCATTAGCAAATGATGGCCTTATAGAAAATAAAGTCACTAAAAGACAAAGAAACATCAAAGCTTTGTTTTTTGACTTCATATCATTCTCCATCCATAGTTCTTCACTATTATTTTACACTTATTTTCTACACATTTCAAACAAAAAGACGCCTTATACTGTAGGCGTCTAATTTTAAGTGTTTGTTTAATATTGGTCAGCATCATTTGTTAGATAAAATCCTTTACCAATAATTTTCGATGTATTTACGATTGTAATAAATGCTGATGGATCTACTCCCTTGATATATCTTTTAAAAAGCGGTGCTTCTTTTGGTGAAAGCACAGATAAAAATACAAATCTGTGGATGCCCTTAAAAAGTCCCACACCATTTAAAACTGTAGCTGAACGTCTAAGATCTTCCCTGATAAATTGGCCAACTTCTTCTGGTTTTGTAGTTATGATTATAAAAAGTTTGTCGGTGTTTAGTGAATGGATAATTACATCTACAAATATTCCCTTAAGTAAGAGCCCTAAAATAGATAGCAAACCAATTTCCACATTAAATATCCAAAGAGAAGCTATGGTAAAGGCACTATCTACACATAAAAGAGCCCTTCCAACTTCAAGGGATGAATATTTTTTGATAATCATCGCAATTATGTCCGTCCCCCCAGAACTTGCTGCCAGATTAAACAAAATGGCAGATCCAAAGGCTGAAATTAATAGGGTAAATATTAATTCCAAAAGCTTATTATCAGTCATTGGCCCTGCTATTGGGAAAATATAAGAAAGCCCTAGGGCTGTAAGCGAATTTAAAATCGCTACATAGCCTGTCCTTAGGGTAAAATGCTTGCCTAAAATAAAATATGCTATTACAAGCAGTGTTATATTTATAAAAAGTGTAATTTGAGGACGGGTAAAGGGCACAAAGGTTGATGCAATAATACTCATCCCCTCTACCCCACCTATTACAAATGAGTTTGGATATTTAAAAAAGTGGGTTCCAAAAGCCATCAAAATGGCTGCAAAGGACATCATCAAGTATCTTTGCAATTCATCCATGGGGTCATGGTTTTGTTTGGCCTCTGCTCTTTTTTCAAGGTAATCATTTACAAAATGATTTCCAAAAACTTTATTATCTTTCTTCTCCTGGCGACCTGATCCTGCCACAGCTATTTCTCCTTAAAAATAGAATTTAATTATTTGAGTAATTATCAAAATATCCTTGAACTAAAACAATTGGTGTTCCCTTATCTCCAGAGCCTGATGTAAGGTCTGCAAGAGATCCTAACAGGTCTGTGATTTGCCTTGGAGTTGTACCTAGGGTTTCGTTTTTGCCAACTAATTCTTTTTCTTTTTTAGAAATCCTATCTACCATAGCTGAAGTTCTATCATCAATAGATAAGTCAGAAAACTCATTATCAGCAATGTATTTTATTTTTAATTCGCTTGGAGTTCCAGTTAGACCTTCTGTAAATGCAGGAGAAACTATTGGATCTGCTAGCTCCCAGATTTTGCCAACTGGATCTTTGAAGGCTCCATCTCCATAAATCATTACTTCGATTTGTTTTTCAAAATGGTCTGTTAATTTTTTTTGAAGGTTTCTTACAAAGATTTCTCCATCTCTTGGGAAAAGTTTCACTTCATCTTCTGTTGATAAATTTGACCCTAAAAGTCCATAGTCTTTGTTAAATCCGGATCCGTCAACAGATTCAGTTAGGATTTGATCAAGTGATAGGATATTTTTTCCACCAGCTTCTTTTAATTGTCTTTTGATAATATTTCTGGTGTGGATTGAACAAACTAAGACTTGGTCAGAAAATCTTAAACTATCTACTGGATTATTTAGAAAATGTATTTCAGAATTTGGTGCAAGTTCTGTGTAAAGGGCAGGATAATCCATGCCTGTAAATGTGTGTTTGTAATCTCCTGCTATTTGTCTAAATTCTTCAATATCTAGAACATCTTGGTAAGGATTTATATTGCTATTAAATAAATCCATCTCATCCATCAAATAATTTCCTACTTCATCTTGTGGATATGATAGGCAAATATGTAATTTTTTGCCAGAAAGTGCAATAGCCTTTAATAAAATTGAAAATCTATTTCTAGATAGAATTGGGAATAAAACTACTAGTTCATCTCCCTCAAACTTATTATTAATATCTTTTGCAATTTGCTCTATGCTAGCATAATTTCCTTGTGCACGTGCTACAAGTGACTCGGTAACACAAACTACATCCCTATCATTTATAGTAAGATTGTGATTCTCGCTAGCTTTTTTTACAGTTTCAAAAACTATTTCTTCTAAATTGTCGCCTTTTTCAATGATTGGTGCGCGAAGTCCCAATGATTTTGTTCCAATAATTCTTTGCATTATTAACCCCTCTCTTTAAAAAAATTATACATCTAATCAGAAAAATTTAAAAGATGCTAGAATCAACTTCTAGCATCAAATTTAGTCCCACATTTTGGGCATCTTACCTTTATTTTACCTTTTTTCTTAGGAATACGGAGTTTTTGGCCGCATTGTGGACAAGAAACATATTTATAATTTTTATCCCCCACAGTTTCGTTTTTAAAACCCTTGAAAGATTTTTTGATAGGATTTAGAAAAACTTGTTTAAATTGATTATTTTCGGCAATTCTTTTTTCCTTATTAGCTGAAAAAAATCTAAATATTGCATAAATCACATTTACTAGGGCCAAAATATCCAAAAATTGTGAATGGGTAAAATATGCAAGCAGACTAAAAATTATCCCCAACCATATCAAAAAAATCCCATATTCATCTATATTAAATTTATCTTTCATCAATGTCCTCTACTAATTCTTTCATAATCTTGCTAATATCGCCCTTTAGAACAAAATCAGCCGCACTTTCCTTGCCAGTGTCATCTTTATTTATCAAAATTAATTTATTTCCATTATAAAAATCAATCAGACCTGCTGCAGGATATACTGCCAGAGAAGTTCCACCGATTATTAAAACATCAGCATGGGAAATTAAATTTATAGCATGGCTAATGTAATCTTGGTTTAAGCCCTCACCATATAGGACAATATCAGGACGCACAATGCCATCACATTTTTGGCATCTTGGAGTAGATGTAAATTTATTTGCGTAGGTAAAATCATATTTTTCGCCACAATTTGTGCAGTAATAATCATTTAGTGTCCCGTGCAGCTCAATTACATTTTTACTGCCAGCCTTTTGGTGAAGGCCATCAATATTTTGAGTAATTATCCCTTGAAGTTTGCCCATTTTTTCTAGTTTTGCAAGTGCAAAATGACAGTCATTTGGCAAAACTCCATCAACCATGAGATTTTCTCTTATATAAGTGCTAAACTCATCCGGATGATTTTGAAAAAACTCGTGGCTTAACATATACTCTGGCGAGTAATTTGAATTATTTTCCTTATTATAAAGGCCAGTTGCTGACCTAAAATCTGGCAGGCCAGAAGCAGTAGATACTCCAGCACCACCGAAAAATACTATATTATTTGAATTTTTGATAATTTCTTTAACTTCTTGCATCATCCCTCCTAGGATAGGTCTAAATTATTCTTAATATTTAATTGATTAACAAAAATCACAAAGATAAGTGCTAAAAAATAATAAACAATAGGTGTAATATTTTTATAAATGTTTAGGCTACCAACTGCAAAGGGAAATATAAATCCATAATTTATTGGTCGAGTGTGTTGGATAGCTCCATTTACAATAGCAAATGAAAAATACTTACAAACAACAAAGCCAAGCACTATTATAAGTAAAATCAATCCGTAGCCATAAAATCTACTTCTCTTTCCTTGGCCAAATCTATTTAGACTTTTAAAGTAAAAAACAAAGCTAGTCAAAATCAATATCCATATTAAACCCAAAGCATAGAAATAAACTATATCTGATGTAATTCTAAATCTTAGGGCCCACAAAGATATAAATAAAAATATCAAATTAATAATATAAATAATTGCTAACTCAAATACCTTTGCCCAAATAATTTTTTTCTGAGCCTTTGGAAGAGAATATTTTAATATTGCCCTTTCTGTATTAAAATCCTTATTTATGGTTAAAACCATATAAAAAATATTAATTCCAATGAAAAATACCGTTGCTAAGGCAAATATTCCATTGGAAAATACTGAATCGGTCAGATAATTTGCCGACAAAAATCCATGGCCCAAAAAAGATAGGCCAGTCAAAATTATTTGAAGGATTATAAGCTTTCCTAAAAATCCCCTATTTGCTTTTAAATCGTATTTTATAAATTTATTCATACTTACCCTAAATATATTTCATCATAATAATCGCTAATATCCATTTGATTTTGATTTCTAATTTCTCTTGCTGATCCAAAATCATGAATCCTTCCCCCTGCTAGGAAAATCACTTGGTCAAATAAATTTTCCATTTGGGCTATTTGGTGGGTTGATATTAGAAAAGTTTTTTCATCTTCTGCCTTTTCAATAATTAGATCAATAATTTTTGCAGCTGAAATCGGATCAATGCCATCAAGGGGTTCGTCAAAAATATAAATATCAGCATCTCTTGATAAATTTAAACAAAGACCCAACTTTTTATAATCTCCTTTTGAAAGACCCTTGATATTGCTTTTTGGATTTAAATAAAAATATTCTAAAATTTTATCAAAAAAATCTCTATCAAATCCATCATAAAAATCCGCATACATTTGACTAGATTCTTTTATACTTTGAGTGGCATATAAAAATTTTTCATCAGGCAAATATGCAATCTTGTTTTTATCAATATTAGATATTTTTTGCCCATCAAGAATTATTTCACCCATATCTTGGCGAATTAATCCCGCTAGTGCCTTTAGTAATGTAGTTTTACCAGATCCATTTGGTCCAAGAACTCCACTTATCTTTCCCAAATCTATATTTAAGGAAATATCATCCAGAGCATTGACCTCGCCATATTTTTTTGTAAAATTTTTAATTTCTATTGCCTTATCCATTTGCAATATCCCTTTGTTTTAATATTTCAATAACTTGATCCAAACTAACACCGATTTTGCTTAAATTTTCAGCAAAATCATTGATATAAGAATGTAAAAATTCTTCTTTTAGCCAAAATATTTTATTTTCATCTGCAGAAAATATGTATGATTGGCCTTGATTTTGGATGATTCCTTCTTTTTCTAGTAAGTCAAAAACTTCTTTTACATAAGAAGGATTTACTTTAAACTTACTTGTAAAAAATTTTTTTTCAAAAAATGGATCTCCATATTTTCTTCTACCAGAAATTAGCTCCATTGCTACAAAATCTCTTATTTCACTTTGTTTATTTTTATAAACCATTGCCATGCTCCAAACTTACATTTGCATCATAATCTTTTACCGCATCTATAAAAACTGTCATAAGCCTTTGGCCATACTCACCAAGATTGATAAACATATGCCTATAATTTATAATCCTTATTTGATAATCGGTAGTCACCAAAAAATCATAAAGGGCATCTAGGTTTTCTACATAATAGTAAAAATCAATTTGCTCATTTAAAAGCTTATAAAAGGTCTTTTGGTCGGTAAAATCTTTTGCATCTAAAACTAGCATAATTTTCCTTAATTTGTGTTTACTTTTAATTTTGCTTATGGTATTATTATAACAGACTTCCCAAAAGTTGGGGTCAAAATTTGCTTTTGTAAACTTTTTTTAAAAAAACTTTTACAAAAACTTGACATAAAATAAAATAGGGTGTATACTTACATAGTAATCACTTAACGGGGTGTGGCGCAGCTTGGTAGCGCGCGTGTTTTGGGAACATGAGGTCGAAGGTTCGAATCCTTTCACCCCGACCATTGATTTAAAGCAGTTTGTACTGCTTATTTTTTTACTTATTTTTATATTTTTATTTAATATAATGATTTATTGTTGCTAGCTCTTGGCTTTGAGAAGATGAGGCTCGATGCTTCGAATCCTTTCACCCCGACCATAAATTTAAAGCAGTTTATACTGCTTATTTTTTTACTTATTTTTATATTGTTAATTTAATATAATAGTTAAATTTTGCTAGCACTGGCTTTGAGAAGATGAGGCTCGATGCTTCGAATCCTTTCACCCCGACCATTGATTTAAAGCAGTTTGTACTGCTTATTTTTTTACTTATTTTTATATTGTTAATTTAATATAATAGTTAAATTTTGCTAGCACTGGCTTTGAGAAGATGAGGCTTGTTGGCTTGAAGCCTTTCTAATTAATTCAATTTTTATTGTATCTATTTCTCTTTAAAATTTTGTAAACAAAAACCCGATAAGTTTTCTTATCGGGTTTATTTTTAAAATGCTTCCATTTTATTAAATGTTTGTCCTGTCATTTCGCCTTGTTCTGCTACGTTTAGTGCTCCGTTTTCAAATTTTGCATTGATTGGTGTATCTACATTGACACCTTGGATGGTAAGGCTTACTTCAGAACCATTTTCGCTCCATGTTCCTGTATGAACTCTTTGGTCTAGTTTATATCTTAGTGTTCCATCAGATTTTAATGACAGTCTTGTGCCGTTGCCTTGGTATTCACCTGCAACTCCGTCAGATTTTTCAAAATATTTTGAAACATCAACTGATATTGAGTCTTCTATATCTAGTCCGGATAGGGCATTATTAGCTCTTGTGATGACTTCTTCTAAGAATGCAAATCCATAATATGGAATCTCATAATAAGTGTAGTCATCTTCTACGAAGAATTTGTGGAAGATTTCATTATCTGTTGTGATTGGCCCTTCTGTGTAGAATTTGCCATCATCAGCCTTGCTATCTTTTACATTTTGATATTCAACAAATGTATAGTAGGTAAAGTCATTTGTGTAACGGCCTTCGTAGTCTTCCTTTGCCTTTACTTCATAAATTAGCATTACTCTATTCTTAAGATCTGCATTTGCATCTGAGCCTGTGATAGCTCCTAGATAATTTATTTCATTTATCTCTGTAAATGATCTGCCGCCAAATGTTTCTCTTATTAATTGACCGGCATTATATTTTAGGGTTCCTAGCAATTCTTCATCTAGATTATCAATTGTTGATATAAATCCATCTCCCAGGTCACCACTTGCTTCGGTGTTAGCCTCCTGATCAGAATTTTCTTCCTCAGTTTGGACAGCTTCACCAGGTGCTGTAAATGTCTTATCGATTGGATCTAATCTGATGCCATAAGAATTAAATATCTCATCTTCATCAAAGTTTAAGGAAATATTTACTTCCTCACCACTAGCTAGTTCACTAGTTTTGCTTGGTGCAATTTCTATATTTTTTAAGTATTCTGGTGCATCTTCTCTAAAGTTTGCAGTTAGTGTCATATTTGGACTTTCGCCTTCAAAATTCACATCCATATATTCAAATGGATCTACATATTCTTGGGTTATAAGCCCGTCTACAATTACTGATTTTATAGTATTTGTAAACATTACATTGTAATCATCTGCAATTGCACTATCAGAAACATTGGCTACAACTGTGATTTCTTCACCATTTGATAGGTTAGTATCCTTGCTAAATTGGAAGTTTGTGCTTTTTTCTAAGTCAGCTACCAATTGATTAGCAGGTGATGAATATTGGTCATCTTTTCTATCTTTATTAACATAAGCTATATCATTGCCATAATCTGCCAATAGTTTGGATGAGTTTAAAGTAGCACTTGGACTTGCTGCCCCATCATCACCGCTATATGTCACATCTATATATTGACTTAGGTCAATTTCTACTTCTGGAGCCGTGCGGTTTTTGAGTAAATATACTCCTGCAAGGGCAAGGGCTATGATTAGAAGTGGTAAGAGATAAATTGCTTTGAATTTGAAAGGCTCTTTTTCTTCTTTATTTGGTTCTGTATTTGTTTGATCATTTACAGGATTTGAAGTGTTTGCAGGTTCAAATGTCCTTGCATCTTGTTTTTCATCTGCAATAGGCCTATTTCCCGCCTGGGTCCTATCATCTGGTCTATAAGATTCAAATTCATTTTGACTATAGGAAATTTTTGGCCCACCACCATTGATTTGTCTAGCTATTCTTGCTTCTACAAATTCATTTGGTATGTCGTCATATCTGACTTCTTCTTTGCTAGGCTCATCTGATTGTTTATAATATCCAGCTGCCTTACCCAGATTTTGTGCAACACGCATCTGACTTGAAAGGCTTGTTTCATTTGCAAATTGATTTGGCTGATAATCTTGATTTTGCTCTTGGTCTTGGCCTTTGCTTTCAAATTTATTTTCACTTTGCCTATGTAAGACCTTATTTTGCACATAATCAGTTGGGTTCTTGCTATTATGATTAGTAGAAGGATTTCTTAAATCTTTCCTTTGCCTATCTTCAACTGGATTGTAACCATAATATGAAGGTGGAATCTCATTTTCATTTGCTTTTTCAGGTTCAATTTTTTGATTTAAATGGCTATAATTATTGTCATTTTCAAAAATTTCATCAGCAATTTGCTCATTTGCTTCTTTTTTAGATTGCTTATCTTGAGTTTTCTTGCTGGAGAAAGAACTTACAAATCTTTTAATCCTACTTTCTTTTTCCTTTGGCTGATCTTGTGCTTTTTGATTTTCTATTAAGTTTTCATTATTTTTTATCGATTCATAGGTAGATTTTTCCCTTGGCAAAGCCTCTTCTTGTGGGGATTCCTGTGTTGTTGGCGGATTGTCACTTTTTAGTTTGTGGCCACAAACTGGACAAAATCTCGCACTATCATCTACCCTTGCACCGCAATTAGTACAATTCATGCTTGCTCCTTTTAAAGCTATATATTATAATATACAACTTATTAACAAAAATATAAACCCTAAAAAGGGCTTATATTCTAAAAAATTACATATTATCTATAGTTAAATATGGCTTACCAGATGCTTTTGGTGCCTTTGACCTTCTTTGGAAGATAATTAGGATTAGTAATGTTGCCACATAAGGAATCATTGAAATAAATTCTATTGGCACATTTAATCCCGACCCACCTAGGTAGGTTGCAATTGATTGGGCAAGACCAAAGAATAATGATCCTAGGAGTACACCTTGTGGTTTCCAATTACCAAAAATTACTGTAACCAAAGCAATATATCCTTGCCCTGCAATAAGAGATGGTGAAAATGAACTTACAACCGCTAGGGCCATGCTTGCTCCACCAAGCCCTGCCATAAAGCCAGAAAATATTACTGATAAGTATCTAGTCATTGTTACAGAAATATTTAAGGTTTCAGCAGCTTTTGGATGTTCTCCAACTGCTATCACCCTAAGCCCCCATTTAGTTTTATAAAGGAAAAGGTATAAAACTACTACCATTATTAGGGCGATATAAACTGTGGCGTATTGGCCAAAAATATTTAAAAGTATTTGATTATCTGACCCTCTAAATAGCCTTGGGATTTTGTTTTCAAGTGGGATAGAAGGAGTTTGGCTTGCTCCATCAAAAAATAATCTTGCTAAAAATAGGGCCAAACCAGGTCCTAGTGTATTTATGGCTATACCAGAAATAGTTTGGTCACCACCTAGGGTAACTGAAATAAAGGCGTGAATTAAACCAAATCCAGCACCAGCCAGTCCTCCAGCTAAAAATGCCAACCAAGGATTTCCGACTTTGTATCCAACAGTTGCTCCAACTAGGGCACCAATTGTCATCATTCCTTCAAGTCCAATATTTACAACACCAGATTTTTCGCTCATCATACCTCCAAGTCCTGCAAAAAGTACTGGAGCAGCGTTTGAAAATGTATTTCCGATTATTAAAGCGAGCATTACTAAATTCATATTACTCCTCCTCCTTATCTACAGTTCTTATAATGATTTCTTCTCCAGTTTCGTTTATAACTCTTGGATTGGAGTCAGATTTGATTTCTTCTTTTACTTCATCTTTTTTAAGAATTTCTGTTTCTTCTTTATCAATAGTTTTGTCTTCTAAAACTTCTTTTTCTTTTACTTTTTTAACTGGTTTTTCAATTTTTTCTGCATTTGCTAGTTGATTTTTAGAATTTTTTCTGTTCCTAAATTTTGCACGAATAATTCTAAATACCAATGGTACGGCTGTAAATAGGATGATTGTACCAATTATGATATTGATCAATTCTGTTGGCACTCCCATAACTCTTTGGATGTTGCTTCCCGCATATTTTAGTGAACCAAAGAATAGGCCTGAAAATATAACTCCTATTGGATTATTGCCTGCTAAAAGTGAAACAGCTAATCCGTCAAATCCATAATTATCCATGGCAGAAATTATGGAAATAGCATAAGTAAATCCTAAAACTTGTGTAACACCAGCAAGGGCACAAATTGCTCCAGAAATCGACATTGATTGGACAATTTTTTTGCCAGAATCAATCCCACCATATTCACTGGCCTCACGATTTAAGCCAACAGCCTTTAATTCATAGCCTAAAACAGTCTTATTTAAGATATACCAAACTACAATCACTGCAATAATAGCAAGGATAGTACCAAAGTGAATTGGTGCTTTAAAAAATTTGCTAAAAAATGGTCCAAAATTTTTAACAGTTGCCCTATCAAACATGGTTATTTTTGCACTATCAAGGACATCAAAAGTTCCCATAGAGTTAGGTTGCTGATAAGCATAGCCAATAAAGTTTTGGAAATAAAAGGCAATCCAGTTTAACATGATAGTTGAAATTACCTCATGGATACCAAAACGTGCTTTGATATAGCCTGCTATAGCTCCATAAAGAGCACCGGCAATCATTGCCAAAATTATGGCAACAATTGGATGAAGGATTGGAGGAAGCGGCAATCTATATCCAACCAAAAATCCTACAACAGTACCAATTATAAATTGTCCCTCAGCCCCCATATTGAAAAGTCCTGTTTGAAAAGCAAAGCAAACGCCAAGACCTGTCAAAATAATTGGAGTTGAGCTTACAATTGCCCATCCCAGATTTCTTGGAGTCTTAAAAATCCCTTGAAATAAGGCTTGGTAACCCTCAATTGGGTCATATCCTGATATGCTAAGTACAATTGCACCTACTAAAAATCCTAATAATATCGAAATCAAGGTAAATATTAACTTGGAATTGCTGCGTGCAAGTTGCCTATTAGCCTTAACTTGTTGTGTATTTTCTGTCATTTTCCACCTGCCATTAATCTACCTAGTTCAAATTCGTCAGTTTCTTTAGGATTTTTTTCACCAACTATTTTTCCATCATAAATTACAAGAATCCTATCTGATAAGTCCATAACCTCATCAAGCTCAAAGCTGATTAATAAAACTGCCTTGTTTGCATTTCTAAGCTCTACCAGATATTGGTGGATAAACTCGATTGCTCCAACATCAAGTCCTCTTGTTGGTTGGGCTGCAATTAAGACATCAGGATTGTTTGAAATTTCACGGGCAATAATTACTTTTTGCTGGTTACCACCTGAAAGAGAAACTGCTTTTTCGTTAATATCATTTGGTCTAACATCAAATTTTTCTACCAAATTCCTAGCATTTTCGTCGATGTTTTTAAAATTGAGTCTTCCCCTGCTAGAAAATGGCTCTTTTTGGACATTTTCCAAAATCAAATTGTCTTTTATAGGATACTCTAAGATCAGACCACGTTTTTGCCTGTCTTCTGGGATAGAATTCATGCCAGTATCTAGGATATTTCTAGGATTTGTATTTGTAATATCCTTACCATTTAGGGTAATAATCCCTCTATTTGACTTTGCCATACCTGTTAGACAATCAATCAATTCTGTTTGACCATTGCCATCAACCCCAGCAATACCCAAAATTTCTCCAGCACGGAGTTCTAAATCAAGACCCTTTAAAATATCTACACCACGGCGGTCTTTTGCCCAAAGGTCTTCTACTTTTAGGACAACTCCACCAGTTTCTTGGGCCTTTTTGTCTACATTAAAGCTAACATTACGGCCAACCATTTTTTCTGCCAAAATATTTTCATCAACTTCTTTTACATTTAGCTTATCGATGAACTCTCCACGCCTGATAATAGTACAATTGTCAGCCATGGCCTTGATTTCAGCAAGCTTGTGGGTAATGATTATGATTGACTTATCCATTTTTGTAAGTTTGTTTATAATTTCTATAAATTCATTGATTTCTTGTGGAGTTAAAACTGCTGTCGGCTCATCAAAAATCAAAATATCCGCTCCCCTATAAAGAGCCTTTAAAATTTCTACTCTTTGTTGTTGGCCAACTGTAATATCCTCAACTCTTGCATCTGGATCAATCATAAGCCCGTATTCTTCGGACAATTTGGATATTTTTTCTCTGGCTGTCTTTCTATCTAAAAATAGACCTGTATCTTCTTCATAACCTAAGATAATATTTTCTGTAACAGTAAGAGGTTCTATTAACATGAAATGTTGGTGAACCATACCAATACCTGCATCTATGGCCATTTTAGGAGTCATATTTGTAAAAGTTTTGCCATTTATAGTTATTGTTCCATCACTTGGTGGGAACATACCATACAAAATATTCATAAGTGTAGTTTTACCAGCACCATTTTCCCCTAAAAGAGCGTGTACTTCGGATTTATGCAAGTCAAAATTGACATTAGATAAAACTTTATTATCTCCAAAAGACTTGCTAATATTTTTCATAGATACCACAGGATTTTCATTTAAATGCTTATCCATAATACCCTCGCTTCTTTATTTATATATCTACTTAATAATATCATAAATCATGCTTTTATAGTAGGATTTTTTTGCAAATTAAAAGACCCCAATAAAGAGGTCTATTAATTATGAATTTATTCTTTAATCCATTCTTGGTCAATTGCTTGTTCTTTATTTTCTGGAACTTCAATTTTGCCATCTATGATTTGTTGTTTTAATTCTTCTACTTTGTCTTTGATTTCTTGGCTAACTATACCATTGTCTGCGTATGCGATTGTTACTGCATCACCATCAGCAAGAGTAAATGTTTGGTCTCCAGCTTCGAATTTGCCTTGAGCGTATTCGTCAATGATTAGTCTTACAGCATCGCCTACACCTTTTACAGTTGATACTAGCATATTATCTGGAGCTTCGTCTTGTTGGTCACGGTCTACACCGATTACCCATTTGTTATTTTCTTTTGCTGCTTCGATAACACCGATTCCAACACCACCTGCTGCGTGGAAGATTACATCTGCACCTTCTTGGTACATTCTATCTGCAATGTTTTTACCTGCTGCTTGATCAGAGAAGCTGTTTGCGTATTGTACTTCAACTTCGATGTCTTCACCTTTGTCACGAGCTGCTTGTTCAACACCTGCTCTGAAACCATATTCAAATCTATCAATGATAACACCTGTGATACCACCAACAAATCCTACTTTGTTAGTTTCTGTTTGCATACCTGCAATGTATCCTACTAAAAATGAGTTTTGGTGGTCAGCAAATGTTACACCAAGTAGGTTTTCTCTGTCATTTTCGTTTGTATTATCGATTATTACATAGTTTCGTTCTGGGTTTTCTTCTGCAGCTTCATCTGTAGCTGGGAATAAAGCAAATCCTACTGTAAGGATAAGGTCTGATTCTGAGTCTAGAGCACTTTCTAGGTTTGGAACATAGTCAGCTTCTTTGTGGCTTTCGATGTAGTCAAAAGTTGCTTTTCCTTCTTCTTCAGCTTGTTGTAATCCTTCGTAAGCAGATTGGTTAAATGATTTGTCATTTACTCCACCAAAGTCTGTTACCATTGTTAGGCTAACTTCTTCACCTGTTGGTTCTGCTTCTGCTGCTTCTTCTTTATCTTCTTCTGGAGCTTCTGCTGCACCTTCTTCAGGACTTTCAGCTTCTTTTTCTTGATCAGCAGTTTGATCTGCTTGTTCTTCTACTTTTGTTTCATTATCAGCTGCTTCGTTTGTGTTTTCTCCTGTGTTTGCACCACAAGAAGCTAATACTAGTGATAATGATAGTGCTGTAGCGATTGACATAAAGTTTTTAATTTTCATCTCTTCCTCCCAAAAATTTTACTTTATGCCTTAATTTTAATACATTGAGGCACTTTTGTCTATAAATAATAATTTTTTAACTTATTTCTCTAATTTATAGAAAACTTATATTGTAAAATAGACATTAAATTTTTGTAAAATAAACTTTAAATATAGATGTTTAAATCTATTGCCATTTTTTGTCATAGATGTTATACTTATTACAGAAAAGGTTTCCACAAAATTTAATTTGAGAACGAGAGCGAGTTGTTTTTAATTTCACTCGCTTTTTGTCTTTAAAATCAGGAGGTTTATATGAGAGATATTTTTGTGGCAGAATTAGTCGGTACTTTCCTGCTAATTTTATTGGGTGATGGAGTTGTGGCTAATGTTTTGACCCGTAAATCTGGTATGCATGGTGGTGGTCCTGTACAAATTACCATCGCTTGGGGACTTGCAGTTATGATTCCTGCAGTTATATTTGGAGCTATGAGTGGTGCCCACTTTAATCCAGCTTTAACTATTGCTCTTGCCTATAAGGGTGATATAGGATGGAATACAGTAGGATATTATATCCTTGGACAAATGCTTGGAGCCATGCTTGGGGCACTTTTAGTTTACTTATTATTTAAAGACCATTTTGATGATACATCTGATGAAGATCCTAGCATCGTTCGTGGATGCTTTTGTACAGCTCCATCTATTAAAAATACTTGGAGAAACTTCTTATCTGAAATGGTTGGTACTTTTGTTTTAGTATTTGCAATTCTTGGATTTGGCAATGTTTCAGGTGCTGCTGATGTAGGAATGAACTACATTTATATATTTGGTCTAATCGTATCAATCGGTATGTCTCTAGGCGGACTTACAGGCTATGCAATAAACCCTGCCAGAGACCTTGGACCAAGAATCATGTATCAAATCCTACCTTTTAGGAATAAGGCAGATGTTATGTGGGACTACTCATGGGTACCAGTTGTAGGTCCGATCATTGGAGGACTTTTGGCAGTAGTTTTATTTAATATTGTATTTATATAATAAATTGATAAATAAACTCATTTACGATATAATAGTTATATAAATAAATAAGAATGAGTTTGGGCAAGTATAGATTTTATACTTGCCTTTTGTGTTTTTTAAGAAAGAAGGAGAATATGTATGATGTATTAGTCATAGGTGCAGGAGTATCTGGAGCATCCATTGCCCGTCGCCTATCCCGATATAAACTTGATATTGCCATAGTAGAAAAAGCAAATGATGTCAGCATGGGAGCAAGCAAGGCAAATTCCGCAATTATCCATGGAGGTTATGCAGAGCCCCACGATGAGCTAAGAGGCAGAATTTGCTATCCAGGACGTACCCAATTTGAAGAATTAGAAAACGAATTGCACTTTGGTTTTGTAGCTAATGGATCCTTAGTTCTTGCCTTTGAGGAAGAAGAAATAAAGACCTTAGAAAAACTTTATGATATGGGCATAGAAAATGGTCTACCAGATATGGAAATCATCGACCAAGAAAAATTAAGAGAAATTGAGCCAAATGTATCAGATAATGCTATTGCTGCTCTTTGGTGTAAGGGTGCTGGAGTTTGTTCTCCTTATGAATATGTGATAGCTCTAACAGAAAATGCTGTAGCCAATGGTGCAGAATTATTTTTAAACTCAAGAGTGTCAGATATTTCAAAAGATGACGATTACTTTATAGTAAAAACAGAAGATGGCAAAGAGCTTAAAGCAAAATATGTAATAAATGCATCTGGCCTAGAAGGTGCAGTAGTTTCAGAGATGATAGCCGAAACAGATTTTGATATCCACCCTAGAAGCGGGGAATATTTGATATTCCAAAAGGGAACAGGAAAAAGATTAAATAACGTACTTTTCCAAGTTCCAACAGAAAAATCCAAGGGAATCCTTGCCACAAGGACCTTCCACAACAACCTACTCTTAGGACCAGATGCCATAGACGAAGAAGAAATCGACCTATCAACCCACGAAGATAGACTAATGTACATCTACGAAGAAGCTCAAAAATCTGTAAAAGATGATGTAATAAACCTAAGAGAGTTTATCAGGTCATTTACAGGTCTAAGACCAGCAAGCTCCACCCATGATTTTATCATCGAAGAATCAAATGTAGCTGGCTTTATAAATGTAGTAGGCATCCAATCTCCAGGTATCACTGCAAGTCCTGAAATTGCAAAAATTGTAGAAAATATCCTAAAAGAATCAGGACTAGACCTAGAAGAAGACCCAGACTACAATCCAAACAGAGAGCCAATTATCGAGTACAAAGAACTAGAAGATATGAATAAAATCAAAGACAAACTTGATTTACCACTTGGCGATCCAGATAGGATTGTTTGTAGGTGTGAACAAGTCACAGAAAAAACAATCAGAGATGCAATGAACCGCGGCATACCAGTAGAAACCCTAGATGCAGTAAAACGTAGAACCAGAGCCGGCATGGGATTTTGCCAAGGACAATTTTGTAAACCAAGAGTCCTAGAAGTAATGGAAGATGAACTAGGCAAAAAACCAATCGATGACCTCTACGACTTTGAAAGAAACGAGCTATCAAGGCTAAATAAAAAAAGGGTTAATGAATTAATAAAAGAAATCCAAGAAACATCTAGAAAAGAGATTGAAGAGAAGGAAGAAGAATAAAAAATAGACCAAGTCTGAACTTGGTCTATTTTTATGCCCTCTCATCTGTAGCAATGACATTTACTCCTGTATCTAGGACATTTGCTATTACTACATCTCCAATATGAACTGGAGCTTTTATTTCTGTATTATTTATTTCTTTCATACAGTCAAATATTAATCCTTTTGGGATGGCTGTTTCTGTTTTTACTGGGACACTGTAGACTTTTGAGTCAGTTACTCTTACTGTTGAAGTTACCATTCTTTTTGGGTCTTTTACTTCATCTCTTACGTAGTTTTCCCCACGTTTGCAGTTATTGCCTTCTATATTGGTTATTTCTTTGCCATCCATGGTTACTACTACTTGGCAGCCCATGGGGCAGTTGATGCAGGTAAATTGTTTTTTCATATTTCCTCCAATTTTACTGTGATTTGTTTGGTGTCTGGATCTATGTCTTCTTTTTTAAGTCTTAGTAGTTCCATTTCTCCTGGAGCTAGGACTCTTTTCTTTCTTTCTACTATGCACTTGTCATCTGCATAGATGGCAAGTTTTCTAGATGGATATACGTTGTTTACCCTAAATTTAACTATGATTGAATCATCCATATTTTCATAGTCTATATACTGAGGCATGGTGTAGGATACTCCATCTCCTGCTGTGACATCTATTTTATTTTCTCCACTTGTACTAAATTCGCCTTTGATGTATTTTGCTGCACTTACTGCTGCTTGTTCACTTTCTTCTGATACAAAGTCTACCAAGTCGTGAACGTGAAGGACATTGCCTGCTGCAAATATGCCATCTACACTTGTCATTAGCTTATCTGAAACATATGCTCCTTTTGTTTTTCTATCTATTTTTATATTTGCTTCTTGAGTCAGCTCATTTTCTGGCAATAGACCTACAGAAAGTAAAACTGTATCACATTCTACAAATTTTTCTGTACCTTCTATGATTTTCATATTTTCATCTACTTTTGATAGGTAAACTCCCTCTACCCTATCTTTACCTTTTATGCCTGATATGGTTGTGGAGTAGTAAAGTGGGATATCATAATCGTGGAGACATTGGACAATATTTCTTTTTAGACCTCCAGAAAATGGCATGATTTCTGCAACACATTCTACTTTTGCTCCCTCTAGGGTCATACGGCGTGCCATAATTAGTCCTATGTCACCTGATCCAAGGATGACAACTTTTTTACCCGGCAAATATCCATCTATATTTACAAGTTTTTGGGCTGTTCCTGCACTATATACTCCTGCTGGACGACTGCCCGGAGTGTTTAAGGCTCCTCTTGGTCTTTCTCTACAACCCATGGCTAGGATAACAGCTTTTGGTTTTATTTCAAACATACCGTCTTCTTCATTCATTAGTAGAACTGATTTGTCTTCTCGTAGTTCTAGGACAATTGTGTTCATCATGATGTCGATGTCACGAGCCCTTGCTTCTTTTATAAATCTTTGGGCATATTCTGGGCCTGCTAGTTCTTCTTTAAATCTTTGTAGGCCAAATCCATTGTGGATACATTGGTTTAATATCCCACCTAGTTTGTCATCACGTTCTACTACTAGGATATTTTCTACTCCTTCATCATAGGCTTTTACTGCTGCAGAAAGTCCTGCTGGGCCACCACCTATTATTACTAAATCATATTCGCGCATTTATCTCTCCTTACTTAGCTCTTTTTTCGATGTAGTAAGAATTATTACCTTTTTTGGTAATTTCTTCCCCATCTACGCCTAGTTCACGTGCCATAATTTCTATTATTGATGGTAAGCAGAAACCACCTTGGCATCTGCCCGCTGTTGCACGAACACGTCTTTTGATTCCATCTACTGTTCTTGCACCAAGTGGTCCATTGATTGCATCTACTATTTCACCTTCTGTTACTTTTTCGCATCTGCAGATGATTTTACCGTAGAGTGGATTTTCTTTGATAAGTTCGTTATGAGCTTCTGTGCTCATTTCACTTGTTTTTGGTATTGGGTTTCTGCCTGGCTTAAATTCTTTATTTTCTGCTAAGTCTAGGGATTCTTTTACTAGATTTGCCATATATTTTCCAATGGCTGGAGCTGAAGTAAGCCCTGGGGATTCTATACCAACACAATCAAAAAATCCTTTTTGACTTTCTTCTAGGATAAAGTCTCCGCCTGATTCGTGGGCTCTGTTCCCAGAAAATGAAGTGATGACTTGACGAACTGGCACATTTTCTACTGTGTCTTCTACTTTTTCTATTACTTCTTCAATTCGCTCTTGGGTTGTCACAGTGTCTGCTTTATCATCTACAAAATCTGATGTTGGACCTATTAGGGTATTGCCATCGATTGTAGGAGTAACTAGGATTCCCTTTCCTTTTTCTGTTGGCAGATTAAATAAGACATGATTTACAAAGCCACGAGTTGCCTTATCTAAAAGTAAGTATTCTCCACGACGGGCTCTCACATCAAATTTGTTGTCATTTAATAATTGGTTGTGGATAGCATCTGAGTATAGGCCTGCTGCATTTACAACCGCACGAGTTTCGATTTTTTCGCCATCTTGGCTAGTTAAAACATAATGGTCATCTATTTTTTCTATACTTGTAATTTCTGTATTAAATTTATAGTCTACTCCATTTAGGTTTGAGCCTTCTGCGTAGGCGATGTTCATTAAAAATGGATCGACAATGCCTGCTTCTTCACAAAGTAGGGCTGCATATACATCTTTTTCTACATTTGGCTCAAGTTTTAGTATTTCTTCATTATAAATGATTTTCATACCACCAACGCCATTTTCTATCCCCTGATCGTAAAGTTCTTGAAGTTTTGGAAAATCTTCTTCCTTGTGGCATAAAACCAAGGTGCCAATTTGTTGGTATGGGAATGAAAGCTCTTTGGAAAGCTCACTCATCATGTGGTTGCCTTCTACATTCATTTTTGCTTTCATAGAGCCAGGTTTGGCATCATAGCCACCGTGGCAAATTCCTGAGTTTGCCTTGCTGGTTTCTTCACAAACATCTGAGTGTTTTTCTACCACTAGAAAATCGCCAGCGTATTTGGATAAATTGTAGGCTACAGATGCACCTGTGACACCTGCACCAATTATTACAACATCTTTCATTATTTACTCCTTTATGTACTAAATAAAAAAGAGCTACTTTGCTATGGTACTTTTGGGTAAAGTACGCCTATATCTATCAAAGTAACTCTTTTCTCTAAATTATTTTGCTGTATATTTTTATTTTACTTCAAATCCTTTGCCCAGTCCACTGATCTTGAAATTGCTTTTTGCCAGTTGTAATCTTTGGCATCTCTTTCTTCTTTGCTGATCTCTGGTGTAAAGACCTTATCAACTTGGCGATTTTCGATGATTTCATCTAGGTTTGTGAAATAATCTACTGCAAGTCCTGCAAGATATGCAGCACCTAGGGCTGTTGTTTCAAGTGTTTTTGGTCTTTCTACACTTGTTTGGATCATATCAGCTTGAAATTGCATTAAGAAATTATTTGCACTTGCTCCACCGTCTACTTTTAGCTCTTTTAATTCATTTCCAGAATCGATTGACATAGCTGAAAGCACATCATTTGTTAGATATGCAAGTGATTCTAATGTTGCACGGACAATATGATATTTGCTTGTTCCTCTTGTAATACCAACGATTGTTCCACGAGCATATGGATCCCAGTATGGAGCACCTAGTCCTGTAAATGCTGGCACAACATAGCAACCGTCAGTGTCATCTACTTTTGTAGCTAGATATTCTGTATCATCTGATGCATCTACTATTCTTAATTCATCTCTTAGCCATTGGATAGCAGATCCAGCTACGAAGATAGATCCTTCTAGGGCGTAGTTTACTTTTCCTTCTTCAAGTCCCCAAGCAATTGTAGTTATCAGACCGTTATCACTTTTTACTGCTTCTTCTCCAGTATTCATTAATAAGAAAGCACCTGTTCCATAAGTATTTTTTGCTTCTCCTGGATTAAAGCATGTTTGACCAAATAAGGCCGCTTGTTGGTCTCCGGCAATTCCTGCAATTGGAATTGGTGAACCAAATAATCTTTCGCTTGTTTCTCCATAAACATATGAAGATGGTTTTACATCTGGAAGCATGCATTTTGGAATATTTAGCATTTTCAATAATTCATCATCCCATTCTAAAGTATGAATATTATAAAGCATGGTTCTTGATGCATTTGTGTAATCTGTGATGTGAACTTCACCACGGGTTAAATTATATACTAACCATGTATCAACTGTACCAAATAATAATTCGCCATTTTCTGCTCTTTGTTGACCATTTTCTATATTATCAAGTATCCATCTAATTTTTGTACCAGAAAAATATGGATCAACTACAAGCCCAGTTTTTTCTTTTATCATCTTGCCATAGCCATCTTCTACCAATTTATCAGCCATGTCAGCTGTACGACGGCATTGCCAAACGATTGCATTATATACAGGACGACCTGTTTCTTTTTCCCAGACAATAGTTGTCTCACGTTGGTTAGTAATACCGATTCCAGCTATTTCTGAAGCATCGATATTTTTTTTAGCCATAGCTTCTGTACAAACCCCAAGTTGAGTTGACCAGATTTCTGATGGGTCATGTTCTACCCAACCTGGTTTTGGAAAATGTTGGGTAAATTCTTTTTGTGCAACAGAGATAATTTCGCCTTTTTTGTTAAAAATGATCGCTCTATTACTGGTTGTACCAGCATCCAAGGCCATGATGTAATCTTTCATAATATCCTCCTAGATTTGCTACATTTGCCATACATTATAATTTGATGATGAGATTGCAATCGCTCCTGAATTTATTGCAGCCATTACCTCTTCTTTTGAGGTAATCATCCCTCCTGCAACTATTGGAATATTGGTTCGTTTTTTAATATCTTTTATGGTATTTGGCATTATGCCCGGTAGGATTTCTATGACATCACAATTTATATCTTTTATGGTCTGCTTCATATTTTCATAGCTCATGCTATCAAATACAAAAAATCTTAATACAGCAAAAAGACCAAGTTTTCTTGCATAAATAACGTTTGCAGTCTTGGTCGAAATGATACCATCTGCTTCTGTATATCTTTTTATAAAACTTCCTGCATAAGTCGAGCTTGAAAGACCCTCGATAAGATCTTCATGAACTATTACAATCTTGCCACTAGCCTTAAGTTTTTTAACAATAGTTGGTAGCGTTTCAAGGTTTCCATACAAAACAAATACAATTTTGTTATCGCTTTCCAAAGCTTTGTTAAAGTCCTTATTATTTTTTATAGCCATGATGACAGGATTTGCATAAAGCTCTTCTAAAATGCTTTGGCTTGTCATAAATCCTCCTAATAATAGACAAAACGAGCCCATAAAACATCCATCGGCTCGCTCTCATCACTCATATTATTATAATATTACTTTATCATAATCCTATATTGATTGCAAATATTTTCCTTAAAACTTTAGCCTAGAAGTTTTGTTTGCCTTCGGTTACCCCGTCGCTTGATAAAACTTTTGGAATGGTCTTTAAAAATATTTTTAAATCCTTGATAAATGTAATATCAGATGCATAAATACCATCTGTCTCTGCTTTTAATTTTGGAGATAGGTTATCCCTACCAGATATTTGTGAAAGTCCTGTTATACCTGGTTTTGCACTATATGCTCCATTTGCTGCTCTTAAATCTAAAAGTTCTTTTTCTTTTAAAATAACTGGTCTTGGCCCTATAAAAGACATCTCTCCCCTTAGGATATTTATTAATTGTGGAAGTTCATCTAGGGATGTTTTTCTTAAAAATTTGCCTAGAGGAGTTATAAAATCTTCTGGGTTTTCAAGCTCCCATGTAGAAGCGTTTTTTGGTGCTGACATTTTCATAGACCTAAATTTGTAGCATAAGAAAGGCTCATTAAAAACTCCTGCCCTTTCTTGCTTAAAATAAACTGTTCCGTCTGGTTCTTCTATCTTTGAAATTGTTGCTATAATTAAAAATACAGGACTAAGAAGGATTAGTAGTATTAAAGCAAATAAAAAATCTAATATGTTTTTTATATATTTTTGATACATATAACCCTCCTTAATGTATCCTTAGTCAAGGAAAAGCTCTAACTCATCCTCATTTAACTCCCTATATGCCCCCTCATTTAAAAATGGATCTAGTTTTAAATCTCCAATAGCAATGCGTTTAAGTCCTACAACTTCATTGCCTAGATTTGAAAATAGTCTTTTAACTAAGTGAAATTTGCCCTCGGTTACTTTTACAATGGCTTTTTTCTCATCTATTATTTCAAGTTTTGCAGGCCTTGCTATGTAACCTTCTTCTTTGATTTCCACACCATTTTTAAATTCATCTATCAAAGACTCATCGATTGGGTCTCTAGTTTCTACTTCATAAGTTTTTTCTATATTTGAATTTGGACTGGTAATCTTGTGGATAAATTTGCCATCAGTTGATAATAGCAAAAGTCCATTTGTATCCTTATCAAGCCTACCTGCAATTGATAAGTCAAGCATTTGATAAAAATCATCCAGCAAGTCAATTACAGTTTCATCTTCATCAACTGTTGCTGATAAAACTCCTGCTGGTTTATTCATAATTATATAAATATTGTCAAAATATTCTACAAACTCTCCCATATAGAAAACTTCATCTACATTTGGATCAACTTGAGTAGATGAATCTTTTACAATTTCTCCATTGATAACTAGGGCACCTTTTTTTGCATTTCTTTTGATATTGCGACGAGTGTCTAGTTTTGCATTGCCTATCATCTTATCTACTCTCATTTGCTCCCCTTTTCTATCACCTTATAAACAGCTTGGTTTAGCTCCTCGTAGTTTACATAAAAATTTGTCAAATATTCTCTACCCTTAGCTGTAATATAATAATATTTTCTTTTTGGGCCGATTTCTGATTTTTTGTATCCACCTAATATATAACCCTTTTTTGTTAGTCTGCTTAAAATTGGGTAGACTGTCCCCTCTGTCATTGTGTAAAAACCGCTACGTTTAAGCTCTTCTACTATTTCGTAGCCATAGGTTTCGTTATTTTTTATTATATGGAGGATTACTCCTTCTATTACGCCCTTTAACATTTGAGATTCTATCATAATATCACCTAGCTATATTGTATTACATAGTAGAGTTTAATCAATATCTGTCACAATAGTATTTCATAGGACAGTACTTACATTCATTTATATCATCTGTTTTTTGGTAGATGTGGTCATTTACGATATTTTTTGCAATATCATCTATCAAATCAATATCAAAATCCCTTTCATTTACTGGTAACAATTCATCATTGTTTACAAAATAAAGATACATTTGATTTACTTTTTGCTTATTATACTCCATTATATATTTGTAGGTAATCAGCTGGTTTTGATATTTTTCCAGGACTTTTTTATCGTAAAATCCTGTTTTGATATCCAAAATCGAATTATCAGCTAGTAATATATCTATATTACCCTGGAGTATATAAAAATCCCTGTCAGCCTTAAAGTTTATCTCAGTAGATTTTACGTCAAATTTTCTATTTTCAAAATTTTCTAATGGGATTTTGTAGGCTGGGTCTTTGGCCAATAACTTATCAAAAAAGTTATTATTTAAATTAGTATTAGGATTTTTGGCCAAATATTCGCTTAGATTATGGACATTGGTCCCAAATTCCAAAGATTTTGTCAAAGGCAATTTGAAATTTAATTTCCTTAAAAATTTATATTTTAATGGGCAAGAATTGTAAATTGCGATATCTGTTGTGTAGGCTAAGATAGCTTTTTCTTTTTTTGCCTCTGCTTTTTTAAAATCAATTGTCCTTAAAATCGAACTATCTGGCAGGGTATTTGCAAAATTTTGGATAATATTGTCCCTAGAATTGTCCAAAACAACCAAAAGTTTTTTGGCACGGGTAAAGGCTGTGTAATATTTTCTATAAAAATCACGGACTCCTCCATCAGAATTAGTATTTGTTTTCTCATAGGCTGACAAAAAAGTTTTTCTATCTTCTCTTGGATAGTCATTAAGTCCTGAGACAAAAACCACGTCAAATTCTAATCCCTTGGCATTGTGGATAGTCATAAAATTTATGGCATCTATTTCTTCAGATAGGTTTTCAAACTCTTTTATAGCCTTGGTTTTGTAATGGTAGAAAAGATAGCCGTATATAAATTCTATATAATAATTTGGATTTTCTCTATCAAAAACCTCCTCATATTCACTAAGTTTTTGGCTAAAGATTGCAATATTATTTTGGGCCTTTTGACTTTCCAGCTTATCAAGTTTTTGGCCTAAAATTTCCTTTAAAATTGGGAGATTGAAAGATTTATATAAAACTTCGCTTAAGGAAATGTTTTTTGTATTTTGAAATCCTCTTATAAATTCATCAATTTGAGTAGATTTAAATGTCTGGTCATCAAATAAAGACGCTATATATCTTCTAAAATAAAGTTTGTCCAGTTCTTCTTTTGAAAGATTTTCCTGGTAGCCAATATTTGATGGATATGTTGTGAAAGTTTTGGCAAAAATATACATTAAAATTTTAATCTCGTAGGATTCAAAAAAGTTTGTGCTTGCCTTATTTAAAACTGGTAAAGAATTATTTTCTAAATACTTTTGTAAATTTTTGGCATAGGTATTGTTTAGGGTTGGAAATAAAAATGCTATTTGGTTCAGATTTAAATCTTTTTTTAATATATTAATTATTTTTACCAAATTTTCCATGTTTTCAGCACGAGCCTTAACAACCGTATTTTGATTGACCTTGCTATCGATAGATTTTAAATTTTTAGCAAACAATTCTGATTTTTCATTTGCCTTTATAAAGTCTTGGGCAACATCAATTATGGCTTGGTTTGACCTATAATTTATATCTAGCTTATAAAAATTTGCTGGAGCATTTAATTTATGCCTACAAACCTCATTAAATTCTAATAAATTTTTAGGATCTGCCCCCCTAAAGCTATAAAGGGACTGGTCATCGTCCCCAAAAACCATAATATTATTGTTTTTTAAAAGACCAAAGGCTATCTCCTGTTGGATAAAGTTTGTATCTTGATACTCATCTATTATTACAAAGTCAATACCCTCACGTATTTGTGGGCCGATAATAGGATCAGCCAATAGGTCATAAAAATTTTTTAAGATCATCTGGAAGTTTAAAAGATGATTTTCCTTTAAAATATTTAGATGAGTATTAAAAATCTCAAAACTTATCCTATCTCTAGGATTTTTTGAATTTTTTAATACTTGAGGGTCGATGAGATTATTGGTAATTTTAGCAAAAATATCCTGTATTGTGTAAACTTCATAGCCATTGATATTTTCCCTAAAACCATCGATTTTATAAAACCTATCAAGATAACGCTCGATTAAATATCCCTCCATTTGAGGCTCTATGACCTTATTGTCAAAAAAACTATCATCTAGTTTTTTGTAATCTGATAAAAAACTAGATGCCAAGCTATGAAAATTACCTATTTTAAGGTCGTTTAAATCAGAATTGATTCCTTCTTTTTTAAATTCTGTAATTATTCTTGAATTTAGCTCAGCTGCAGCCTTTTTGGTAAAGGTTGTAAGCAAAATTTTATTGGCAGGAATTCCATGATTTTTTACCAAATCGACAACTTTTTTTACAATGGTAAAGGTTTTGCCAGTGCCAGGCCCTGCAATAACAGCAGCTGGTGTTTGGCCATATTCTATAATTAATCTTTGTCCTTCATTTATCATAGTATCAGTTCATAGGCTATGCGTGGTTTAGTCACGCCAGCATCTTTGATATAAATTCGTCCAAGTTCTTCAAAACCCATCTTTGAAATTAGACCACGCATCTTAAAATTGTCCTCATGGGTATCTATGCGGAGTGAATCTTTATTATTTTCTTTTGCATAAGCAATTATTTGATCAAAAAATTTGCTAGCTATACCCTTGCCTTTTTCATTTGAATCTACACAAAAGGTATGAATTGTATATGCATTTACTCCCTTTACAATATTCATAACTGCTGCATATGTTGGCTCATAGTCTTCTGACAAATAGGCATAGGCCAAAATTTTATCATCATTATCATAAACAAAGGCATTTTCACTTGATATTTGCCTGCCCAAAAGCATTATGTCAGGGCTACCGTTTTGCCATTGGTCTACTCCATCATTTTTTAGAGCTACTTTTGCATCATCTACTATCATATTTACATTTTTTAAATCACTTAAGTTTGCTTTTCTCATAGGAATATTATACCTTTAAATTTGCATATGTATTTTTTATCAAAATCGGGTATGTAATAAATATATTGATTATAATGTGTAAAGGGGGGAATATTTATGTATGATTATTTAGTTATAGGTAACGGCATAGCCGGCCTTTCAGCTACAGAAGAAATTAGAAAAAAAGATGCTGATGCTACAATATTAATAGTATCAAACGAGAAAAAAAGTACTTATTGGAGGACTAGGCTATCTCATCTAATCAGCCAAGATTTTGAAATTGATGATCTTTCAGTTAAAAAACAGCCTTGGTATGACGAAAGAAAAATAGATGAGAGATTAGATTGCCCTATAGAAAAAATTGACTTAGAAAAAAACGTTGCCATACTTTGTGATGGAGAAGAAATTGAATATGGCAAAGTCCTTATAGCGTCAGGTGCAAGGCCATTTATTCCTCCAATAAAAAATATTGAAAGCAAGGGTGTTTTTGCAATTAGAACCATTGATGATCTGATGAATTTTAAGGAATATGTAGCAGATAAAAGCAAAGTAGTCGTTATCGGTGGTGGTATCCTAGGCCTTGAAGCAGCTTATTCTGCCCTACTTTTAGAAAAAGAAGTAACTGTAATCGAAAGCTTTGACTATTTACTATCACGCCAGCTAGACAAGGACTTATCAGAAAAACTTGAGAAATCTTTAAATGATATGGGTATTAAGACCTATACTGGCAAATTTACTGAAGAAATAATTGAAGAAAATGGCATAGCTAAAGGAATAAGACTATCAGATGGTACAGAAATTCCAGCAGATGCCATCATGGTTCAAGCTGGTATCCGTTCAAATATAGACCTTGCCAAAAATTCTGGCCTTGATGTAGACCGTGGTGTTTTAGTAGATGATGGACTAAAAACAAAATATGACAATGTCTATGCAGCTGGAGATTGTGCACAAATTGGTGATTTTACAATAGGTCTTTGGACAAGCAGTCAAGAAATGGGGAAAATTGCAGGCAACAATATGGCAGGGGTTAGCCAAATGTATGAAAAACCAAAACCATTTTCAACTCTTACAATTGGCAATATAAAAATATTCTCAGCTGGCCTAAGCTCTGGTGAAGGTATTGAAGAGGAAAGAAAAGAAAAGGACGGAAATATCTACAAGTTATTTAAAAAAGATGACAAATACGTAGGTGGTATCCTCTGGGGTGATATTAAATACCAAAATGATGTGAAAGATGTTGTTTTTAACGCAAAAGATCTTAAAGAAACAAAACTTGGGGAGATTTTTGCCTAGTTAAAAAAATTACTTAATTTTATCAAAATAAACTAATAAAAAAACGAAATGGGAAGTCCATTTCGTTTTTTTATTACAATTTCATTGAATTTTGTCTTCTTCTAAGTCTTGTGACAGTTGCCCTATCATCTACTTCTACCATGGTCATATCAATTAATGTGTCCTTTGGAATATCAACTGTTGCAACTGTTTTTTCTGTTATCATACCTATTGGTAGTAGGTCTTCTTTGATGGATCTTGTGTGGCTGGTTATCTTTCCGTATACTTTTTCGCTGCCTATACCATCTAGGGTTTCACCTTTTTTGATGTCCCTTTTTGCAATTGTAACTGTATCCGCAACTTGGCCTTGGATTGGGGCTATTGTAGCTTCATTTTCTACAACTGCCTTAAATATTGTAATTGGCGCTTCAAGACTTGTTAGGTGGTAAGGTCTATACATTAAATAATTTGGACCATCTCCAAAGCCTAAAAATTTCATAAGGTCACGTACATCTTCTTTATCACTTGTTACTATGATAAATACTCCTGGTGCCATGCCTGTTGAAAATTCTACTACCTTGTAGTTATCTAGGTTTCCGCCATCTTGTTTTAGTTTAAAATCTTCAACAGCACTTTCTGGCGAACTTGCTATGCCATGGCAGCCAAATGTGTCTGGCAAAAATCCTAGGGCATTACATACGCTTGTAAGTTCAATCATGGTGTTTGTACCATCTACAAAACTTGTTAGCATTTTTGCTGAGAGTTTTTTCTCTTTTGCTTCTTCTTTTAGGCTTTCTGGGGTTGCGTACTCATCAAGTCTGTTGTTTTTGCCCTTTCCAGCTACTAGGACATCAAGCCCCATTCCAAAAGCATTTTCGCAAAGATCTATTATCGCACCTGGTTCATCACCAAGGATTCCTGTATAAACTACTCCTGCTTTTTTAGCCATATCGTGTAAAACTGGACCAACTGTTGCTTCACATTCCACATTAAAGGAAATCATGTGTTTGTGGTATTGGATAGTTTTTCTGGCAATGACTGCACCAAAGGATGGATTGCCTGAACAATCTACAACTGCATTTATTTGTAAAAGCTTGTAGCATAGTCTATAGTTTGTAGAAACACAAACATAGCCTTTTTCTAAGATTTCATAACCCTCGTTATAGTCATCCGTGTATATGATTTTATCCTCAGCAACACCAGCTTTTTTCAAAGCTTCGATTGCCTTTTGTGGAGTACGGTCAATAACAAGCTTTACTTCCATTGCATCTATATTTGCAAGTTGGGAAATAAGGCTAGTACCCATTTTGCCAGCTCCCATGATGGCAAGTTTGATTGACTCTCCATTATATTTCATTTCATTTAATTCTCTACTTATTTTAAACATCTAAGCTCCTTAAATAATCGCTGGCCACTTTTGCTGTGGAGGCTGCCCAGGAAATATTATATCCTCCGCAATCACCAGCTACATCTTGGCATTCTCCTATGAAAAAAACATCCCTAATCTTTGTAGATTCCATAGTTTTGAGATTTATAAAATTGCTATCCACTCCACCAAGAGTGACTTGGGCATTTTGTCTATCATGTATGTCTATTACTTCAAATCTTAGCGACTTTAGAGTATTTACTAGCTTATCAAAGTCCCTATTATCGATTTCAAAGCCCTTTTTGAAAGGCTTAATCTTTGAAATTTTTAGCATATCATCGATTAATTTTTCATTGATCACACCAATTAATATATCTTTTATAGGCCTTTTAGCAAATTTATTTATAAGGCTAGACAGATAATCTATAAAGTCTTCTCGGGAATATTCTGGGAAAAAGTCTATATATATATGAGAGTACTTTTTATAAGATAAACTTTCTGACAAATCATTTGAAATATCTAAAATCGCTGTTCCTGTTAGCCCGTAGTCTTGAAAAATCACATCATCGGTAGATGCTTTTATAAATTTATCATCTACATATAAACTTGCTTTTGCAGTAACCTTTGTTCCCTTGGCTTTTTTTGAAAGTTTCTGACGGGTCTCATAATTTGTTATGGCATAGGTCATATCTGTAAGAGGAATTTGATTTTTTATCAAATCAAAAATCTTA
This sequence comes from Anaerococcus martiniensis, assembly GCF_043187485.1. GTDB lineage: Bacteria > Bacillota > Clostridia > Tissierellales > Peptoniphilaceae > Anaerococcus > Anaerococcus martiniensis. The sequence continues at coordinate 572,124 of NZ_CP171106.1, forward strand.
CCGTCTGATCCCGAATTTTTTAAAGTAATCCCACCACTTCCTATTACTAATTTGTCATATGAATATGTTTTTGTATTGGTTTTTACTTTTTTATTTTTAAAGTCAATTTTTGTGACTTCTTCATTAAATATAAAATTTGCCTTATCCTCTGCTGCCAAAAATAGAGCATCTCTGACAGTTTTCGCACTCATAGTCTTGGGATAGCACCTACCTGATGGGAGATTTGTTGTGGCAATCCCAATTTCGTTTAGATATTTTATCAAATCTTGGTTGGTAAAATACTTAATAGTATGGTTTATAAGTTGATCATTGTTTGCCTTAAAATTGTCTACTGAAAAGTTAAGGTTGGTAAAATTGCAACGTCCATTGCCAGTTGCTAGAAGTTTTCTGCCAGCAAATTCATTTTTTTCAATAACTGCGACATCGTGTTTGTCCATAAAGGAGGCAAAAAATAGACCAGCTACTCCTGCCCCAATCACTAAAATTTTCATTGGTTTTTTATAGCCTTTTGGACTGTTTCCATCTCGTTATATGGAGTTTTTTCATTGCCGTGATATTTCATAAAATGCTCTTCGCCCTTGCCAAGCATAAGGATATAGTCTCCCGGATTTGCTTTTTTTATAGCAAAGGTCATAGCTTCAAGGCGGTCTTCTATGCGTTCATATTCTCCACCAAGTTCATCAATACCAGCTGCAATCTCATCTGTGATGTGTTCATAATTATCAAATTTTGGATCATCTGTTGTTATTACTGCAAAAACATCATTTTTAGCACAGGCATTGCCTATGAGTCTTCTAAACTCTGTATTTCTGTCACCATTTATGCCAAAAACTGCATAGGTTTTTACATCTTTTGGTATAGATTCAAAAATAGCCTCAAAGGCCCTTGGTGTGTGGGCAAAGTCTATGATTATATTTTTATCTAAATCATTTTCTACATATTCAAACCTAGATGGCAATCCCTTAAATACTTTTAATTTTTCAGAAATTTCATTAAGGCTTACTCCCATATTATTTAAAGTTGCAATTGCTGCAAGTTTATTATAAATCTCATAATCTGCAATGGAATTTATAGTAAAATCTACTCCATTTACTTTAAAATCAGTAGTTTTTTCATTTTTTACTATATCAGTAGCCCTATAATCAGACCCACTTTCTTTTCCAAAGCTAATTGCATCTGGGAATTTTTCTTTGGCTTTTTTGCCGTATGGGTCATCTATATTTACAATTTTATTCTTTGCATGATCTAAAAGTATCATCTTTGCTGCAAAATACTCATCCATCGTTTTATGATAATCTAAATGCTCTGTAGAAAGATTTGTAAATATCCCATAGTCAAAGTCTATGCCATTTAGGCGGTTTTGAACTAGGCCATGGCTTGATGCTTCAAGTACAACATGATCTATATTTTTTTCTAAACTCTGATTAAAAATCTTATTTAGAATATATATATCTGGTGTAGTGTTGGATGTATCTGAGCGTTCATCTCCTATGAAAGTGCCGTCTGTACCGATATTTGTAGCATTGCCATAGATTTCTTTCATCAAATAATAAATGGTAGTGGCAGTAGTAGTTTTGCCATTTGTACCTGTTACTCCAACAACTGTCATCTTCTTAGATGGGAAATCTTCTAGGATATTTGAAATATCAGATAGGGCATATCTACTGTCAGCTACTTTTATATAGTTTATCCCATCTTTAAAGTCTATATCATTTTGATAAACTATGGTTTTTGCACCATTTTCTATGGCATGGTCGATGTATTTGTGGCCATCATTTAGTGTTCCAGCCACCGCTACAAATATATCACCTTGCTCTACTAATTTTGAGTTGTTTGTTATATTTTTTATTTCTTCATCATTTTGTTTTTTTATATCTATATAGTCAATTTGTTTTACTAAACTATCAAAGGTCAATGTATTATGTATCCTTTCTTAGCTATAACATCGTGGATTTTTTTGACATGGTCTGGGCCGTTTGTTTCTAAGGTGATTTCTACATTTATATTTTTAAATCTGCTGGCTTCTTTTAGGCTGTCATGGTCTATTGATATGACATTTGCCTTGGTATAGGCAATATCTGCCAATAAGGATTGGAGTTTGCCAGGTATATTTGGCACTTCCACGTTAATACGGGTAATGCGGCCAGTTTCGTATAGTCCACGATTGATAAGTTGGGAGATAAAACTCATATCGATATTTCCACCACTTATAATAGAAACTACATTTTTGTTATAAAAATTAAGTTTATTAAGAGCAGCCAGACTTAGGGCGCCAGATGGCTCTGCAACTAGTTTGTGCTTTTCCATTAAATTTATAAAGGCCATGAGGATTTGCTCATCAGTTACTGTAATCCAGTCATCTACATAGTCTTTGGCAATGTCGTATGTGTATGATCCCACTTCTGCAACGGCTGTACCATCTGCAATTGTATCAACACCTTCTAACTTAATTATCTTACCTTTTTTGACAGACTCTTGCATAGAACGGGCAGAATATGGCTCAACTCCAATGACTTTGATAAGTGAGTTGATTTGCTTGATGCATTTTGCAACTCCTGCGATAAGTCCGCCCCCACCAACTGGAACGATGACATAATCTACATATTCAAGTTCATCTATTATTTCAAGGCCAATAGTTCCTTGACCTTCGATAACATCCAAATCATCAAAGGGAGGTATAAAAGTATATCCGTTTTCCTCAGCTAGTTTTATGGCATGGTCTTTGCAGGCATCGAAGTTTTCTCCGTATAAAACTACATTTGCCCCGTATTTTTAAGTACCATCTACCTTTATCATGGGAGTTTGTTCTGGCATACAAATTGTAGCATTAATTCCTAGTTTGTTTGCAGAATAAGCCACTCCTTGGGCGTGATTGCCGGCAGATGCTGTGATAATGCCTACTTCTTTGGAATAATCATCTAGTTTTGATAGTTTATTATAGGCTCCGCGGATCTTAAAAGACCCAGTTTTTTGCATATTTTCTGGTTTTATGTAAACGTTATTAGAAGCAAGGTCGGAAAAGTATTCTGAGTAAATTAAGTGAGTTGGTCTAATGACCTCATCTAGTCTCTTTTTAGCACTTGTAAAATCAAACATAGCATACTTCCTTTCTATAGTTGATTATAACAATTTTTTCACAAATATTAAACAGTTTTATAATTCCAAAAATCTTGATATAATTAGAGCAATAAAGGAGAGAATATGAAAATACTTTTGATAATACTAATGGCCCTATCTCTTAGTTCCTGCCAAGAAGCCCAGGACTTTATGTATGAGAATTTTTCTTTGCAAAAAAATATAGATATGGCCGATGAAAATAGCAGAAAAAATATAGAAGGCGACTTTAAATTAGATGGCTTTGGCTACACATTTCCACCAAATGTGGGACGATTTGTTCAAAATGGCTTTGATTACAGCGCTGCCATAGACGGAGAAGCCCAAAAGGAAAATTTAGAAACTCTACCTGCTGGCAAAACCGCTGATATTTTCCTAAAAAAAGATGACAATCAAATCTTTGTAAAAGCGACAAATAATAGCGGGTCTGACATAAATATCCTGGATGCACCTATAAATTATATTGAAATTTCAAACTTTGAACTAGCAAATATGGACTTTGCCCTAGGTGAGATAAAATTTGGTGATGCTCTTTATGATATAGAAGCAAAAGTTCCAGATAAGGAAATTATAGAACTTAGACAAAATACCAAAGATGCCCAAAACGACCAATACTATATGTATTTAAATGGTAAATATGTGGCGATTTTTACTATGTACCAGGGAAAAATTGCTGGAGTCGAGATAATACCAAATGAAAGTTTATCTACTTATGAATAGAAATAATTTGCATTTAAAAAGAGGGCTTTATGCCCTCTCTTATTTTTCTTATAAACCAAGTTTTGCTTCAATAGCTGGTTTATCAAATCCTACGATGTCTTCGCCATCGATGTTAATTACAGGAACTCCTCTGTATCCTTTTGATACTAAGTATTCTACTGCATCTGGATTTTCGTCTATGTTTAATTCTGTAAAGTCAATATTATTGTCATTGAAATATTGTTTTGCTGCTTTACAAAAAACACAAGTATTTGATGTATAAACTTTAATATCTGCCATTTGTATCTCCTTACTTTCATTTACTTAATTACTTATACCCAATTAAGACAATTCATTTGCCAAATTTATATAATCATCTAAGGATAAATTTTCTGCCCTTAGATTTTCTGCTAAATTTAGCTTCTCAAAGGCTAATTTCAAATCATCCTTAGCCACTACATCAGATAAGGAATTTAGGATAGTCTTTCGCCTTTTGTTAAATCCTGATCTTACAAGTTTAAAAAGCATATCTTGGTTAACCTTATCATCATAAAGTCTTAGTTTTAGATTTAGTATGGTAGAATCAATCTTCGGTTGGGGCATAAATACTGATTTTGGTAGGTTAATGACTACTTTTGCATCAGTGTAAAATTTTATAAATACCGAAAGAGAACTATACTCTTTATCAGATTCACTTGCAACCATGCGCTCGGCTACTTCCTTTTGAACCATGATTGTCATATCATCACAAGCAATTCCTGTCGTTATTAGCATTTCAATGATTGGTGTTGTGATATAGTAAGGAAGATTTGAAACCACCTTAAAGCTTTCTCCATTAAATTCTTCTTCTACTAATTTTTTAAGGTCAACCTTTAAAATATCCTCATTGATGACTTTTGTATTTTCAAATTCCCCTAGGTTTTCTTCTAAAATAGGTATCAACGTTTGGTCAATCTCTATGGCCACAACTTTTTTAGCAACCTTTGCCATCTCATAAGTGATAGTTCCTATACCAGGTCCTATTTCTAGGACATTTTGATTTTCAATCTCTGCCGCATCGACAATCTTATCTACAAAATTTTTATCTATCAAAAAGTTTTGGCCAAGGGATTTTTTGAATTTAAAATCATATAGGTCAATAATCTCTCGAACTACCTTCGGTGAATATAGTTTTTTCATAAAGCTTCTACCGCCCTTTCAAATTCCTCACGGCTGATAGCAAAAGAATTTAGCTTGCTTAAAAGCTGCTTAGAATTATAATAACCAATGCCTAAGATATTGCCAAGTTTTTCCCTATTTTCCCTAGCACCCTTGCCAATGGAAAGTCCATTATTTACCAAATCTGCCATTACAAATTCATTTCTTTTTTCAACTGTTTCTGCTTTTGCATTGTTTAAGGCATCTATAATCACTTGTGGCTCTGCATTTTCTACACCCAAGTCGTTTTTCTTTATGGCTAGCTTTCTATCGATATAGGCGTGTTTGGCATCTGGGATGTGCCTTGCAATTTTTTCTCTAATTTTTTTGCCAGCATGGTCTGGGTCTGTGAGGATTATTATGCCAGTGCGTTCATTTATTTTTTCTAAACGGTCTATCAATTCTTTGCCAAAGGCTAGGCCATTTGTAGCAATTATTTCACAATCAACAGCTCGTTTTACATTGGCTATATCATCTTTTCCTTCAACAACTATGGTTTCTTTTATCATAAATTAAAAAACTCCTTGGTATTGTTGTAGGTCCTTTTGGCAAGCTTGTCCATTTTCATATCGCGAAGATCAGCTACTTTTCTAGCAACTTCCACTACACGTCTAGGATCGTTACGAAGGCCACGATATGGGTCTGGAGTTAGGTATGGGCTATCTGTTTCTAGCATTAGTCTTTCGATCGGCACATTTCTTGCTGCATTTTGTTCATTTGTACCATTATCAAAGGTAACTACTCCACCTATTGAAATAAAAAATCCCATTTCCATATATTTTTCTAAAGTTTCTAGGTCATCTGAAAAGCAATGGATTTGGATTTTTAAATCTTGGTAGTCCTTTAAGATTTCAATCACATCATCCTTGGAGTCTCTTACATGGATTACTGCTGGCTTTTCTAGTTTTCTGGCTAGTTCTAATTGGTGGATAAATATTTCTTTTTGTTTTTTCTTATTATCATCTTTCCAATAATAATCTAGGCCTATCTCGCCAATTGCTATTACTTTTTCATTTGTGGCAAGACTTTCCAATTCTTCCAAATCTTTATCAGTAATATCATCAACTTCTTCTGGATGTATGCCCGCCATGGCGTAAAAAATGTCGTATTTTTCAGCAAGTTCTATTGCCATTTTGCTATCAGCTATATTTGTAGCAGGATTTATGATTGCCTTTAGACCAAAATTAGACAGGTCATTTAAAATAAATAACCTGTCATCATCAAATGCCTCATCGGTAAGGTGGCAGTGTGAATCTATTAATCTCATTAAGAAACCTTACTTCCTGGTTTCATATCTTTTAGAGTTGTTAATAGTGATAGTTCATCATCAAAATCACTTGCTAGGATCATGCCTTGGGACTCGATGCCTCGCATTTTTCTTGGAGCAAGGTTTTTAACAACTATTACATTTTTACCAAGTAAATCACTTGGCTCATACCATTTTTTGATACCAGATATAATTGTGCGAGGGTTTTCTTCTCCCACATCAACAGTAAATACTAAAAGCTTGTCAGCATCTGGATGTTCTTTGGCTTCAAGGATTTTTCCTACAACCATTTCTACCTTTGTGAAGTCTTCAAAAGTGATTTCTGGCAGGCTCTCTTCTTCTTCTTTGACCTCAGCGCCCTTTCTAAGTCTTTGGGCAATAAGTTCGTTGTTGCGGTCGTGAAGTTTTTTAAGTTCCACTTCGATATCTAGCCTATCAAATAGGTTATCTCCCTTTGTAACTTTTGCTCCTTCTTCTAAAAGACCAAATTCTCCTGCAGATGCAAAACCTTTGTTGTCTGTTCCAAGTTTTTTAAGGATTTCTTTGCTAGTATTTTTCATCACTGGCTCGATTAATTGGGCAACAATTCTTAATGATTCTGCAAGGTTATATAAAACTGTGTTTAGCCTATCTTTTTTGCTTTCATCACGACCCAAAATCCATGGTTCAGTTTCATCTACATATTTATTAGCTCGTCTTATAAATGTCCAAACTGATTGTAAGGCCTCATTAAATTTAAAATCATCCATTTGGCTTACAAAGTCAGTGTAGGTTGTTTTTGCAAGGGCCTTTAATTCTTCATCGTAATTATCAGTTTCACTTCCCTTAGCAACTAGACCACCATTGTATTTATCAATCATTGATGTAGTTCTTGAAACTAGGTTTCCAAGGTCATTTACTAGGTCAGAATTATATCTTTCCATGTATTTTTGGCTAGAGAAGTTTCCGTCTGATCCAAAGTGGAACTCACGAAGAACAAAATATTTTAAAGCATCCACACCGTAAAGTTCTACAAGTGGTTCTGGATACATAATATTTCCCTTGGACTTACTCATCTTATCATTATCAAAAAGTATCCAACCATGGGCAAAAACTTTTTCTGGAATTGGTAGATCAAGGGCCATTAAAAGGGCAGGCCAAATAATGGTATGAAATCTTACAATGTCCTTTCCTATCAAATGGACACTTGCTGGCCAAAATTTTTCAAATTTCTTTGGATTATCCCCATATCCAATTGCAGATAAGTAGCAAGAAAGGGCATCTATCCAAACATAAACCACATGCTCATTATCAAAAGGAACATCTACTCCCCAGTCAAAGGTATTACGGGTTACAGAAAGGTCAGAAAGTCCCTTATCAATGAAGTTGTTTAACATTTCTTTTTGGCGGAATTGTGGTTCAAGGAAATCTGGATGGTCTTTAAATAATTCTTTTAATCTATCTTCATATTTTGATAATCTGAAGAAATAGGATTCTTCTTCTTGGTATTCAACATCGCGGCCACAGTCTGGACATTTGCCATCTTCAAGTTGACCTTCAGACCAAAAAGTTTCGCAAGGGGTGCAATAATATCCCTTATATTCGCCTTTATAAATATCACCTTGGTCATAAAGTTTTTTGAAGATATTTTTTACATCTTCCTCATGTTGAGAATCTGTTGATCTGATAAAACTATCATAGTCAATTTGGAGTTTTTTCCAAAGTACTTTTGTCTCATCAGCTATAATATCAACAAATTTTTGAGGGCTGGTGCCATGGGCAATAGCAGATCTCATTATTTTTTGTCCGTGTTCATCAGTTCCAGTTACTAGATATGCATCATAGCCATTTAAATTTTTATATCTTTTTAAAACATCAGCAATTATTGATGTGTAAGTATTTCCAATATGTAGGTTACTATTAGGATAGTATATTGGAGTTGTTATATAATAAGGTTTTTTTTCTGTCATAAGCTATCCTTTCTTTTAGAAAATATATAAATATATCATACTTCAAATCTTATCATCTACCTAACTAATTGTAAATTTATTAAATCTTATTATTTTAGAAAATAAAATCATTAGATATATATCAAACTGTATTAGCTTGTAATTAGATTATTTTCTATCTATAATAGAATTAACAACAGTACATATCTAACTAATTTATATAATATTAGATATGTATCTAAGAAAGGATTAGAAATGACAAAGCTAACATTTAAACTAAATCGCAAAATAAACTTTGAAAATGAAGCAGGACTTCTTATTTTTAACTATACAGACTACAAATCACATCCCAACCCAAATAAGATTGATTGGAAAGATTCCTATATAGATTATAAAAATAACGACAAAAAAGTTATCAAAATGGAAGAAAATTTTAAGGCCCACCCTGCATATATGAATTTTTTAAGGGAAGTAAGAAGCGAATCTTTTTACTTAATCGAAGATTTTTTTGATCATAAAAACGATGATATAAGGACTCTTTTTTATATTTATGAAAAGGGTGATGAGAATTTTTTACCATTTATCCTATCCATATTTCAAAATCTAGATATAAAAGATGAAAACACTCTTAGATACCATATATTTAAGGAGCTATTTGATATATTTTTCTTTCAATATATGGGATTAGATTATATAAACCTAGCTGAAGATGGCGTATACACTTATAAAGACCTTAATGAATATATGAATGGGCCTAGAATTATGGAATATCTAGCCTCATCCCCATTTTCCGATGAGGATACCATGACCTTATTAAGGGCCTACCAAAATACAAAAGACATCTACGATAGGTTAAAGCCCTTTATAGAAAAATTATCAGTAATTATAGAAAATAAAGTCCATATACTAGATGACTTACTTTATGAAAGTTTTGAAAATTTAGAAAAAAGCAATTATAAAATAGCCTATGAATTTACTAAACAAGTTGGTATGGATGAGATGGTCAGCAAAAAGAGCGAAGAAATCACCATTTCTATTCTACTTTTTTTGCCATTTACTCAGATGTTTAGATTTATGGATTTTTATAATTTCAGCAAAGCAATAAAATTAGGAATTTTAGTTGATAAGAGACAGACAAAAGAAAGCCCTTATAAACTTTCAAGTATTAGCCAGGATTTAATAGCTTTAGCAGATCCAACTAGAATTCAAATCCTAGACTATCTAAAGGAAGCTGATTACTATGCCAAGGAGCTTTCAGAAAAACTTTATATCACTCCAGCAACCCTATCTTATCATTTAAACAAATTATTAATTAGTGGCTTTGTAGGGCTTAGAAAGGAAGGCCGCAGATACTATTATTATCTTAGAAAAAATGGCTTTGAATATTTGATAGATAATCTATCAAAATTTAATAAAGATATTAAGGAGACCCACAATGAATGAAACTATTAAAAAAGATTTAAGCAGGTTTTTAACCACTGATGAAAATATTAGATCATATTTAAGAAGTAACAAACTAACAAATGTAGAAATTTTAAAATATGCCTATGTCCCATTTAAGGAGAATAGAAAAATAATAGCAAGTTTAATTATTTACCCCATAGTAAATGGCATCATGCCGGTATTACAAGCCTTTATTATGTACTATCTGGTGGGGCTTATTGAAAATAATACTAGGCTAAACACCTTAATTTTAACAATAGCCATCTACAGCCTGATAATTTTTATCTGCTCTATAATTTCCAACCAAATAGAGTACAAGACCTATGCAAAATATATGGCAACTAGGTTAGATTTTTTCAGAAAATCAGCTGCTAGGATAATGGAAATGGACTATGGACTTGGTGAAAACGCTGACTTTATGGCAGAATTTACCAAAGGATTCTATCCTTTTTCAAACAATGTAGAAGGCCTTGAAGGCATCTACCATGATATGTATCCTCTGCTTTCAAATCTAGTATCCTTTATACTGATTAGCATTATTATGGCAAAACTTTCACCCTTAATTTTTGTCTTTGCTCTAGGGTCAATTATTATCCAGCTTATTATAAGAAATTTTACTGATGCCTATAGGCACAAGCACATGACAGAGCTTCAAAAAGTTTCTAGAAAAACTGAAAGATACTATAAGGAAGCTAGTGATTTTTCCTATGCCAAAGACATTAGATTATTTGCCTTTAAAGAAATTTTTATAGAAGGTTTTAAGCCCCTAGTAGATAATGTTTATAAAATTTCCAATAAATTTATTAAGCCTGAAATCCACCTATCTCCAGTCCTTGCAATACTTATTGTAGGAATAGAAGCTATTGCTTATTACTTTTTATTTGGAAAAATGACAAATAAGACAATTAGCTTACAAAATCTAACCCTTGCCATAACATCAACTACTTTGTATGTAAGCATTATATCTTCCCTTGTTATGAACATTTCTCAAACAAAATCAAATCTAAGGTATGTATCAGATGGTTTTGATATGATTCGTGCAGACCTTAATTCAACTAGGGGTGATAAGAAAATATTTGGTCCAGTTTCTATAGAATTTGAAGATGTATCATTTGCCTATCCCCTATCGGATAAAAAAGTTTTGGACAACTTATCTTTTAGGATTAACTCCGGCCAAAAGATAGCCATATTTGGTGTAAATGGTGCTGGAAAATCTACCATAGTATCTCTAATCCTTGGCCTTTACAAGCCTAGCTGTGGGAAAATTTACATAAATGGAATTGATAGTGACCAAATCGACCTTAAGGATAGATTTAAGGCCTTTGCAACAGTCCTTCAAAATGTAGAGCCACTAGCTGTTAGTATTGCAGAAAATGTTGCAGCAAGCTCAGATAATATCAATAGAGACAGGGTGGTAGAATCGCTAGAAGCTGCTGGCCTAGCCTATAAATTAGACCAAGTAGAAAAAGGCATAGATACTCCTATGACAAAAAATATCCACGAGGATGGTACACTTTTCTCGGGTGGAGAAAACCAAAAACTCGCCATTGCCCGCGCCTTATATAAGAAAGATGCCAAGGCTATAATCATGGATGAACCAACCGCCTCTTTAGACGCACTTGCTGAAGAAGAAATATATAGGCAAATAGAAAATATTTCATCAGATAAAACTCTAATTTTTATCTCCCACAGACTAGCATCTACAAGATTTTGTGATAAGATTTTGCTCCTTGATGGCGGAAAGATAAAAGAATTTGGTAGCCACCATGAATTATTAAAACAAGATGGCCTCTACAAAGAAATGTATGAAAGCCAAAAGAAGTATTATGAGGAGGCAAAAAATGAAAAATAAATACAAAGCCCTAGCAATGCTTACTCAAATCATAGGAAAAAATGACCCCTTATATTTGCTAGCCCTCTTTGCTAAGTCTATCCTGCCGGCCCTAGATAGTATAGTAAATATCTATGTTCCAATGATTTTTATAGTCCAACTAACAAATCCTAGACCAATAGCTGACTTTATTTATCAAATCATAATGCTAATAATAGTAAAATTTGCCCTAAGAAGTTTATCACGCATAGCCAACAGAAGAGAGTTTGTAAGAAGAAGCGCTATCAACGAATACGTGTCATTTGAAATATCAAAAAAATCCATGGATCTAAGCTACTATAATATAGAAGATCCCCATGTCCTAGATTTAAAAGAAAAGGCTGGAGCTGCCCTTTCTTTTGGAAGCCTGCATACATTATTGTTTTGCCTAAAGGATATAATCCAAGGTCTATCAACTATGGTCGGAACAGCCATTATCATAATAAATTTCTCACCATACCTTGTTGGATTTTCTTTATTAATATCCATTCTAATAATAATTATAGATGGCAAACTTTCTAGATATACCCAAGAATTTGACCAATCAATTGTTGATGTCAACAGGCGATTTTCTTATTATTTCTCTCTTATGGGTGGACCAGCTTTTCAAAAAGAGATTAGAGTTTATGATATGGGCGATTTGATTCAAGAAAAAACCGGTGTTTACTTAGACCATATGATGGCAAGGTTTAATGATAAATTTTCTTATGAAGCAAACGCCAATGCAGTTAAAATATTTTTAGAATCTGTTATAAGACTAGTATCCTATTCTTATGTAGCAATGAGAACTCTATCAAACTCTTTTGGTCCTCAAATATCATTTGGTGAATTTTCAGTGATAATAGGGGCAAATGAAAACTTTATGAACTCTTTCCAAACAATGTTTGCTGAAACAGCTGATTTCCTAATAAATCTTAAAAATCTAGAACCCTTATACGAGTTTATGAACCTAGATGTAGATCCAGAAGAAATGCTAAAAGAAGCTAGCGATTTTGAAAGTTTAGAATTTAAAAATGTTTCGTTTTCTTATCCAGGATCTGACAGACTAATCTTAGATGACATTTCTTTTAAGATAAATAAAGGAGAAAAAATATCAATTGTTGGAATAAATAACGCAGGCAAAACTACTTTAGTAAAGCTGATTTTTAGATTTTTTGAAATAGGTAAGGGAGAGATTTTATATAATGGTGTAAATATAAAAGCATATAAAAAAGAATCACTTTATAAAAAAATCTCAGCCGTTCTCCAAGACTTTGCCATTATGCCTTTTACCATCAAAGAAAATATCATAGCAAATAAGGACTTTGATTATAAAAAAATGGATAAAATATTAAATGACCTTGACCTAAAAGAAAGATTTGAAACCCTTGATAATGGAATAGATACCTATCTAAATAAGGATATTTATGAAGCTGGCACAGACCTATCCCTAGGCCAAAAGCAAAAACTTGCTATTGCTAGATGTCTATACCAAAATCCAGATTTAATTATTTTAGATGAACCTACAGCAAGCCTAGATCCTCTTGCAGAAGCAAAAATATACGAAAATTTCAATCAAATTACCAAAGATAAAACTGCTATCTTTATTTCTCATAGGATGAGTTCAACAAGATTTACTGATAAAATCCTAGTCTTAGATGAGGGCAAGGTAAAAGCCTTTGATAGCCATGATAATTTGATGGCCTATGATAATATATATTCAAAATTATATAAATCCCAGGCCCAATACTACAATTAATAAAATATAAGCTAGTAAAGTAAATATACTTGCTAGCTTATTTAATTATTTTATTGATTAACTTTTATATTTATATATAATGAAACTAAAAAGGAGGCCATAGGATATGAAAAAAGAAGTAGACCAGCATAAAAATCGAATGAGCATATTATTTTTCATCTCTTGTCTCATCGTAGCGCTTGGAGATAAGTTTTTAACAGGCACTAGCTACTTCATTTCGCAAATAATTGCCTATATATTAATTATTTATAGTATCTATTCCGGGAATTTATTTAGCAAAAAATTAACCATTTTATTTATTATAAGCTCTAGCCTAATGCTAATAGGAGAAGTAGGCTCTTTTATAAGTGGATAGGCTAATTGAAGATTTATTAGATAAAGGGTATATTATAAATAATTAAATATAACTCGATAATGAAAACCCAGTAAGGAGATTTTCCCGAATTACACTTTCATTGAGTTTAACACTATTCTTTGTGTAAAAGAAAGCGAGTATAAAAAGAGGTGGTACCGCAGATTTCTGCCCTCTATACTCTTTTTTTGTGCCAATTTTTAGGAGGATATATGAAATTTACTTATGATAAAGAATACGATAATGTGTTTGACGAACTGGTAGAACGTGGTTACTATGAGCAGGCTACAGATGAGGCTGAGCTTAAAGAAAAATTAAAAAATGAAAAACTAACTTTCTATTGTGGTTTTGATGCGACTGCTGATTCACTAACAGTAGGACATCTTATCCAAATAATGGTTATGATGCGTATGCAAAATTATGGCCACAAGCCTATTGCTCTTTTAGGTGGTGGTACAACTCTAATCGGTGACCCATCTGGTCGTTCTGATATGAGAAAGGTCATGACAGAAGAAACAATAGATAATAACGCAGAAAGATTTTACTCTCAATTTCAAAGATTTTTAGAATTTGGCGATGATGCAGCAACTGTTGTAAATAATAAAGACTGGCTTACAGAATTAAAATTTTTAGAGTTTTTACGTGATGTGGGTAACGAATTTTTAGTAGGTGAAATGCTTAAAAAAGATGCCTACAAAAACCGTATGGCTGCTGGTGGCTTAACATTTTTTGAATTTTCTTATATGCTTTTACAATCCTACGACTTCTTAGAACTTTACCGCCGCCATGATTGTACCTTAGAAATCGGTGGATCTGACCAATGGTCAAATATCATCGGTGGAGTAGACTTAGTTCGCAAAAAAGAAAATGACAAAGCCTATGGCATGACCTTTTCTCTACTTACAACTGCTGATGGAGTAAAAATGGGTAAATCTCAAAAAGGTGCAGTATGGCTTGATGAAGAAAAAACTAGCCCATATGAACTTTTCCAATATATGAGAAATGTTGATGATAGGGATGTAGAAAAATTCTTACTCCAACTTACTTTCTTACCAACAGAAGAATGTAGGAAACTAGGATCTGCAACTAATGCAGCAGATATAAACCATGCTAAAGAAGTATTAGCCTTTGAAGTTACAAAACTAATCCACGGTGAAGAAAAAGCCAAAGAAGCCTTAGATGCAGCAAAAGCACTATTTGCAGGTGCTGGTAATGAAGATGCTATGCCAACAACAGAAATCTCAAAAGTAGATTTACCAATTGGTTTATTACAACTAATGACAGATGTTGGACTTACTCAGTCAAATGGTGAAGCAAGAAGACTTATCAAACAAGGTGGAGTATCAATTGATGATGAAAAAGTATCTGACCCAAGCCTTGAAGTTACTGAAGACTTGTTTACAGATGATAAAATAATAATCAAAAAAGGAAAGAAAAACTTCCACAGAGTACTTTTAGGATAAAAATATAAGGGGCATTCTTGCCCCTTTTTTTGTTGTGAATTTATTCATAAATTAGATGATTGTTAAATACAAAAGTTATAAGGGCTAAAATTATCCCATCCATTATTGGGCTTGTCGTAAGGTAAGTTAGATTATGACTATCTCTAAAAATAACTGATCCTGACATAATTACTATAAGCAGGAAGAAAAAGATCTTGCCATTTTTCTTCATCTTTAACTTATCATTATAATATAAGCCTGCTCCAAGAATTATAATTAATGGGATAGTATTTTTAAAAACTATCTGACTTTGGTAAAGCAAAAAATGAAGCAAGATTCCAAATGCGAAAATAAGTGCATACTGAGTTTTCTTTGCCATGCCAACCTCTCTTTCTATAGCTTCATAATATTTTATACCGCAAATATTTGTACAAAAAAACTTCTAAAGAAGATTTTTAAAGTCTTACTTAGAAGTTTTTAAAAATTATTTATTTTTTATAATCCTAGCTGGTGCACCAACAGCAGTTGCATTATCGATAACATCATCTAAAACAACTGCGTTGGCCCCTATTTTTACATTATTGCCTATATTTATGGCACCTAGGACTACTGCGCCTGCACCTATCATAACATTGTTACCTACCGTTGGGTGTCTTTTTCCTTTTTTATTTTCAACTGCACCTAGGGTCACACCGTGATATATCAAACAGTCTTCTCCTATTTCTGCAGTTTCTCCAATTACAATACCCATTCCATGGTCAATAAAGGTTTTTCGGCCTATTTTTGCCCCAGGATGGATTTCTATGCCTGTTTCTATCCTTGATTTAAAGGCTATTTCATCCGCTTCATATTGTTTGCCCTCTATCCAAAGCTTGTGGGCCCTAAAATGGCTTAAAAGAGCTTTTATGCCTGGGGAATAAAGTATGGCCTCTTCTTTACTTTTTAAAGATGGATCTTTTTTTAAGGCAGCTTCTAAAAGTTCCTCTTTATATTCTTCATAACTAATTAATTTCATATAGGCTAGTTGATAGGTATCTTTCCCCAGTATCTGGAAGTACTGTTACAACTGTTTTTCCTTCTCCAAGTTTATCTGCTATTTCAATTGCTCCTACTACATTGGCACCTGATGAGATTCCTACTGCAAGGGCCTCATCTTTTGCTAATTGTCTACTCATTTTTATTGCATCATCACTTGCTACACTTACAATGTCATCTACTACATCAAAATCTAGATTTTTAGGAATGAAGTTACCACCTATACCTTGAATTTTGTGGCTAGAGGCTTCTCCACCTGATAAAAGGGGACTTTCTGCTGGTTGGATAGCGTAGATTTTGATATTGCTATTTTTTTCTTTTAATCTTTTACCAACTCCAGATACAGTTCCGCCTGTACCAACTCCTGCTATAAAAGCATCTGGTGTTAGTTCTGCCAAAATTTCTGGTCCTGTTGTTTCGTAGTGGGCTTTTATATTTGCTGGGTTTGAAAATTGATCAGGGAAGAAATATCCTTCATTTTCAGAAAGTTCTTTTGCCTTATCCACAGCTCCTTGTAGGGCATTTTCTGTAGTTCTTATAACTTCTGCCCCATAAGCCCTTGCTAATTTTTCACGTTCTTCACTCATTGATGCTGGCATGGTTAGAATTAGTTTGTATCCTTTAGCTGCACATAAGGCTGCTAGGGCCACACCTGTATTACCACTTGTTGGCTCCACAATTGTATCTCCAGCTTTAATTTTGCCTTCTTTTTCTGCTTCTTCTATCATATATAGGGCAATCCTATCTTTAATAGAACCAGCAACATTATTTTTTTCTACTTTTACATATATGTCAGCTCTGCCCTCTTTTTTTAAGGAATCTAACTTTAGTAGTGGAGTGTTTCCTATAAGTTCTTTAGCATTATTTTTAATAGACATATTACTCTCCTTTTATAAATATAAACTTATGTAAATATACATAAATTTTTCATGGGGATCTTTTGCTTACTATTATATCTAATCCTTTATTTTATTCAAGTTTATAAGTATGTATAAAAAAAAGCAACCTAACTGACTTTGCCAGTTTATGGTTGCCTTTGTGAGTAATTTAAAATTACATCGGTATGTTTACGCATTTATCTACCAAGCCTATATTTTTAGGAGATCTTGCATGAACTTGGTAGATTTCTTAATAATTGTAAAAATAGATTTATTCTATGAAGTATCTATTTCCACTAATTTCATAAGCTTACACTTATTTCCATTAGCTTCTATGTAGATTCGTCGAATTTTATCATATAAGTCAAATAATTTACACTTGTCCTCCTTATCTTTATAAACTTTCCAATAACCACTATAAAGGTAATTTCTTCCTTTATTTTCAATAAATCCCTTTACATCATCATAGGGATAACCGAGAATCAAGCCTATTTCATGTGGAAATTCATTTTCTAAAAATCTCTTTTTTAAACAACTGGTACAAGAATCAATATTACTTGTATTATAACCACAAGTTTTTAAAAAATTTTTTGTTTTTTCATAGTTAAGAGATTCTTGCAATAAGCATTTTCTAAAACATAAAATTGAAGATGTTCTCTCTCTTTTCGATAGAATCTGAAAGTATATATCGTATTTATTAAAATCTTCGTTCCAAGTTTCTATAAGTTTATCCACATCATAAACTATATTAGATACAGTAAATAAGTTTGATGGTTTTATATTTGCTAAAACTTGGCTACAATAAAGGGATAATAACTCGTATCCCATCTTTATAAGTGTTTGATTAGCTCATCTGCTAAATCATGACAAGATTTGATATCCCCATCTGTTGGACTATCGTATACAGCAAGACCGTCTGCTGCCAAATTAATATTATGCTTTTTGCATCTTTCTTGCCAGTCTATCATCCATTGACCTTCATTCCACTCATATGAACCAAATATAATAACTGCTTTATTTTCAAGTTTTTCTTCGACTGATTCAAACATTGGCTCAAATTCACTTTCTTCAAGAGACTCATCTCCCATAGCTGGGCAACCAAAAGCAAAACCATCGTATTCACCTAGCTTTGTAGAATCAAACCCACTTACATGATAATTATCTACATCGATTTCATTTTCCCTAAGTCTTTGCTCAATGGCATTTGCCATCTCTTCTGTGTTACCTGTTCCTGACCAATATATTATAGCTACTTTTGACATATTACTTCTCCTTATATAATGTATTTTTTTATAATGTATCGTATAACGATAATCATTATCAATAGTTATGCAAAATTTTTTGAAAGCCTCTAGTTTATCCAAAGACTTTCAAAAAATTATTACAGTTTAAATATTAGTATAAACTATTTCTTAGAATTTATTTTTATTGAAACCTTTTTGTGGATTGTGACCTGGACAATCCTTGCAGCCTTCATTTGCGTCATTTTTTATAAATCTAGTATAAACAATGTAAGCACATACTAGCAAAATTATTATTAAAAGAATCCATGATTGTAGGTTCATCTTTACCTCCTATTTCTTTATCGAGCAACACTTGCTTTATAAGTATTGTTATCTGCAATAGCCTTATGAGGTCTAAACAATAAGTATAGTAAAGCAACTAGTACTATAAATGCTATTATTGTTGATAGAGTAAATGTTCCATAAGCTATCAACCTTGCAAGTTGATAGAAAATAAAACTAATTGCATATGCAAATCCCATTTGGTAACCTACTGTTAACAAAGTCCATTTATTATCACCCATTTCTGTTTTTATAGCTCCAACCGCTGCAAAACAAGGCATGCAAAGCATATTAAATAGCAAGAATGAGTAACCAGCTATTGGTGTACCTATAGCTGCATTAAAGGCTGCTAGTAGTTCTGGACTATCTTCTGTAATATCAGCGCCTAGACCCAAAACTATACCCATGGTATTTACTACATTTTCTTTGGCAACAAAGCCAGAAATTGTTGCGACCATTGATTGCCATGTGCCAAATCCCAATGGCTTAAATATAAAGCCTATAGCTGAGCCAATAACTCCCATAATCGAATTTGCCCCATCTTCTTCAACTAGATTTAATCTAAAGTCAAAGTTTGTCAAAAACCAAATTACTATGGATGAAAGTAAGATTATTGTGCCAGCACGTCTTGCATAAGCTTTTGACTTATTCCATACATCTTGCAAAACAGATTTTAGCCTTGGTGCATGGTATGGAGGCAACTCCATAATAAAAGGAGCAGGATCAGAAGCAAATTTCTTAAATTTCTTTAATATAACACCTGACATTACAATAGCCGCTATTCCTATAAAATAAAAACTAAAGGTAATAAGAGCCCTATTGCTTGGGAAAAATGCCCCTGCTATTAGGGCTATTACAGGAAGTTTTGCAGAGCACGGCATAAATGATGTAGTCATTATTGTAATCCTTCTATCTCTGTCATTTTCTATAGTTCTAGAAGCTTGGATACCAGGAACTGCACAACCTGTCGAAATCATAGCTGGAATAAATGATTTTCCTGATAGGCCAAAACGTCTAAATAATCTATCCATGATAAAGGCAACTCTCGACATATATCCTATATCTTCAAGGATAGAAAGAAGAGCAAACATAACCATCATTTGTGGTAAGAATCCAAGTACTGCTCCTACACCAGCTAAGATACCATCTGTTACAAGTCCAACAAGTACTTCATTTATACTTGCACTTTCTAAAGCTGCTTGAGCCCCTGGAATCAATGTATCATCAAAAAATCCATTTACAGCTTCCGTTGCCATAGTTCCAGGTGAATGTTCGTAAACTGCAAGGGAATAAACCAAGGACATGACAAGGGCAAATATTGGT
This sequence comes from Anaerococcus martiniensis, assembly GCF_043187485.1. Classification (GTDB taxonomy): domain Bacteria; phylum Bacillota; class Clostridia; order Tissierellales; family Peptoniphilaceae; genus Anaerococcus; species Anaerococcus martiniensis. The sequence goes on from NZ_CP171106.1 coordinate 591,975, forward strand.
ATACCCAAAATCCTTGATGTAACAATATTGTCTATCTTATCAGTTGTAGAAAGCTTTGGAGCTGCTTTCTTTAGTATTCTACTACCAAGCACTTCCAATCTTTCATATCTTTCACCAGTTATAATAGATTCAGCGTCATCGTCATAAAATTCTTCGCAAGCAGATCTAATATCGTCTATTTTCTTAAGATCATCATTACTAATTCCTATTTTCTCTACCATTTGCTCGTCATTTTCAAAGGCTTTAATGGTATAAAATCTTCTTAAATCTTCATCAACATATGAGTCTATAATATTTCTAATATCTGCTAATTTATTCTCCAAATCATAAGAAAATTCTAAAGCTTTTGGATAAATTTGTTTGCTATTAGCTTTTTCAATTTCATTAATTAACTTATCAATTCCCTTTTCTTTGTTTGCCACAATTTCTACTACTGGACATCCCAATAGTTCAGATAAAGCAGCCTTATCAATCTTATCCCCTCTTTGCTTTACAATATCCACCATATTTAAGGCAAGTATTGTTGGGATACCAAGTTCTATAAATTGGCTTGTTAAGTATAAATTCCTGATAAGATTTGACCCGTCAACTAGGTTAACAATTAAATCTGGCCTTTCATCGACCAAATATTCACGAGCTACTTTTTCCTCTAATGTATATGGAGATAGAGAATAAATTCCTGGCAAGTCTTGGATAACTATATCTTTGTGACTTTTTAGATTCCCTTCTTTTTTGTCAACTGTAACACCAGGCCAGTTTCCAACTCTTTGATTTGATCCAGTAAGAGCGTTAAACAAAGTAGTCTTACCAGAATTTGGATTGCCCGCTAGGGCTACTGTATAACTCATAATTCCTCCACCATTATATTTTCAGCATCATGTTTTCTAATTGTAAGTTCATAACCCCTTAAATTTATTTGAATAGGATCACCAAGTGGAGCTACTTTTCTAACCAAAATTTCTGTACCTTTGGTAATACCCATATCCATAATTCTTCTCTTGGTTGGACCATCACCTAATATTTTTGCAATCCTTAAAGTTTCTCCAACTTCTGCATCTCTTAAAGTTTTCACTATGCAATCTCCTCTACCATTATTCTTTTTGCTATATCTTTTGATAATGCAAGCCTATTGCCATCTACTAAAAATATATAATTATTTCCATCAAATCTTTGGACAATCATTTCTCTACCTTTAGTAATACCGAGGTTAGATAAGTGTTTTCTTACCTCATCATTCCCTTTTAAGCTTATAACGCGAACTTTATCTCCTTGATTAAAAAAAGTAATTGGCATATAAACTCCTTTTCTAATGAATATTAAACACTCTTTTTTATAGTTTATTTTAATATTTCTACAAAACAAGTGTTTAATAACTGTAGTATTAGTATAACATATTAAGTAATGATAATCAATATCATAGATCAATTTTTATAAATCAAAATTATATGGTTTAGTCTTGATATTTCAAGGCTTAGTTTAATTTATCATTTATTAATAAGTAATAACACTCAACTTTTTTCAATATATTTTTTATAATCCCAATAATTTATAAAATTATCCTCTAAGCATTCTATTAGCACTAAAACTAAAATATTTTAATTTATACCTTGATTTTGCCCAATTATATTTTCTTTTTGATATAATGTTTCTATAAGATAGTAAGGGAGGTTTTATGGAGGATAAAAATTTTACTTCTTATATGGGAATAGGCCTTTTAATTTTGATGGCTATTTCTCTCATATATTTTATTGCTAAGGGTAATAAATATGAAGTTTCAAATTATAAAATAGATGAAAAGACCTATTTTACTGGAACTATTGTCAATAAAAAATTAGATGGCAAGGGCAAACTTATAAGCCCTGATGGTGTTTATGAGGGTGGCTTTAGCAATTCTAGGTTTGATGGTCCAGGTAGTTTTTCAAATGATGATTATACTTACAAGGCAAATTTTAATAATGAATCAGGCAACAGCAATATTAAAATCGAGCTTAAAGATGGCAAAATTTATACAAAAACTGATGGCGGATTTGTAGAGGATAATAAAGATGAAAATTAAGGGTTTAGATTTTTTAAGGGTTTTTGGCATACTTTTAGTACTTATCTACCATTATTTTCCAGCAATGCTGCCGGCAGGTTTTTTGGGTGTTAATGTCCTTTTTGTCCTTTCTGGATTTTTGATAAGTTTTCACCTTATTGATGAATTATTTGAAAATAAAAAGATTGATTATCAAAAATTTTATAGCAAGCGTTTTGTAAGGATATTTCCTGGCCTATTGCTAATGCTTTTTCTTACAACATTATTTATCATGACCATAAATCCTGATTATAGCGTTGGATTTTTTGACCAATTTTTGGCAGCCATTAGCTTTAACTACAATTACTTCGAAATTCTACGTGGCGGATCCTATGAAGGTCAATTTATAACCGGGATCTTTATGCACACATGGACCCTGGCTTTGGAAATACATTTTTATTTGATCTGGCCATGGATAATGGGTTTTATTTACAAAAAATCACTAGAAAAGCGAGCAGTAAAACGTAGGTTTACAGATTTATTTTTGATGACTACTTTTTATCTGGCAATATTAGGCTTTGTTTTGATGCTAGCGCTTACTATTATAAAAAGTGTGGATACTGGTTTTGTTTACTTTTTTGACCTTAGCCGTATGGGGTCCTTTATGGTGGGTAGCTTTTTGGCTGCCTTTGTAAAAAGATTTTCCTTTAAAAAAATCCCCTACAACAAGGCAACTTTAATAGGACTAGGCCTTATATTGTTAATGGCTATGACCATGTCATATGCTAGCAAGGTCACATATTTTGTAGGCTTTGCCCTAACTGATTTAATAAGTGGATTTTTAATTTTGGTGGCCTACTCAAATAAAAATATAATGGAAGATAAGATTACATCTAGGCTTTCAGATTATTCCTATGGTTTTTACCTATTTCATTGGCCGGTTTGGATAATTGTCAGCGATTCGGATAAGACTGGCAAGGGACTTTTGCTTGCTATCCTTATAACAATTGCGCTCGTTTTATTTAACTATCATGTATTTGAGCCAATTTTTAGGGGCAAAAGCATAATTTCCTTAAAAGAAAGAAATCCAAAATATCATATTAACTATGAAAAAAATCGATTGATTTTCCAGTCTGTTTTTCTATTTATGATTATAACAAGCTTTTCCCTATCCTTTGCAATATCAGAAAATGCAGGCAATATGATGAGCTTAGAAAAGCAAATTTTAAGGGAGTCGGTAAATCAAGATATTGAAAAGATTAATCTTGACAAAAAAGAACTCGACCAAACTATAGATAAAAATAATAGCGAATTTGTAAAATCTGCTAAAAAAGAAAAAACCCTTACCCTAATCGGTGACAGCGTAATGCTAGGCCCTCGCGACTACTTGGCAAATAATATAGAAAATTTATATATAAACGCTGAGGGCAGCAGGCCTCTGGAAGATGGTGCAAGTATAATAACTCAGATGGATCAAACAAATAACCTAGGTGATATTGTAATTATGGCTCTAGGTACAAATGCAGAAGTAACCCCAGCTCCAAGCCTAGAAGAAATCGTAAGGGCTCTGCCAGATGGCAAAAGGCTAATACTTATAACTTGCTATGACAATAGATATGACCAACCCCACCGTGTAAGTGTAGCCATGAATGAAATTTCTAAAAAATATGATTTTGTAACAGTCATGGACTGGGAGGATTATGCCATAAATCATCCATCTTTTTACAGTGGTACAGACGGTGTTCACTTCTACGGGCAAACACAAGCCTATGAAGCTTACCTAAAATTACTAAATGAAGCAATTGAAAAATCACTATTAAGTCCAGTGAAAGGAGAATAAAATGTATTATTTCTTAAACGATTACAATGATATAGGAAGAGTTGAAGTCCTTGATGCCTTAATAAAGGCGCAAGATGAGTACAATCCCGGCTATGGTTTTGATGACCATAGTGAAAATGCTAGAAATTTAATAAAAAAAGCCCTTAAAAATGATAATGTTGACATTCATTTTGTACCAGGAGGTACTCCTGCTAATGTTTTGGGCGTTTCCTGTGGCATGCAGCAAGAAAATTCTGTCCTAGCTGTAAAAACTGGTCATATCCAGGGCCATGAGGCAGGATCAATTGAGGCAACTGGTATTAAGATTGAAACCATTGAAAGCCCAACAGGTAAACTAAGCCGCAAGCTCTTAGAAGAAAAATTGAAAGAATTTAATTCTGAGCTTGTAACTGTACCAAAAAAAGTTTATATTTCAAACACTACTGAGCTTGGTGAAGTCTACACTAAAAAAGAACTTACAGAAATTTATGATTTTTGTAAGGAAAATGATTTGTATTTGTTTATAGATGGGGCAAGGCTTGCTGCAGCCCTTGCTAGTGATAAATGCGATTATGAAATTTCAGACATTTGCAATTTGTGTGATATTTTCTACCTAGGTGGGACAAAAAACGGACTTTTACTAAGTGAAGCCATGGTTATAGTAAATGATGAACTTAAGAAAAACTTTATCAACCTACAAAAACAAAAAGGCTATCTTTTAGCAAAATCTTTTGTAGTTGGCATCATGTATGAAACTGTATTTGCCAAAGAAGATGGCTATGTAAGTGGTGCAAGAATTGCCTTTGAAAAAGCAAAAGCTTTGGCAAAGGGAATATCTGATAAGGGCTATGAACTTGCCTATGACTTTGAATCCAACCAAGTTTTTGTAATATTTTCAGATGATCAAGTTAATAAATTTAAAGAATTTTCTGTCTTTGATGTGGTGGGTAAAGTTGATGGTAAAAATATTGCCCGTTTTGTGACAACCTATAGAACAAGTGATGAAGATATAGATGGATTTATATCTAATATATAAAAATAAACCCAAGGAATTAAATCCTTGGGTTTTGTTTTAATAATTGTCGTAAAAACTATTTTTTACTTCTTTTGCTTCAATAGATTTTTTGCCTTTATTTAATTTATCTTCTGCATCATCGGCAAGGTCTTCTACTTTTTCTTTTGCATCTTTAGCCAATTCTTCGCCTTTTTTTGAAACATCTGATGCTAATTCTTTTGTTTTGCTTCTAGCATCATTTGCTGCATCTGCAATCTTGTCTCTGTTTTTTGCTATTAGGTAAGCTCCTGTACCAATTACAGCTGCTGCAAGAATTGCATTTCTTCTTTGTTCTTTTTCAATCTCTTCTCTTTCCCAAAAGTCTAGATTGAAATCTGGAAGATGGTCTGTTGGATCAAATGTTTTTACCTTATAAGCTGTACTTGCAAGACCAATCATATCGCCAAGGTCTAATAGACCAAGTTTGTTGTTGATTTTTAATAATGTAGTAAGTGTTTTTAGTTTTCCCATAATAATCTCCTTTGTGTTTAGATTATATATACCCACTTTAATAATTTTCTTGACATTCTTCACACTCTTCATAATCGTCTTCTGGAATGTAGGTAAATGAAGAGTTAATCCTGTTTAATTTTGGAAGTTCACGAATTTCAAAAAGCTTATCTCCATAAAATATTTCTTGGTCAGAATATTTGTCTGGAAACATGGTGCAGGAACTAAGGCTTAGGCCAATTAGTCCGACTAGTAAAATTTTTTTCATATTATCCTCAGTTCGTATTTAATATATTTTGTGCATTATAGATTAAAAATTACTTTTTTTAGGCATTAGGATTTTCCCTTAGGAGGATAAATAGTTTTACATTTCCAATGCTATCAGTGCTCTCATCATACTGGTAAAACTCTATATCCGCTCCAAGACCATGGAAATACTTTTTGTTTGGAAAATATTCTTCATATGTATAAGAGTAGGCATCTTTTAGGCCATCAAGACCTTCTACTGCAACTTCTAGATAGTAAGATCCTGGGATTTCATATACCAAAAAATTATTTTTCTCAATAGTCTCTCTATCAGATACCTCAAAGCCAATAAAGTAATTGTAATTTTGGTCAAGGGCATTATATTCCATAAGGCCAAAGGCTGCTCCATGTTCTTTTAATATCTGCCTATATTCATTTAAAAATGAGTCTCTTATTTGATGAGCATCTTCCCTCTTATCTATCTTAAAAGCCTTGCCTGCTATTTTAAATCCTAATTTTTTATCAACATTTACCTGCATAATCTCTCCTCAAAACTTTTCTTATCACTAAGATTATACCCAAGTGTAAGTATTTATGGACTTTGTTAAATGATTTGCCAAATTTTGTCATTTATATTATAATAATCCTAAGTTAGTTATTATTATAACAATCACTTTTATAAAATTAACGGAGGATAACGTATGAACAAAAAATTTAACATTGCAACACTTATGCTTGCAACATCATTAGTATTTACAGGATGTGCTAATAATACACAAGAGGCTGACAATTCCAATGAAACAGTAGTTGAAGAAAAGGCTGAAGAAAGCGTAGATCAAACAAATCAGGCAGACCAAGCAGCTGAAACAGAAGAGAAAGCCGAAGAAAGCAAAGAAGGTGAAGAAAAAGAAACTGAAGAATCTGAAGAATCTGTGGAAAATAAAGAAGAAGCTGCAGACGAAAAGGCTGATGATAAAGAAAAAGAAGATACAGAAACTTCTGAAACTCCAGCTGTTGAAGGCAACCTTGTTTTACACAGAGCTTACCCAGATGAAGCATCAAGATCATTTACAACTGTTGTTGTAGCAACAAGTGGAGATAAAATCGTAGATGCATTTATCGATGAATACCAATACTTTGGCGAAGATGAAGGTTATGAAGGTGTACCAAACTCTGATAAAGGATTTGGAGAAGGCGCAAAAGAAGGCAGAATCTTAGCATCAAAAATTGTTAACAAAGACCCATACTCAGAAGCTATGAAAAACGCTGGTGGAGAAGTTACCCTTATGGATAACTACAATGCTGTTACTGACTTTGTAAAGGGAAAAACAATTGCAGAACTTGAAAAAGTACTAAACGAAGATGATGAAAAAATCATGGATGCTATTTCTGGTGCTACTTTCTCGTCAACACCAAATCTTCTAAGATACATCGTTGAAGCTGCAAAAGACAATACATTTGCAATCGGCGGAGAAGCTGAAAATCCAGAAAATATCGAAATAAGATATGTTTTAGGAGCTCCACACGGTGAAAAATCATTTGCCAATGCAGTTGTAGCAGTAGAAGGCGATAAAATTGTTGCTGCAAGCATTGACGAATACCAATACATTGAAGAAGGCATCACATCTCAAGGTGAAGGAAGCGACTTTGCAAACGACTATGCTGATAGCAAAACAGTTTTAGCAAGTAAGCTTGAAAATAATGATTTTTATTCTGACCTAATGGCAGAGAAAGCTGGATCAACAGTAACAATAAAAGAAAACTTTGAAGCAATCGAAAATTTCGTAGCTGGCAAAACAGTAGAAGAAATTAAAGAAACAATTGCAGGATCTAAAGAAGGCGAAAAAGTTGAAGCAGTATCTGGAGCAACTCTTGTAGATACAGCAGGTTACCTACAATTAATCGTAGATGCTTTTGAAAATGCAATCAACAAATAAAAGAAAAATGCTAGTACACAAAGTGCTAGCATTTTTTTTATTTATTCAATTAGAGTATATCTTAAAAGTAAGATTAGCATTACAACCATTAGGATGATACCAATAATGGTAAAGGCATCTATTCTTTTTTTTAGGGCAAGGATTACAAGTGATAGGGATAGCAAAAACATAAATAGATAAACCTGCAAAAATAAATATCCTATGGAATAATATATAAAGTAAGCAAAAACCCCAAAGCCTAAAACTAAAAAGACTAGGGCAAAATTGCGGCTAACTTTTTTTCTATCTAGGATATAATCCAGCAGGCTTATAAATCCAATATTCAAAAGCACTGGCCATATTAAATTTTCTAAAAGTGATATTTGTTCCATACTTGCTCCCTATTTTTATCATTATAAGATAAAAAAACCCTGAGGAAATTGAATCCCCACGGGTTTATTATTTTGCTTTTAATAAATCAGTTCTGATATAGCCTGTTTGTCCGTCAATAGAAATTCTTGACCAATTGTCAGATTCTCCTAATTTTAGGATGTCATCTCCAGGATTTACAGTTGTCATAACATTTGAGTTTTCGCTTGGTGCAACCCTTACATTTACAACATTTTCTACAGTGTAGTTGATACCATCATCTGTAACTTCTCCTTGATTTTCCACTATTTCTTGATTTTCTTCTGTCCCTTGGTCTTGGCCTTCTGCTTGGTCTGGGTTTTGATTTTCAGCAGTTTGCTCGCCATTATTTTCTTCTAAAGACTCATCTGTTACAGTTTGTGCTTCTCCCTCTGGATGTCTTACAGAAGTGTAATTATCATCAGTACATCCTGTTAGGGCAAGGGTTAGGGCAAGGCCTGTTATTAGTTTTATCTTATTCATTATCTCCTCCAAATAGCTCATCAATTTCATCATCTGCGTACAAATAATCTGTGATTATAATTCCAAGAATATTTGCATTTGCTTTTTCTAGTTGTTTTAAGCTATCACGGGTTACTGGATTGTTGGATTTTTCGTATGTTGAAAATACAACAGCAGCATCAGCATTTGCTGCAAACATATTTGCTTCTGGAATATCGATATTTGGTGAAAGATCCATAAATACATAATCATATCTGTCACGAACATCTGTAAAAAATGCTTTTATATCTGCTGGTTCTAAAAATTTATCAGCATAGTCTCCCACTTGACCACTATAAATATATGATAAATCATCATATGAATCATCATGGATTACAGTATCGTCTATGGAATAATCTCCAAGTATTATGTCTATAAATCCACGTTCTTTGTTTTTGCCTGTTACTTTTGGCAAGTGAGATTCTCTAAGATTTGCATCGATAATTAAAACCCTATCCCCATCTTCTGCTAGGTGTTTGGCAATATTATAAATGTGGCAGGTTTTATTTGTATCATGACTTGATGCAGTAAAGGCTACACTTACAAGGCTTGTGCCAAGTTTTTCTGTAAGCCTATCTTCAAGATTATAAAAAGATTGGAGAAGGATTTCTCTTTTTTCGTTAGTTTTTTTTCTAAACATCTAATTCTCCTTTATCATAAGAAGGAATTCTACCTAAAACTTCATATTTGCTAGATGAAGTTTCTGATAAGTCTGCGGCTTGTTTTACTTCACTCGCATCAATTACCTTTGTAGATCCGCTTTCAAAACTTGTTGTATCAACCTTGCTTGTTTTTCTTGTAGCTTCTTTTTTGCTTGGTTTTACAGTTCTTTTAGCTGGTTTTTCTTCAACTTCTCTTACTTCTCTTACTTCACCAGTTTCTTGGGTGTTTTTTGCATAGTTTTTAACAAGTTTGCTATTGTATGAATTTATCATTATCATTCTTAAAACTGTCCAAAGAATAAATCCAATTCCACCTGCCATTAGAGCATATCTTAGAGTATTATCAATAGTTGTAGCTGATCCATAAGAATATTCCATGACCTTTGCACCAGAATTATAAATATTATTGATAACTCTAACTGTATAATCAGCATATTGGTCAGCTAGATCTTCTGCACGAAGTTTATTTGTATCTGTAACGACAATATCAATTATAGATGTATTTTCTATTGGTTTGATTTCTAGCTTTGAATCAAGTTTGCCAACATTCCAATCAATGCCAAGAGTTTCTAGTGTTCTCTGTTTGATCTTTGGGCTGTTGATTGTTGCAGCATAGGTTGCAGCTGTGCCACTTGCTTCATTTAAGTTTTCAATATTTGTAGTAACCACCTTTGATTGGGCTTGGTATTCTTTGTATCCCCCAAAATTTAGGCCAAAGTAAGTAATCATGCCTATAATTATCCCAGCAATGATTGCAGATGGTATTGCTGAAAATAATGATTTTCTATTTTCCATTTTCTCCTCCAAAATCTTTTGCGCCCGCAAGCATTAGTTTGCGAGCAGTTTTTAAATCAATGACCTCAGTCATTTCTCTATGGCGTCTTAAAAATTGTTCTATATATAATCTGTAGGTCCTTGGAAAAAGTGCCTTTGAAAGTTTTCCCTTATCATAGAAAAATTTCTCATCATATCCTGTAAACCAAGTTGACCCGTCATTATAGACTTTTGCAATAAGTTTGTTGCTGGTACGGACTTTTTTGCCAGCCCTAATAAAGTCGCTGATAAATATACTATCCTCTCCAGATCCATTTGGCGTTCCAGCTCCAAAATATGTCGAGATCCAGATATTTTCGCGTTTTTGCACTTCTTTTTTAAAGGCAAAATGGACTGACCCATACCTTAGAGAATTATATATAGAAAGACTTTTCTCATCTTTTACTTTAATAATTTCTTTTCCATCTTGATATATTATAGTTTTAAATACGAAAAAATCCACATCTGGATGGCTTTCAAAGTCTGATAAAATTTTGTCTTTGTAACCATTTTCAAATACTTCATCATCATCACAAAAAACTACGATGTCAGCATTTGAATTTAGCAAGGCAAGATTACGACTTACTCCAAGTCCCCTTGTAGTAGTTGAAATCATCCTGATTTTAATACCACCATCCATCTTTTCTTTATAAGCATTGTGATCAGTTTGATTAATAATTAAAGCGTCAGTTTCTAAATTAAATCTCTTATAACAATCGATGGATTTTTCATTCATTGTTGAAATTAATACTTCAATATTCATATTAAATCCTAGTTGTCTCAGCCTTTTCCCAAGTAGGCTTGCTTTTGCCAGTAGCCTCGTTATATGCTCCCTTTAATTGGGCAAGCATCATCATAGAATAGTATCTTGGGAAATAAAAAGTTTTAGCCTTTGAATCAGTAAGTTTGCCTATGGCTGCTAGGGTAAAAAATGCCACTTGGCCTAGGAAAAATATCCTATAAAAAATCCCATGATTTAGTAAGGCAAGGTTACTTATAAAAAGCAAAATATGGTTAAATGCTTGTAAAAACCTTAAAGTCTTGTGGTTAAAGTGAAAGAAGCTAAACCAACCGTATTCAAAAATATTTAAGCGGTGCAGATTTGTAAACAGATTTGTTAGAATCCTTCTTTGCATTCTCACTTTTCTTTTAAATTCATCCTTGGTTGTTGCTCCAGCTTTTTCTACTGCTATGGCCGTTGGATTATAAAGGGCTCTTTTGTGGTTTAATCCTGCAGCAAGTGGCATTTCATAATCGTGGCTTGATACTAAATCATAGTTCCTATAATCTTTTTTTCTAACTGCATATATAGCCCCATTGCCTGCTGCAATTGTAGAAATTTCTGACTCGATTTTCCTCATCAAAAGCTCCACATCCCAGTAAGAGTTTTCTGCCACAACTGATGCTATATCATCATCTTTGGCATAAATCAAAGATCCACACACATACTCAATATCATCATCTGTGAAAAAACTTACAAGTTCATCAATTGCATCTGTTTTAAACATGGAGTTTGCATCTGAAAATACGATTATTTCGCCATTTGCAACTTCTACTGCTTCATCTTGGGCATTTGTTTTTCCCAAATGATTTTTAACTGTATTTAGCCTTATATTTTTATCTGGATGATTTGTTATAAATTCTTTTACAATTGGCACAGTCATGTCATTTGAGGCATCATTTGCAACTATTACCTCATAGTTTGGATACTTTGTTTGTATTATATTTTCTAGTTTTTTTTCTATTACTTTTTCTTCGTTGTAAGCAGAGATTATCACTGACACAAAGGGCTTTTTGGATAAGTCCTTGTTATTTTTCCTCTTTAAAATCTTTTCTAAAATCAAAAGAGTCAATGGATAACCAATCATTGCATAAAAAATTGCAAATCCTGCTATAAAAAATATTATCTTCATATTATTCCTCTATTCTCTGACAATTATATAAAAAATCTATGATTATAGCAATATTTCTTATATAATATGGGGGTAAGATATTTTAAATGAGGTAATTATGGAAATACAATTAGATATTTTAGAATCCTTGGGAGTTGCAATATTTGCCTTTATCCTAGGATCTTTTATAAAAAATAGGGTGAATTTTTTTCAAAGATTTTTCATCCCAGCTCCTGTAATAGGTGGCCTAATCATAAGTCTAATCAATTTAATTTTAAATCAAATAGGCTTTGGATTTTTTAAATTTGATGAAGTCATACAAGATTTCTTTATGAATATATTTTTCACTTGCATTGGCCTTGCTTGTAGCTTTAAAGTCCTTAAAAAGAGTGGCTGGCTTGGTATAAAGCTTGCTTTTGCCATTATATTGCTACTTCCACTACAAAATCTTTTGTCAGTTGCCCTTACTTATATTTTTAACATCAATCCCCTACTTGGAGTTGCCATGGGCTCTACTTCTATGACCGGAGGCGTTGGCTCAGCAGTAAGTTTTGGAAAAATTATGGAAGGCTATGGCGCTATAAATTCTACATCTATAGGTGTGGCAGCTGCTACTTTTGGGATTTTGATAGGGTCTCTTGTGGGAGGGCCTGTAGCAAGTAGGCTAATCTCCCGCAACAATTTAAAATCTACTGGAAGTAAAAATTTAAATGATAATAGCAAAAAAATTAGACCTATCAGTCAAAAAACTTTGATGGATGCAATTATAGTTATTGGCCTAGCTTCGTTTTTGGGGACCTTCATCAATAGGATTTTAGCCCTAACTTCCCTAAATTTTCCTTATTATGTAGGCTGCCAATTTGGAGGGCTAATCACCCGCAACATTTATGACCTAGTTAAAAAAGACTCCCACATAGATAATATAGAAATTTTGGGCAATATTTCCCTAAATTTATTCCTATCCCTGGCTCTGATAAACTTAAACATCAGTGCAATCTTAGGACTTGCCCTACCTATGCTTGTAATCATGCTAGCCCAAGCAATATTTATAGGCATCTATACTTCCCTTGTCACATTTAATTTAACTGGTCGAGATTATGATGCTGCAGTTATGGTAGCAGGTCATTGCGGAGTAGGACTTGGCCAAACTCCAAATGCCATTGCAAATATGGAGGCCATCATAGAAAAAGAAGGTCCAGCAGATGTGGCAATGTTTGTACTTCCAATAGTCCTAGCAATTGCCGTAAACTTATTTAATCCAATAGTGATTACATTTTTTATAAATTTCTTAAAATAAAAATGAGTCTAGCATCTAGACTCATTTTATAATGCCAAAGTATAAAAATACTACAGCTGATAGGATTATTCTATATATTCCAAAGGGAATAAAATCGTGTTTGCTTATATATTCCATAAACTTTTTAATAACTACATAAGCTACTATAAAGCTTAAAACCATACCAGCTAAAATTAATAGCCATTGGCCCCCTGTAAAGCCATGGACATTTTTAACTACTTTTAACAAAGTTGCACCAAGCATGGTTGGAATTGCTAAAAAGAATGAAAACTCCGCAGCAGCTTCACGGCTTAGCCCTAAAATCATGGCTCCCATAATGGTTGCAGCTGACCTAGATGTACCAGGAATCATTGCAAGAGCTTGGAAAAACCCAATTGCAAGTACTGTTTTATAAGATACATTTGTAATATTATCATTTAGGAAACTATTTCTTTTTTGATTTCTTTTTTCCACAAAAATAATAATTAAACCCCAAATAAGCAGCATGGTTGCAACAACCATTGGGTTAAATAAATGTTCATCTATAAAATCATCAAAGAGTAGTCCTAAAACTCCAGCTGGCAGTACTCCAACAATTACCCTCTTCCAAAGTTCTATTGTTCTTTGATCTGGGTGGGTTAATCTGTAATAAAATCTGGATTGTCCATTTAATTTGCTATAGTTTTTTGGAAAATAATTGCCTGTTTTTTCATAGTCCCAAGGATTGAGCCTCTTAAAATACAAAACCACCACTGCCATTATAGCACCCAATTGGATGATTACATTAAAGGCATTTGAAAACTCAGCAGGCTCTAATTTTACAAATTCATTTACCAAAATAAGGTGACCAGTAGATGATACTGGCAAAAATTCTGTAATTCCCTCAACAATAGAGAGGATTAATACTTTTAAAAACTCAATCATCAAATTCCTCCAAGAAGGAATGTTTTTGTCCATGGAGTTGGTAGCCTACGACCATATCGCAATTTACATTTTCTCCAGACCTTAAAATAGACATTTCTACTTCAGGATTATTTTCCTTCATCTGTGCTATCATTTGTTTTATCATTTTTCTAGTGTAAGCTTCTTGGGATTTTGTAACTGTGCATGCACAATTTAGGGCAAGAAGTTCTACATAATCACGCCATTTTATAATATCTTCTTCTTTTACATAGTAAAATGGGCGAATAAGTTCCATATTTTCAAAATTTTGTGCCTTAAGCTTTGGTTTCATTGTGTTAAATTTGCCAGCATAAAGAACATTTAGCATAATTGTTTCAATGACATCGTTCATATGATGGCCTAGGGCAATTTTATTGCAACCTAACTCTTGGGCCTTGGCGTATAAGCTTCCCCTACGCATCCTAGCGCACATATAGCAAGGATATTCGCCTTTTGATACTTCTTCGGCTATTTGAAATATTTCGGTTTCAAAGATTTTCCCGTCAATTCCTAAGTACTCTAAGTTTTTTTCTAGTTGTTCACGGTTTCTTGGGTCATAGCCAGGGTCCATTGAGATGTAAACCACATCAAAATCTACCTTGCTGTGTTTGTGTAATTCTTCAATCACTTTTGCAAGTAAAAGTGAATCCTTACCTCCTGAGATTGCAACAGCAACCTTGTCCCCATCATTAATCAGTTCAAATTCTTTGATTGCTTTGATAAAGGGGGACCAAATTTGTTTTCTATATTTTTTTATAATTGATCTTTCAATATCTACTAGTTCCATAATTAACTTTCTATAAATCTACAATGCCAGATGGTATGTACCTATCTGCTACTTCTAAATGTATATCTTTTCTTGTGTCTAAACCAAGGCTTGTCAGATAATTGTCAACTGTAAGCCTTGATAATTCTGGTGTATTATTTGTTTCTGATAAGTGGCCTAGAAAAACTTTTTCTTCCTTACCCTCCAGGGCATCGGCCAAGACTTCTGCTGATTGGTCATTTGATAAATGCCCCATATTGCTCATTACTCTAAGTTTTAAGGGATATGGATATGGTCCGCGTTTTAAGGCCTCAAGATCATGGTTGGCCTCCATATAATAAATATCAGATCCTTTTATCTCATAGGCCATATTTTCATCAACTATGCCTGTATCTGTTAAAAGGGATATTTTTTTATTGCCCAAATATAGGATAAAACCCACCGGCTCCTTGGCATCGTGGTGGACTTTTATAGGCAAAATATCCATAGATCCAAAGGATAAAAATTTCCCACTATCAAAAACTCTTATATTTTCTTCTTTTAGCTTTCCCACACAATTTTCTATGCCCTTCCATGTGCCAGCATTTGCAAAAATAGGGACATTATAGCGGCGCGACAAGGTGCCAGCCCCCTTTGTGTGGTCAGCATGCTCATGAGTTAGGAAAATACCGTCCAATTCATTTGCAGTTTTTCCTATTTCATTGAGCAGTGTTTCTATTCTACGTGCTGAAAATCCTGCATCCACCAAGATTTTACTGCCCTTATATTCGATAAATAAGCAGTTTCCTGACGATCCTGATGAAAGGATTGCAAATTTATCCATTAAAACTCCTAATCAAATAATTTTTCTAAAAATTCTGCTAGACCTGCATCATCATTTGAGCTTGTTACATAGTCTGCAGCTTTTTTTGTTTCTTCATCAGCATTGGCCATAGCAATACCAAGACCGGCAATTTTTATAGCCTCAACATCATTGGCCCCATCACCAAAATATGCTACATTTGCTAGATCTATATCTAAAAACTCACAAAGTTTTTTAAGGCTGTTGGCTTTTCCTGATGATTTTTTAAGGATTTCTAGGGCATATGTTTCATTTCTCATAGTCATATAGTCTTCTTCTAGCTTTTCCTTATTTCCCTCATAAAACTTATCAAGCTCATCCTCATCTCCCATAAAGTTGATGCGGGCTACTTTTTCTTCTATCTCATCAAAGTCCTTAAATTTAAGTCTTGGAAGTTTCATTATTTCTTGGTCTTTTTTAAAGCCATCATTTACAATTTCTTCGTTGTTGTAAAGAACATCCTTGGTAAAAATTCCAACTTGCAAGTCATAGTCCCCCTTATAGGACATTATTTTTTCGTAATCTGACTTATCCATAGGATTTTCTACTATGGTTTTGCCACTAGCATTAATTCTTACAAAGGCACCTGTATTACAAATTGAGTAATCATCAAAGCCTTCTAATCCTAGCTCTTGACGTATCCACCAAAAACCGTTAAAGCATCTGCCAGTTGCAATTACAACTTCAATGCCCCTATCATGGATTTTCTTTATAGCATCTATATTTTTTTCTACTATCTGCCTATCAGATCCCAAAAGTGTCCCATCTAAGTCAATAGCAACTAATTTAATATTTTTATTCATAAGACCTCATTTGTTTTTACATACAAAAAAGACTGATATAATAATCAGTCCCTTAACTATCTTTTCTATTTTATTTTACTATTTTTAAGGTTTTTTTCAATTAGTTTAAGGTCTTAACAGCATCACTTACAGCATCTGCAATGCCCTCTTCAAAGGCTGATGGGATGATGTATTCCTCGTTTAGCTCATCATCTTTTACAAAGGCTGCTAAGGCTTTTGCTGCGGCCATTTTCATTTGATCTGTGATTTTTGGTGCACGAGCTTCTAAGGCTCCCTTAAATATACCTGGGAAAGCTAAGACATTATTAATTTGATTTGGAAAATCAGAGCGACCTGTAGCTACAATCCTTGCCCCAGCTTCTTTTGCAAGATTATAGTCAATTTCTGGTATAGGATTTGCCATAGCAAAAACAATAGCATCATCATTCATATTTTTAATGTCTTCTTCACCTAGTATATCCGGTGCAGAAACGCCAACAAAAACATCTGCCCCTTTTATAACATCACTTATAGAACCCTCTACATCATCTGGATTAAAGATTTCTGCTATTTGAGCCTTTACCGGGTTCCCCGAATTTAGCATCATTTTATTAATAGCCCCTCGTGAATCGCAAACTATAATGTTTTTTACTCCCAAATCACGGATAAGTTTTGCACAAGAAAATCCAGCTGCCCCTGCCCCACTCATTACAAGTTTAATATCTTCTGGTTTTTTGCCTACAAGTTTTAAGGCATTTATCAATGCTGCAACTGTTACAATTGCCGTTCCATGTTGGTCGTCGTGAAATACTGGTATATCAAGGATTTCTTTTAATTTTTCCTCTATATAAACACATCTTGGAGATGAAATATCTTCAAGGTTTATGCCACCAAAGCCTGGGGCAATATTTTTTACTGTTTCTATGATTTCATCAGGATCTTGGGTATCAAGGACTATTGGCACAGCATTCACCCCGCCAAATTCCTTAAATAAAACTGCTTTTCCTTCCATGACAGGCATGGCAGCCTTTGGACCTATGTTTCCAAGACCTAAAACTGCAGAACCATCAGAAATAACTGCAATTGTATTTGCCTTTGAAGTATATTCGTAGGCCCTGCTATCATCTTTAGCAATTTCCCTACATGGCTCAGCAACTCCCGGTGTGTAGGCAAAGGTTAATTCTTCAGCATTTGTCACCTTTGCTTTTACATCAGTGCCAACTTTCCCTTGCCATTCTCTGTGTTTTTCTAGAGCTTTTTCGTAAACATCCATAATTTTCTCCTTAGATTTTAAGCATCCTTTTTTACGATTATAACATAAAAAGCAGGCAATATTAGAAATTGCCCGCTTAATATTATTTATTGTCTGCTATCTCCAGCCATTTTTCTAAAACTTTTACATATTCCTCATGCTCATCTACAAATGGCATATGTCTGGAATTGGCAAAAAGTTCCCATTTTGAGTTTTTAATATTATCATGCATGGTTTTTGCAATGACAGGAGATGATAAATCTTCAGCTCCACTTGTAATTAAAGTTGGGGTTTCAATTTCATTTAATCTATCAGTCACTTCAAAACCTGCAAGAGTTCCTGTTGGAGAAAATTCATTTTCTCCCCATCCTACTACATAGGATTTTGATCCAGATTTCTTTTCTCTTGTTAAACATTCTGGGTCATTTTCATCATATGGGCCGGCACAGTATCTTTCCATGAAAAAATCCAAGGCCTTTTGATATTCTTTTGAATCATAGTCTCCCGTTTTTTCTGCATCTAGTAAGGGAATCTTATATTCATCATCCATATAGGATATTCTTCTAATCTGCTCACTTCTCCAAAGTTTTGCTGAAGAAAGAGTGGATGATAAAATAATTGATTTTACACCTTTTGGATTTGTTAAAGCATACAAAATTAAAAGCATGCCACCCCAAGATTGGCCTAGGATGTGGACTTCATTTAATTTTAGATAATCTCTTAGGGAAATTAACTCCTCCATCCAAACATCTGCATTAAATAAATCTTCATCACCATCTACAAATGAATTGCCACAGCCAATTTGATCATACATTATGATTGGTCTGTCATTTTCATAGGCAAAGTCATCAAAAACTTCAAAGTAATTGTGGGTTGATCCAGGTCCTCCGTGGATTAAAATCAGTGGTGTTTTTCTACCTTCTGGATTTACAATTCTATAATAAGTTTTGTAATCCTTAAATGGCATATAGCCTTCATTAATCATCTGTATCTACCACTATTAAATCTTTTGTATAATGATTTATTACTTCATTGCCATCTTCTGTAATGATTACCAAATCTTCTATTCTTACACCAATTCCTTCATCCATTAGATAAATGCCTGGTTCTACTGAGAAAATTTGTCCTGGCTTTATAATTGCATCATTTACACTAGAAACATCGCCATATTCGTGGTCTTCAAGACCTATTGAGTGGCCAGTTCTGTGGGTAAAATACTTGCCATAACCTTTTTCTTCTATATAGTCACGACATGCTTTGTCTACATCACTCATTTTATTGCCAGGTTTTGCAGCTGCAATTCCTCTTAGATTTGCTTCTTTTACTATTTCATAAACTTCACGTGCCTTATCTGAAGCTTCTCCAATAAAAACTGTTCTTGTCATATCTGAGGCATAACCCTTATAAAAGCCACCAATGTCTAAAACTACACTGTCTCCAAATTTCCCCTTAGAATTATCTGTTTCATGGTGAGGGTCAGCCCCGCCTTTGCCGTAGGCTGTGATTGGCTCAAAGGAAACTTCTTCTATGCCATGGCTTTTATATATTTCTTTTACCTTATCTGATAGTTCATTTTCTGTAAGTCCCTTTGTAACCCAAGGAATTAGCTCATCCATAACCTCATCGTTGATTCTAGAAGATTCTCTCATAAGATCTATCTCTTCTTTATCTTTTATCATTCTGACTTCATCGATTAGTAGTGATGAGTTTACATATTTTTTGTCTGGGAATTTTTCTTGAAGTCTTAATAAAAATCCAGATGGCCATGTTTTATCAATACCTATTTTTTCGTAATCTTTAATTTCTTTTGATAAATACTCGATGGGATCTTCGATATCGTTATACCAGATTAAATCTACCCCAAGATCGCCTTCTTGTGGGAAAAGCTCGTTTATAACAAGTTTTTTATCTCCATCAATACTTAAATATAGGGCAAGCATTCTTTCGCCCGGATTGATTTTTTTGCCGATTAAATAATAAATTGCAACAGGATCAGTAACGATAATTTGCTTTAAATCCTCTTCTTGCATCTTGTCTAAAACTCTTTTAAATCTATCAGTCATTTTATAACTCCTTAGTTATTTTCATCATCTGATTCAAAGGTCATTTTTTCTGCAATTTTAACATCTTCCTTAAGCTCTTTGCCATGTAGTTTTTTATCCTCTGCCCTATCGGCAGCATCTGGTTCAACAAGTTTTTGTAATTTACCACTAAAAATCCATAGAATTACTGCAGAAATTATTGCAATAGCAGCTATAGTAAACATTACCTTATCAAATGGGAATTGTTGAGTAAAGTCATAAATTGCACCATAAGATTTTCCTGAGAAAAATACTGCTACTACCCAAACACTCATCATGGTTGTAATAAGTTGTGGTGGTGAGTATTTAGCTATAAATGAGTTACCAAGTGGTGAAAATACCATTTCCCCAAGGGTCAATAGGATACCAAATACTATTATCCATATAAGTGATGCTTGACCTTGCCCACGAACTACTTCTGCTGTCCCAAAAACAATGTAGGATAGTCCTAGTAAAAATATACCAAGGGCGGTTTTTTGGAACATATTAAAGTCTCCTTTTGGAGATTTTGCCTTTTTAGTCCAATATGCCCCCAAAATAGGACCAAGAATGATACACATAATAGCATTTAGTGAGTCAAACCAAGCTGTTGGTACTTCAAATGAACCTATAGTCCAATCTGCTGCTGCAGTTTCTCCAGCCCAGTGGAATAATACTGGTAGGGATGCTAAGTACCAGAATATCCAGAAAATGATTGAGAAAAATGAAACTAGGATAATAGCAAAAATTCTATTTTTCTCAAGTTTTGTTAGTGGCACTTTTTCCTCATTTTTAAC
Source organism: Anaerococcus martiniensis (assembly GCF_043187485.1). GTDB lineage: Bacteria > Bacillota > Clostridia > Tissierellales > Peptoniphilaceae > Anaerococcus > Anaerococcus martiniensis. Next base: position 612,466 of record NZ_CP171106.1, read on the forward strand.
TTCATTTGGATCAGCATTTTCATTAATTTTAAATGGTTTTTTACCAACATTTCCAAAGTTCTTGTAATTTGCTATATACCAAATAGCATCTATAAATACAAGAATGGCACAAACTAAAAAGCTAAATCTGTAGCCATATTTAGCCGCTAAGATACCAATTATGGTAGTTCCTATAAAAGTTCCTATATTTACAAATGAATATTGGGTAGAGTAGGCCTCATCGAGCTTACTTTTATCAGTAAACAACCTCCCAATTATGGCGTTGTTTTGTGATTTAAAAAGTCCAGTACCTATAGATACTAAAATAACCATAATATTTATAGCTGTAGCACTAGTTGCCTGCCACGCTACTAAAAATCCTGCTCCCATCAAGGCTAAACCAATAGGAATTAGGTATCTAGCTCCTATTAGATAATCTGATATGTAAGCACCAAATAGTGGCAATAAATAAGTAAATGCAACAAGGTTTGCACTCATTCTTGCAGCTTCACCAGTCGTAAGACCTAGCCCACCATCCATGATAGATGCAGCAACAAATACTGTCATCAACCATTTTGCTGAGTAAAAGGCAAAACGTTCAAATGAAAAAGCAATACACGCCGCATAAAACCCACGGGGTTTTTTGTTAGAAACATTTTTTTCCATAATCTCCTCCTTATAAAGATTTATTTACCTATAAATAAAGCTGTAAAACGTTTATTTAAAAAAGTAAATAAGGTAGAGCGGCAAAGTATGATTTTAAGATACTTTTATAAAAATTCCCACTCTATATACCATTTTCATTATAGCATATTCGAAACAAATATAAAATATTAGTTCTTTATAAAATAGTTAAATTTAGGAAATATTAACTTATATATTATTAGACAAATAAAAAACACTCTTTTAAAAAGAGCGTTTTTTTGATTTATTATTAAGTTTTTTTGATATATTTAAATTTTTCTGGATCTAATAGTTTATCGAACTTAGTGCAACATTTTTGATGACAAATAAATAGTGTTTGTCATAATTAATATAAGATTTGCTTATTAAGATAAGTTACAACCCCTATTAAATTAGGAAGTATTTTCACTTCTTATAAACTTTCCATAGTGAATACTCTCTAGCAGGACAGGCTTGTTTCTTGCTTCGCAAGACCACTCCGTGGAGGGTCCTCCGCTAGCCGGACAGGCTTGTCTATTGCTTCGCAAGACCATTCCGTGGAGAGCTTCTCAGATCACCGAGCAGGAGTGCTTTAATACATTCCAGGCATGCCTGCTGGCATTTCTGGTTCTTCTTTTGGTATGTCTGCTACTGCTGCTTCTGTTGTTAGGATCATTCCTGATACGCTTACTGCGTTTTGTAATGCGCTTCTTGTTACTTTTGTTGGTTCTACGATACCTGCTTCAAACATATTTACATATTTGTCATTATAAGCATCGTATCCTTGATCTTTTTCTGATTCTTTTACTGTTTGAACTATCACTGATCCGTCCATTCCAGCGTTTTCTACTATTTGTCTTAGTGGTGCTTCTAGGGCTTTTTCTATGATTGCTGCACCTGTTTTTTCATCGCCTTCTAGGCTTTCTTTTAAGCTTGCTACTTTTTCGATAGCACCGATTAGGACTACTCCACCACCTGCTACAATACCTTCTTCTACTGCAGCTCTTGTTGCTGATAGGGCATCTTCGATTCTATATTTTTTCTCTTGCATTTCTGTTTCTGTTGCTGCACCTACGTTGATTACTGCAACTCCACCTGCAAGTTTTGCTACTCTTTCTTGAAGTTTTTCTGTTTCGTATGTGCTTTCTTCTGCTTCGATTTGTTGGCGGATAAGGCTTACTCTTTCTTCTAGTGCGTTTTTGTCGCCTTTTCCTTCTACAATTGTTGTATTGTCTTTATCAACTTTTACTTTTTTAGCAGATCCTAACATAGAAATTTCTGTTTCTTTTAGGTCCATGTTTAAATCTTCTGAAATAACAGTTGAACCTGTAAGAATTGCAATATCTTCAAGCATTGCTTTACGTCTATCGCCGTAACCTGGTGCTTTTACTGCTACAACATTAAATGTTCCTCTAAGTTTATTTAGGATAAGTGTTGTTAGAGCTTCGCCTTCTACATCATCGGCAATGATTAGTAGTGGGCGTGATTCTTGAACAATTTGTTCTAATAGTGGCAATAAATCTTGGATATTTGAGATTTTTTTATCTGTTAATAGGATATATGGATCATCAAGCTCTGCAACCATTTTTTCATTGTCTGTTGCCATGTATGGTGATAAATATCCTTTATCAAATTGCATACCTTCAACAACATCTAGATAAGTGTCAGTTGTTCTTGATTCTTCAACTGTAATTACCCCATCATTGCCTACTTTTTCCATAGCATCTGCTATAAATTTACCGATTTCTGGGTCTGCTGATGAAATTGTACCTACATTTTCTATAGCTTGTTTGTCTACAATGTCACGAGAGTTTTCTTTGATGTAGTCAACTGTAACATCTGTTGCTTTTTTAAGACCTTTGTTTAAAACAACTGGGTTTGCACCTGCTGCTAAGTTTTTAAGACCTTCTTTGATGATTGCTTGAGCAAGAACAGTAGCTGTTGTTGTACCGTCACCTGCAACATCATTTGTTTTTGTAGCAACTTCTTTTACAAGTTGAGCCCCCATATTTTCAAATCTATCTTCAAGTTCGATTTCTTGGGCAATAGTTACACCGTCATTTGTAATTGTTGGTGCACCGTAAGATTTATCTAGGACAACATTACGTCCCTTTGGTCCAAGAGTAACTTTTACAGCATTTGCTAGTTTATCAATACCACGTTCTAAACCATCGCGGGCATCTTTTCCATAATTAATTTCTTTTGCCATAATTAATATTCCTTTCTAAAACTATTTTACAACTGCTAAAATATCAATGTATTTTACAACTATATAATCTGTATCATCAAGTTTTACTTCTGTTCCTGAGTATTGAGAATAAATAACCTTATCCCCTACACAAAGAGAATCTTTTTTCTTATCATCATTTAAAATATCATCACTGATAGCTACAACTTCTGCATAAACAGGTTTTTCTTGAGCGCTTTCTGGAAGCACGATACCTGATTGAGTTGTCTTTTCAGCTTCAGCTTTTTTAATAACTACTCTATCACCGATAGGTTTTAATTGCATATTTTACTCCTTAGGTATAATAATTTAGCACTCATAGGTGCTGATTGCTAATTACATTTATAATGTACTACCTTTAGATAAAAAATCAAATCAATAAATTCGGGTAAAATGTATAAAAAGACTAAGGAGATTAAAATGTACAAAAAACCAAGTGATGACGAATTAAGAAAAAATCTTACAGCTTTAGAATACGAAGTAACTCAAAACGCCGGTACAGAAAGACCATTTTCATCAGAATATGATGACTTTTATGAAGAAGGAATCTATGTAGATAAAGTATCTGGCGAGCCACTTTTTTCAAGCAAGGACAAATTTAACGCAGGATGCGGTTGGCCAAGCTTTTCAAAACCAGTTGAGGGAACAGAAATAAATGAAAAAGAAGACCTATCCCATGGCATGGTAAGAACAGAAGTAAGAAGCAAAAACGCCGACAGCCACCTAGGTCATGTTTTCCCAGATGGTCCACAAGAATTAGGCGGACTAAGATATTGCATAAACGGTGCTGCCTTAAGATTTGTTCCTAAAGAAAATTTGGAAAAAGAAGGATATGGGGAGTATTTGAGGATTTTTGAGTAGAAAAGGCAAAAAAAACTAGGAATAGCAAGTCCTAGTTTTTTTAATATGGTGATTTTCATTTTTTCTCGAAAATAGCATTTATTTGCTTGTTTCAGTTTGATAAACTGGTATTTATAAATTATTATCTAGCCATATTTTTAGTTCATCGAAGCTGTAATTTCCTTTTAACGCTATTCCATCTTTAATAATTGAATTTGTACATTCCTTTTTGTAATCTTCAATCATTCTTCCAAATCCTCCTCCGCCGTGTGTGCAAAAGGGAATGATTTTCTTTCCGCTTAAGTCAACTGTTCTTAAAAAAGACAGCACTGGTGGGGCAAAAGTCTTAAGCCAGTTAGGAGAACCAACAAAAACTACCTCTTCATTTTCAATCGCCTCCGCCCCTCGTATAAGAGGAGGGCAATATCCTCTTTCGATTTCTTCTCTCACTTCTTTTACAGCTGTATTATATGAGAACGAATAAGGCTTTTGTGGTTTCAGTTCTCTTAAATTTCCATCAGTAATCAACGCAATATCTTCTGCTAGTCTTCTTGTTAATCCTGAGTATGAATAATATACAACCAAAGGACTCATTAAAATCACCTCCTTAACTTATAATTTTTTCCTCTAATATATTAGGACATTATAATATTTTAAATGTATTTTCTAAATAAATGTGTAGATTTTTATTTACTCTTCTTTTATATCCTCTCAGAGATGAAATATCTTTCACATTTTTCACCCACAGAAAAGGTAGTGCGATAGGCTTTAGACCTCGATTAGTTCTGCGGACTCACTTGAAGCAAAGCTTCTACGTTCATCTCGCAGATGGCCGATTACAAATCGGCCACCCAAGATGATCTTTCCTCTCGAAAACTCTTTGAGTTTTCTCGCTTAGTTCTCTGGGCTCAGCTTCGCTTCGCCTCAGAGATGACAGAGCAAAGCTCTGCCACCCAAGATGATGGGACTACTTATGATAAGGATGTCCATTTATTATCCTAAATCCCCTATAAATTTGCTCAAGAAGGATCACTCTCATCAGTTGATGGGGGAAGGTCATTTTTGAGAAGGATAGTTTATAGTTTGAGCGATTGCTTACTTCTTTGGCTAGTCCATTTGATCCGCCTATTACAAATACTAAGTTTCTTCCAAAGCCTTCTCTCATTTCATTTTCTATAAAATTTGCAAATCCAACACTATCTATTTGTTTACCTAGGATTTCTAGACTTACTACATAGTCGCTATCTTCGATTTTTCCTAGTATTCTTTCGCCTTCTTTTTCTTTTACTTGCTCGATTTCTTTATCTGACAAGCTTTCTGGGGCTTGTTCGTCGTTTACTTCTATTATTTCTATTTTGCTGTAGGCTTGCATTCTTTTTAGGTATTCTTCTATGGCTTCTTTATAAAATTTTTCCTTGATTTTGCCTACTGCTATTATTTTTATGTCCATTTTTTCTCCTTAAAAAAACTCAATCAATTGATTGAGTTTAGTTTTGGTTTTGTACATATGATACGTATGAATCGTAAATTTGGCTATAGCCTTCGTTTACCAGGGCATTTTTTACATATTCCTTGATTTCATCTGTTCTAAATACTTTTCTTTTCATATCTTTCATATTTTGTTCTACATCTTTTATCAAAATTTCTACATCTGATGTATTAATTTGCTGGCCATTTCTGTCTGAAGCATTTTTAATAGATCTTATGACCTTATCTGCATTGTATTCTTCTATATTTCCCCTTCTTTTTATTACATAAACCTTATCATCATTTGCCTTATCTAGAAAGTCCCTTACTACATCGATTTTTAGATTGTCAATTTCTGTTACTATTTCATTTATTCCATAGCCTTGGCCTTCAAAATATTCTAAAACTTTTCTGCTTAGTTCACTCATTTTGACTCCTCCTTGGTTTTTGTAATTACTTTGCTTTCCCTATTTTCAGCGATTTTCTCTGCTCTATCCTTGGCTTCTTTTTTTGTGTCATAAAAGCCTTCTGCTTGGCTGGCTTTTTTGGATTTTACCTGCCATTTTTGCTCATCATAGTTAAAAGAAACTTCTACATCCGCATCTTGGAGCCTTGCTCCTGATTTATTTTTACTTTTTTTGTGATCTTTTAAATCTTTTTTGCGGATTTCTTTTAATTCTTCATTGCTGGCATCATTTGCCCATTCTTTGGCCTGGGAAATTGCAATCGGGATTGCGTTGTCTTCGTCATATCCTTCTTTTAGCATAGCATTTACTATGTCTATTGCCTTGTCACGGACTTCTTTGTCCAGATTTTTCATTGAATTTGGGTAATTTCTTCTATCAAAGGGCATAGTCTCACCTCTTTTTTTTGTATTTTTATATTTTTACCCAATTTACATATTATAATGGCGGTTTGGCAGGGTGACTATTTCTGTAAGATCGCTTGGAAGTCCTATATCTCGCTTTAGGGCTGCAAAGGTTATGGATTCTTTGCCATATTTTTTTCTAATATTATAAAGGGCAGTATCCACATCTTCATTTTTCTTAAATTTTTCGTGGTTTAAAAACACATCCATTTGGCTGCCCCCACCCTCATTGCGTAAATTGATTGCCCTAATGCCTACTGCTCTAACTGGAAATGACCAATTATATTTTTTCTTAAAGATTTCCATAGCACGTCTTACTAAAATAATGGAACTTTGGCTGGCCATTTCTAGGGGAATGGCAAAATTCCAGCTTTGAAGTTGATTATTTCTTATAAAAACTTCTACACCGCGGGCTTCAAGTTTGGCTTCTCTTAGCCTTCTTGAAACAGAAAATGAAAGTTCTTGCATAACATTAAAAACTTCCTCATTGCTATGTAAATCTCTTTTACAAGTGGAACTATTGCCAATTGATTTGATGGGCTCAGTATGATCTCTGTCCACAATTGGTCGAATGTCTAGGCCATTTGCGTATTGCCAAAGGTAAACACCATTTATACCCAAAAGACTTTTGAGCGTTTCTGCTGGTGCATGGGCTAGGTCTCCTAGGCTAAAAATCCCTATTTTATTTAGTTTTTTTTCTGTAGCTTTTCCTATGCCTACCATTTCACGGACTCCCAGTGGCCAAACTTTTTGTTTGAAGTTGTCCTCATTAATTACAGTCACTGCGTCAGGCTTTTTCATATCACTGCCTAACTTTGCAAAAATTTTGCAAAAACTTACCCCAATGCTGACTGTAAGTCCAAGTTCCTCTTTCATACGATTCCTAATTTCATGGGCAATTTCCTCCCCAGATCCAAATAAATGCAAGGATCCTGTTACATCCAGATAACACTCATCAAGGCCAAAGGGCTCAACTTGGTTGGTATACTCATAATACAAGGCACGGGCCATTTTTGAATGTTTTAAATATTCCTCATAATGGGGTGGGACGAGGATTAGATTTGGGCATTTGCCTTGGGCCTGCCAAATTGGCTCACCAGTTTTTACTCCCATTTTTTTTGCTTCTTCACTTTTTGCAAGGATAATCCCATGGCGATTTTCTGGATTACCAGCCACTGCCATTGGAATCCCCTTAAGTTTGGGATTTAGCTTTGCTTCTATAGATGCATAGCAAGCATTCATATCTGAATGTAAAATTACTCTTTTCATAAAAACTCCTATTGATTTTAGATGACTATTAATGTATAATTAAGACATTAAATGACTTTTGTATTATTATAAGACACTAAAAGTCTTGTGTCAAGATTAATTTTAAATTTAACAGTCACTTAGTGACTATAAGGAGAAACAATGGCATTTGCTAACAAACTACGCGACCTAAGAGAAGCGAAAAACCTAACCCAAGAAGAACTTGCAAAACTTTGCAATGTGTCCCTAAAAACCATATCCCGCTACGAATCTGGCCAATCTAAGCCAAGGTATAGAAAAACCTACGATGCCTTGGCAGAGGCTCTTGATAGCAGCCACGATTATTTGGTGACTGATGAAGAAGATTTTATCCTATCTGCCAGAGAAAGATACGGAAATGCTGCAGCCCGCGATGCCGAAGAAATGGTCCAAGGAGTCATAGGCCTTATGGCTGGTGGAGATTTGCCAGAAAAGGACAAAAAAGCCATACTTGATGCAATCAGCGAAGCCTACTATATTGCCAAAAACGAAAATAAAAAATACGGGCTAGATAAGGAAAAATAATGGTATCCACCTATGATAAAATCTACGAGGATACACAAAAATTGATAAAAAAATACAAGACCCGTGATCCCAAAGAAATCCTCGAGGGACGTGGGGTTTTTCTAATCCCCTTTCAAACTCCCACCACCCTTTTGGGCATGTATAAGATAATTATGCGTAATCGTTTTGTATTTTACAATCCTTTTGTAGATGAAAGAATAATAAATATGGTCCTAGCCCACGAGCTGGGCCATGATATATATCATAAAAATGAAGCCAAAAACGGTTTTGCAGAATACGAGCTTTTTGACATCAACACCGAAATGGAAATTGAAGCAAATATTTTTGCGGCCCACCTGCTTTTAGATGAGAAAAAATTAATGGCTGACATTGAAGAAGGCTACACCTACCAACAATTAGCCAGCCTTTATGATGTAAATGCAAATCTTATGATCTTTAAGCTAAACGAAATGCACAGGATGGGCCTACCTATAAATAGAAATATTGCCGATTCCAAATTTTTTACCAAAATCGACGGAACTGACAAATTTTACGGGAACTTAGAATGATAGACCATGCAACTGAAATAATAAAAGAATTGCTAATAAGAGAAGAAAATATAAATATTGCAGTGGATATGACTGCAGGCAATGGTCATGATAGCAAATTTATTTTGGAAAATAATAAGCCTAAGAAACTTTTTGCCTTTGATATCCAAAATTTGGCCATGGAAAATACCTTAGCCTTAATAGGAGAGAATCCAAACTTTTCCTTTATCCTAGACAGCCATGCAAATATTGATAAATACATCAAAGAAAAAATTGATCTAGTAGTCTTTAACCTAGGATATTTGCCAAAGGGCGATAAAAATATTACTACAAATTGGCAAAGCACAATAATTGCCATAAAAAAATCCCTAGAACTTCTAAGTCCTAGGGGAAAGATTTTTATAACCGTTTATCCTGGCCATCCAGCTGGTAAAGTAGAGTCTCAAAAAATAAGTGAGTTTTTGGAAAATTTAGATTATAAAAAATATACAGTTTTAAAATTAGATTTTATAAACAAAATCAATAATCCACCCTATGTGCTGGTTGTCGGCCACAAAAATTAATTTGTGGTCTTTTTTAATACTTGCTTGCTCCATTTTTAGTCGCTACAACTATGGTGTCATTTTCAAAGCGAATGCCAAGGACATCATCAATTTCATTTATTTTTTCGCGGTTTCTTTTTTCTAAAAAAATTATTTTCATAGTTCCATCAGGATTTTTATCGATACCCATAACTGTGGTTGGCTTAAAATAATTTGCCTGATACTTATCCCAGGTCTCATCCTTGGAATAAATCCTATCCTTATCTGAAGCATAAAGGCTCATGATTTCTTTTTCATTTTCCAAATCTTTTGATAAATAAAGTTCAGGAGTCTCATAGCCCACACTGATTAGCTCTGGGGCCTCACTTTTTTTGCCAGCTTCTATGGATTTTCTATAAAGCTCGTAATAATTATTTTCGTTATTAAAAACTGTGTAATAAATGTTATTTGGACTTATAATCCCATCTGTCAAAAATCCGCCCACGCTCTCAATGTCAGTGGTATTAAATTCCTCAAGGTCTATTAGGCTAATAGTTCTTTTTTCTTTTTCCTCACCTTTTTCTCCATAAAAACTATGGATAAAGTAGATATTTCCATCATTGTATCCTATTGGAAAGATCTCCTCTCCCTGGTTAAATTCATGGAGGTTTTCTATATTTCCTTCCTCAATTTTTACTAATTTGTATGTATGATTGATACTATCTCCCATGACAAAAACATTGTCAGCATTGTTGATATCATAGGCTATATCAGTCGGATTTGGATTTAATATCTCACTTTGATTGCCGTTTGGATTAAATTTTATTAATTTTTTATCGATTGGGTCATAATAAATTTGTATCTTGTTGGTATCAATAGGATCTCCGCTTAATGTTGCATTTGGAGTATCTGAATTGCATCCAACTAGAAAAACAAATAATAAAGCCAATAAAATCTTAAATCTTTTCATAGGACCATTATACTATGAAAAATAAAAAAAGGACCACAATCGTGATCCTAATTTATTGATTATTAAAGTTCGATGTCAACTGACTCTACTTCATTTTCTGGTGTTAGATAATATAGCTTGTTTCCTTCTATTTTCATACCCCTAATTTGAGTTTCTAGAACTGTTTCGCCACTTGACATGTTAATAACTTTAATTGTTCTTGATAATCTATCCTCACTAATTCCATCATTATTAAAGTAGAAAATGTTATTTCCTATGATTTCTTGATTTCCTTGTTCAGCCCATAGGAATGGGAATTTTTGGTCGTTTGCATAGATATTCTCATTGTCTGCCCTGTATATTTTCCAAACTGGGTTTCCGTTTTCAAATCTTTTTTGTCCAAATAGGTATTGGAGGTCAAAGTCTTTTTCTAGTAATTCTGCTTCTTGGTCAGTGCCCTTTGATAGGTCTAGTTTGTATAAGTCAAAATTGTAGGCATTTTGCTCATTATTATCTCCTGGCAAGGTAAATTGTAGTTCACCATCGACAACTACTGCTCCCCCTACTAGACCATCCACAGTTGCATCAAAATCTTTGACTTCACCGGTAGCTAAATCTACATATCCAATGGCTGATTTTACTTGTTTTAAAGTAGGTGTTCCATTTATCTCATCATCTTCATTATAGTTGTGGTAACCATATACCCTATCACCAATCAGGCCAAGTGGACGGAAGTCTTCGTTTTGAGGGAATTCGTAAAGGGTAGTCACGTCTTTATCATTCATCCTAACTATTGCTACAATATCTTTTAAATCTTTTACATTTCTTTTGCTTCTAACAAATAAATTATTAGAATATTTTACATAGTCGTAATTGTAAGATTCATCGCTTGGAGCAACATTTCCACTTTCATCTACTATGTCACCATTTTCATTTACTGTTGAGAATGGAGCATATAGGCTAAAAAATAAGTCATCCTTGCTTACTTCTTTGTCTTCATTTTCTGCTTGATTTTCTTCTTCTGATTCTTCTTTGCTAGCATCATCAGAATTTTCTTTTTTACTGTCTTCTTTGTCTTTTTCTTGGCTTACTTCAGAATCTTCTTCACTTTGATCTTCAGTTTCGACAGATCCACTTTCTTCGCTATTTTCTTTGTTATTTTCAGCCTTTTCTACATCTATAACTTGAGTATCGTCAGTATTTTCACTTACTTGTGTCTCATTAGTATTTGTTTCAGTGTTTGTTTCGCTTTCAGTTGAATTTGTATTTGTACATCCTACTAGAGCGAGTGAAAGAGCCATTATTGGTATTATTTTTTTCATAATTTCCTCCTTAATTTGCTCTTAATGCATCAATTGCAGATAATTTTGTAGCACGGCGAGCTGGCAGATATCCTGCCAAAACACCCACTAGAGCCGAAAAACCAACTCCAAGTAATGCCAGCCAAAGTGGAATGATTATTATATTTCCACCCTGTACTATTGAATCATTCATACCCGAAAAAGCACCATTTATAACTTTGCTTGCCAATAGTGAAATCAATAAGCCCAAGATGCCTCCAAAAAATCCAATGAATCCAGATTCTATTAAAAACATGGTTTGTATGTCAGACACAGATGCACCAATGACCTTCATAACTCCTATTTCTTTTTGGCGTTCGTAGATACTCATTAGCATTGTATTTATAATTCCAATTGCAGAAACTATAAAGGCAATGGATCCAATTCCCCCAAGTATTAGCATAATTGTCCTGGTTTGATTTTGGATTTCTTCATTAGCCTGGGCCATAGAATTTGTCTGATAGCCCAAGAGTCTAATTTCATTTTCAGCCTCCTCTACATTTTTAACATCATCTACGATTACTTCTAGGTTCTCATAAGTTATTTTATCAGAAGTTTCTGGTATAGGATTGCCTTTTTCATCAAAGGATTGAATCAAAGATGGAGATGATATTTTGCCGTCTTCTTTTTTTAGCATTTTATATGTAGATTCAGATATATATGAGCCCCAGCCGCTTAAAAATGATTTATTATTTAATTTGCCAGCTATTTCTATTGGCACATCTATGGAATCAGGTTTGTTTTCTTTTTCTCCTTCTAAGCCTTCTCCCTCATTTGGATTTCCAAAATTGACCCCATCATCCTCTTCTTCTTCCATAACCCATCCTAATCTTACAAAGTATTGGTGGGCAGAATAATCGAAATCTTCCACAGGCTCCATCATGTAGCCCCCATCTGCCATATCAGTTTTTTTATTTGCTGCTGCATTTTGCCCAAGCAGTATTTTATTATCTTCATTTGGACTTGGAGGGTTTCCAAATTCTAGCATATCTTTTTCAATCATGGAAAAAATATTATCAGGAATTATATTTAATGACCCGTCTATCTCGTAATCTTCAGTATCCGACATCAAAAGTTGGACATAAATATTTTTGCTAGGTACTACCGCCTTTACGTGGCTTATCCTTTTTAAATCATTCATCACCTTATCAGTAACTTCTAAAGATCCATCGCCAGACCCATCCATTATATTAATGGTAGTTAGACCTTGAAATGACTCGATCATTTCTTTTTGTGAATTGCTAATGCCCTCTGCAAAGGCCAGCATCAAAATTATTGAAGTAGATCCTATTACTACTGATAAGATTGTAAGAATTGTCCTAGATTTACGACGCCAAAGATTCCTTAGGGCCATGATAAATCTATCAGATATCCTCATCGTCGATTATTAGCTCCTCATTTTTCTTATTTTTTTTGTGTTTTCTAATTAAAAGTCCTACTAGGGCAAGGATTATTATAAGTCCAATCCACAAAAATGGAGATGAAAGTAAGCTGCCACCTGCATCCATATTTTCTTCCATGCCTTGGTCAACCGGTATCATTTCTCCAGTTTCAGGATCTTCTATCATTCCTTCTTCAAATCCTTCTCCCCCGCCCATGCTAGTTACATCTGCATAAAAATCCTTGGTTTCTGTGTGGATATTTCCAGCTGAGTCCTCATAGGATAACATAATTTTCCCCTCAACTGGACCTTCGTGGCTAGGGGTAATATTAAAAGTAAAAGTTTCTGTAGATCCAGAATTAAAATTACCTATAAAACGTCTATCATTATCAATTGTAAAACCCTTACCTATTACATCGCACATAAAGGTATTTAAATTATCCTTACCAGTGTTATAAATATTTACACTTACTTGAGTTTGGCTATCCACCATTAGGTCCTCGTGTTTTACCTCACCAATAGTTACATTTGCCCTTTGAACAACTGGGATTCCAATTGATTCCTTGGTTTGATATTGGTTTCCTAGATAATCTTCATATTCTAAAGTTAGGCCAATCACATAATTTCCCGCCACGGCATTTGGATTTACTTTCATAGTTATATACTTAGTTGTAGAATTCCAAGGATAAAGGGCAGAAACATAAAAACTATTTGAAGTATTTACTGGGGTAAAGACTGATCCGTCGCTTACAAGGGCATTGTTTTCACCACTTGCTTGGGGTTGGGATTGGAGTTGCTGGTCTATACTTACCTTTAGGTTGTAAATAGAATTTTTATTATTTGTGTTATAGAGGGTAAAGGCTAGGTTAAAATCTCCCCCTGCCTCCACAGTTTTTGGGCTAATACTATAATTTGAAATTATTAGCTTTGGTTGGTTTCTCATTTGCACTGGAGCATTTTCACTTTCAGCCGCCTGGTCATTTGTATTTTCTGTTCCATTAATTTGTTGGTAGTATGTCATCTTCTAAAACCTCATCAATAGTTAAATTTTTGTGGATGGTTTGGATTTTTCCATCTCTCATAAAAAGTGTTCTGTCAGCAAATTCTGTCATTTCATCATCGTGGGTTACCATGATAAAAGTTTGCTTATTTTCCCTTGTAATGTTTTTAATCAGCTGCATGACTTCAAAACTTGTCTTGGTATCTAAGTTTCCAGTAGGCTCATCGGCAAAAATTATTTTCGGAGTGCCAACAAAGGCACGGGCAATGGATACCCTTTGCTGCTGGCCACCAGATAATTCGTTAGGCTTGTTGTTCATCCTATTTTCAAGGCCAACTTCTTTTAAAATTTTGTAGGCCTCTTCCTTGCGCCTTTCAACATCGGCTCCCTTAAAGGTCAAAGGAAGGGATACATTTTCCCAGGCAGTAAGATATGGCAATAGGTTATAAGACTGGAAAACAAAGCCAATATTTAAATTACGAAATTTTGTAATATCAGTTTCTTTTAGCTCATTTAAGATTATATTTCCATATTTTATCGTCCCCTTTGTGGGATATTCAAGGCCTGCTAGCATATTTAAAAGAGTGGATTTTCCAGAACCACTTGTACCTAAAAGAGCGATAAATTCTCCCTTGTTAATATCAAGATTTATTCCATCCAGGGCCTTTATAATATTGCCGCCTACCTTATAATATTTTTTTAAATCGCGTACTTCAATAAGCGCCATAGCGTCTCCGTAATTTTATGTATATTAATAGTTACAAAAATAAATTATAAATAGTGTAATGGTATTCACCACACACTATTTGCAAAGATTATATCATCATAGGATCAAAAATGCAATTAAATTTATACTTTATAGATGTTTATCAGCTAAGAAAAAAAGCAGATAAAACTCTGCCCAAAAATTAATTTATTTAATATAAGATATTTCATTTGTGGAAATATTCCAAAATATTTCAGAAAACTCTCTCTCATATATTTTTAAAATCTTATCCATAGATAGGCTCATCCCATCCATTTTTTTAAATTTTTCATAGTCAATCCAAGAAAGATTGCCCTCACGATTTTCTCCTACAAGCTCTCCTGAAAAATCTGTGGTCTCATATAAAAGTCCCACGTCCTTAAATTCTTTTCCAAGCCATGTAATAAATCCTACAAATTTTAGGTTTTTTATATCAAGACCAGTTTCTTCTTTTGCTTCTCGAATGGCGGCGGCCATTAGAGATTCATTTTCTTCTGCCTTGCCTCCGGGAAAAGTCAAACCCTCCCAGCCTTCTTTTTTGATTTTGTCCAAAACTACAACCTCATTTGTAGCGGGATTTGTTATCTTTATCATATTCATCAGTCTAGTTTTCATTTTTTATCCTTTTAGCAAATTTTCCCATAAAAAAAAGAGTAAATATTTCTATCTACTCTTTTTTATACTATATTCTTGTAACTTTTACACTTATAGTTTTATCATTTAATTCTATTGGATCAGCTTCTACACTTTCTTTTGATAATTTATCTGCAAGTGTTTCTGCTTTGATTTCTTCTGCAAATTTTTCGATAGCTTTGCTTAAATCTTCATCTGCATCATAGGCAATTTCTATGTGGTCTGTTACTTCAAAACCGCTATCTTTTCTTAGATTTTGGATTTTTGAGATAAATTCTCTTGCATATCCTTCATCTAATAAATCTTCTGTGATTTCTGTATCAAGGATTACAAATACATTTCCATCCATTTCAACATCATAACCTTCTTTTGCAGAGATTCTGATATCTAAGTAGTCTTTTGAAACTTCGTATTTTTCGCCATCTAGGTCGATTTCTACTGGACCATCTTCTACACTTGCTACAAAATCTTTTGCATCTACATTTGCCAGATATTTTCCAAAGTCATTTACCTTTGATTGGAAGATACGTCCTACAACCTTAAAGTCTGGTTTTAGGAAGTAGTCCATAAATTCTGAAAGATCTGCTGCAAAGTCGATTTCTTTTACATTTAGCTCTTCTTTTATAAGACCTAATAAATCTGAAATCCTATCTTCATATCCACCATCAACAATGATTTTTGCAAGTGGTTGGCGAACTTTTATTGATTCTTTTTCACGAGAAGCACGGCCTAGATTTACTATTTTTCTTACTAGTTCCATGTCTTGCTCTAAATTTTTATCTATCATTGCTTCATCTACTTCTGGTAGCAATTCTGTGTGGACAGTTTTTGCACCAGTTAAGTTTCTATAGACTTCTTCTGCCATAAATGGTGTGATTGGTGCTATTAATTTTGCAATTGTAGTAAGCACATCGTAAGTTGTTTTGTAAACTGCTTTTTTAGAGTCTGTAAGTTCACTATTCCAGAATCTTTTTCTGTTACGTCGGATATACCAATTTGATAAATCTTCTACTACAAAGTCAGAAATTAAGTGAACAACTTTGTTGTATTCAAATACTTCCATTTCTTGGTAATAGTTCTTAACTAGGGTATTTAATCTTGAATATAACCATTTATCAATTTTTTCAAGCTCTACCTTGCCGATATTTTGTAAATCTTCTACACTTAATCCATCTGTATTTGCATATAAGCTAAAGAAGTTATACACATTTTCATAGGTTCTAAAGAAGTTATTTCTTACTTCTACAAGACCTGCCTCATCAAATTTAGTTTGCATCCAAGCTGGTGATACGTATAAAGAATAAAATCTTACAGCATCAGCTCCATATTTATCGAATAAGGCAAATGGATCTAGGGTATTACCACGTGATTTACTCATTTTTTGGCCGTTTTTATCTACAACTAGGTCATTTACAAGTACATTTTTATATGGTGCCTTGCCTAAGGTAAATGTGGAAATAGCCATTAAGGAGTAAAACCATCCACGTGTTTGGTCGATTCCTTCACAGATAAAGTCAGCTGGGTAGTAATTTTCAAATAATTCTTTATTTTCAAAAGGATAGTGAAGTTGGGCAAATGGCATAGCTCCTGAGTCAAACCAAACATCGATCACATCTGGCACCCTGTGCATGACACCCCCACATTTTTCACATTTCATAGATACATTGTCTACATATGGTCTGTGAAGTTCGATATTCTCATCAATATCTTCTATGGCAAGATCTGCTAGTTCTTTTCTTGATCCAACTGAGCGAGTATGATCACAGTCATCACATCTCCAGATATTAAGTGGTGTTCCCCAATAACGGCTTCTAGATATTGCCCAGTCTTTTACATTTTCTAGCCAGTTTCCAAAGCGTTTTTCGCCAATGGTTTCAGGAAACCAGTTTACGCTATTATTATTTTCTACCATTTGGTCGGAGAATTTGCTCATTTCTATATACCAAGATGGTGTTGCGTAATAAACTAATGGAGTTTTACATCTCCAGCAGTGTGGGTAATTGTGTTCGATAGTTTGTTTTTTAAATACCTTGCCTTCATTAGCTAGATGATGCCATATATCTTCGTTGGTATCAAAGATAAATTGTCCCTTCCATGGAGTTTCTGTAAAGTTACCTTCAAGGTCTACTGGTTGGATGAAAGCTAGATCATATTTTCTACCGATTTGATAGTCGTCCTCACCAAAGGCTGGTGCAGAGTGAACTATACCTGTACCATCTTCTGCAGAAACATAATCAGCCAGTGTTATTATAAATGCATGGTCAGGGTCAACTTCAACAAAAGGTAGTAATTGCTCATATTTCATATATTCCATATCAGCACCCTTTAGGGTTTCTACAACTTCATAGTCATGGTCTTCCATTAGTTTTTCACAAAGTGATTTTGCCATGTAGTAGTAGCAATCATCTGTTTTATCATATACTTTTACATAGTCAAGGTCTGGATTTACAGATAAAGCCACGTTTGATGGAAGGGTCCATGGTGTAGTGGTCCATGCTAGGAAATATTCATTTTCTGTGTCTTTTTTCTTAAATTTAACAGTAAGAGTAATGGTTTTATCCATTTGGTAACCCTGAGCTACCTCATGGCTTGCAAGACCAGTTCCACATCTTGGGCAGTATGGCATAACTTTTGCACCCTCATAGATATATCCTTTTTTAAAGGCATTATCTAAAAGCCACCACTCAGTTTCAACGTAATCATTCTCCATAGTTACATATGGATGGTCCATATCATATAAAAAGCCCATGCGATCTGACATGTCACGCCACATATCAGAATATTTCCAAACTGATTCCTTACATAATTTATTAAATTTTTCTATACCAAATTCTTCGATGTCATTTTTGTCATGGAAGTCTAATTGTTTTTCTACTTCGATTTCTACTGGCAAGCCGTGGGTATCCCAACCAGCTTTTTTAAGGACCTTATAGCCCTTCATATTTTTATAGCGGCTGGTCATATCCTTTAAAGTTCTTGCGATTACGTGGTGGATACCTGGTTTACCATTTGCTGTTGGCGGTCCATCATAGATTATATATTCCTCAGCATCTTCACGTGTTTTAAAAGTTTGATCTAAAAGGTCAATCTCTTGCCAATATTTTTCTACTTCTGCTTCACGATTACGGGTGTCATTAGTATTTAAAGATTTAAACTCACTCATATTCTTCTCCTTACAAAAAAAGGACCGTCCATACAGACGGTCCACTTATTTCCTAAATTACTCTTAACGATTGGTTTTCGTAGCAAACTACTAATTTCACTTACTAAACTAAAAGATGATATTCGCTTTTACTTTCACTAGCACATCTCACCAACCGTGCCTCTCTAAAGTTTCCATAAAAGTTACTGGTCTTTATAACATTTGTATTTATATTCTATTTTTATAATACTTACTAAAATTTTTTAGTCAAGCTATAAATGCTTATGAACCTTAAATTTTTCTATGGTAAATACATCATGGCTATCTACATTTGCAATTTTTATAGCATCTTCAAACATTTGATAGTCCGATTCGTAATCATCCCTGAATACTAGGGCATGGTTGTTGTTGTATTTTAAAAATAAACCATGATACATTCCAAATTCTTCCATATATTGGATTTGCTTAATTTTTGTAACTTCATAAACTGAAATGTATAAATTATCGATTTTTATATCTGAAAGGTCGATTGCATTGTTAAATACAGCCACATTTACTGCCTCATGGATGACATCAAGTCCAATATCAGATCTTGTTGGATAAATGGAACCACTTTTTTCGTGTCTGCCATCTTTATGAACAATTACAATTACTCCATTATTATTGCTTTTTAAACTCTCATCATATTCTGTTAAATATTTGCCAGTTTCCAAATAATATTTTATGGACTCTTTGGCAAGTTTTACTAAATCACTCATCTTACTTTTCCAATAATTTTTCTATTTCCTTTGCTATATTTTCCGGTTTCTTTTGGGAAGAGTAACGCTCTACTACATTTCCATCTCTATCTATTAAAAATTTTGTAAAATTCCACTTAATTTTGTCACCCAAAAGTCCCCCTTGGGATTTTTTTAGGTAGGTATAAAGTGGATCTTCATTTTCTCCATTTACATCAATTTTTGCAAATCTATCAAAGGTCGTGCCAAATCTTGCTGTGCAAAAATTTTGTATTTCTGCATCTGTACCAGGAGCTTGTCCTCCAAATTGATTGCTAGGAAAATCTAGAATTTCAAATCCTTGATCCTTATATTTTTTATAAAGCTCTTCTAGCCCCTGATATTGAGGTGTAAAGCCGCATTCTGTTGCAGTATTTACTATTAAAAGTACTTTTCCTTTATATTTATCAAGGCTAATATCATTTCCTTTATTATCTTTTACTGTAAAATCATAAATTGTGGTCATTTAAAACTCCTTTTATTACCTATCTACTATACGTTACTTTTATAACATTTAAAGAAAAACCGTCTTTTATTAATAAATGAAAAAGCAGGAGAATTTGACTCCTGCTTTCATGTATATTTACTATAAGGATGAGTAGTATGAAATTTTCTTATTACCAAACACCAAATTCTGATCCCTTTGAGGATTCTTGGATTACTTCTTTTGTTCTGTCTGTGTGGAAATAGTTATCTACAATATCTTTTAGGATTTCACTGTCTTTTTTATCTTGGGTTGTCGCAATAACATTTACATAGATTTGTTTATCTGGATCATCTTTATCTTCTAGGAAAATTGCATCTTCTGATGGTACTAGGTCAGCATCTACTGCCATTCCAGAGTTTATACAAGCAGCATCAACATCATCAAGACTTCTTGCTGTTTGTGATGAACCTAATAGGATGATTTCAAGATTTTTTTGGTTTTCTGTAATATCATCTGTTGTGATATTATCCCCATCTTTACCATTTACTTTGATAAGTCCTGCAGTTTGTAGTAGGAAAAGTGATCTTGCTGAGTTTGATGGATCATCTGGAATTGCAATTCTTGCCCCATCTTCTAGTTCACTTATGTCTGTGATTTTTGAAGAATAAATTCCTAGTGGAGCTATTACTGTATCTCCTATAGCCTCTATATCTGATCCACTCTCTTCGTTAAATTGATTTAAGAATTTGTAGTGTTGGAAGGCGTTGATGTCTATATCCCCTGCTAAAATAGCTTCGTTTGGCTCCCTGTATTCAGAAAATTTTACTAATTCTATTTTTCTTTCACTATTGTCTGAGTTGTATCTTTCGATAATGTCATCCCAAACTTCGTTGTGTTCTCCAACTACACCAACTTTTATTGTATCTTTTCCTTCTAATGGATCTGTGCTTGCTTCTTCTGTTTGTGTATTATTTTCTGCTGGTTGTGTTTGTGCTGATTCGTTATTATTTGCTCCGCATGAGCTTAGGCCTAGTGCTAGGGCCAAACCTAAAGTTAATTTTCCTAATTTGTTCATTATTTCCTCCTTAATGACTTGTTTTTCTTATAAGAAAATTCGCAACGCCTTGTATTATAAATACGACAACTAATATTAAAACAACACTTACAATTACAACATCGTCCTTGTAACGTTGGTAACCTACGGCAATGGCCAAATCACCAATACCACCGCCTCCGACAATACCTGCCATAGCTGTTAAACTTAAAAGAGAAATCAGAGTAATAGATGAAGCGCGTATCAAGCTTGGCAGGCCTTCTCTAAGATAAACGCTTGTTATAATTTCAAATGGTGAATTACCCATGGCTTCTGCAGCCTCAATCTTTCCTGGATCCACACTTGCAAGTGCTTGTTCAACTTGTCTTGCAAAAAATGGCACACAGGAAAATACAAGTGGCACGATTGCAGCAGTTGGACCAATTCTGGTGTTTACAATTTGTTTTGTAATTGGTGCAACTAGGGCTAGCAAAATAATAAAGGGTATGGACCTAAAAATATTAGTGACCTTATCTAAAATGCTATAAACAACTTTATTTTCCAAAATTCTGCCACGGTCTGTAACAACCATGATCACCCCAAGTATTAGTCCAAAAATCCCTGCAAATATTGCTGATACAAAGAGCATATAAAGGGTGGTTTTAAAATCTTGGAATATCCTTTCTCTGATGGACCATGAATACTCAAAAAATCCCATCTTTACCTCCTAAAACTTCTACATCTACATTTTTTTCTTCTAGATAATCTACAATTTTTCCTAAATTATCTCTATCACCTGATAAGCTTACTATTAGGTTTCCAACTGGGATGCCACTTATAAATTCAATATTTCCGGCCAATACATTTGTTTTTACACCAAATTTTTCAAAAAGATCATTGATTAGCGGCTCGGTTGTAGCAGCTCCCACATAGTTAAGTTTGACTAAAAGTTCATTGTCTTTTAAGATTCCTATGTTTTGTTTAACTTCATCAATGGTTTCAGCAACATTTGTGGAAGTTTCTACAAACTCACGGGTAAGTGGGTCTTTTGGATGGGCAAATATATCTAAGGTTGAACCATTTTCTACAATTTTTCCATCTTGCATTACCGCACATTTATTGCAAAGGTCTTTTACCACCTCCATTTGGTGGGTAATAATTACTATTGTAAGACCCAATTTTGCATTTAAATCCTTAAGTAGTTTTAAAATTTGCTTGGTAGTTTTTGGGTCTAGGGCACTTGTTGCCTCATCACAAAGTAAAATTTCTGGATCTGATGCAAGGGCTCTTGCAATTGCACATCTTTGTTGTTGGCCCCCAGAAAGTTCTCTTGGATAATTATCAGCCTTATCGCCAATGCCTACTACTTCTAAAAGCTCTCTGGCCTTTTTTTCTTTTTCTTCTTTGGAGATTTTTAATTTTCTAATAGGATAAATTACATTATCCAAGACTGTTATATTATTTAAAAGATTAAAGTGCTGGAAGATCATTCCTATATTTTTTCTTTTTGCTCTTAGGTCCTTATCTGATAAGTCTAGGAGATTTTCTCCATTTATTAGAACTTCTCCAGCACTTGGTCTTTGCAAAAGATTTATTGTCCTAACCAAGGTCGATTTTCCTGCTCCGGAAAATCCTACAATGCCGTAGATGTCGTTTTTCTCAACGGTTAGGTTTACATCATCTACTGCCTTAAATCCGTCAAAATCGACGGTTATATTTTTTAAATCAATCATTGGCCTCTCCTAAAAAATCAGTGGCAAATTTTACTTGTAAGCCTACTGCATATTTGATGCCTTCTGGGTTTAGATCAAATTCTGGTGTGTGCGCTCCAGCTGTAATTCCGTTTTCCTCATCTCTTACACCAAATTTGGTATAAACTGATGGGCAAAGTCTGGAGTAACCAAAAAACGATTCTGAACCAAAGGTTGGTTTTCCATCTCTATATGAGCCTGGATAAATGTCATTTAAAGATTTTATAACTTCATCGGCTAGGTCTGGATCATTTATGGTTGGGTAGGCAACGATGCGAGTATAATCAGAAAATTCTACTTCACACTTATGAGCCTTGACAGTTGCTTTAGTAACTTCTTTTAAGACTTCTAGGGCATCCTCTCCAGCCTTATCATCAAAAAATCTTAATGTACCTTTGACATTACATTTATCAGGAATCACATTTGAAGCAGCTCCACCATTTATTGAACCAAGACCAAAAGTTACTTTTTCATTTACATCTAATTGGTTAACCCAAGCTGTTGTTAGGGCTGTTACAATATTTGCTGTTGCAGTTAGTGGATTGATACATTTGTCTGGACGAGATCCGTGACCACCTTTTCCAATTACATCAAACTCAACTCCTGCACAACCAGCGTGTGATGGTCCTTTAATAACTCTTATTTCTCCAACTTCTAAAAACGAAGCTTGGTGGTTACCGTAGCAAGCATCTAATCCTTTATCCCTTAGATGCTCAACCATTGCCTCAATGCCACCGCCAGTTTCTTCACCTTCTTCAAAGATAAAATAAATTTTGCCGTCGATTTCATCCCTTAAATCAGTTAAGATTTTTGCAGTAGTTAAAAGTGTTGCCATATGTGAGTCGTGACCACAAGCGTGGCTTACCCCTTCATTTTTTGACACTACCGATTTTTTAAATTTTTTATTGTATTCACTTTCATGGATTGGAAGTGCGTCTATGTCTGTTCTAATCCCCAAAGTTTTTCCAGGTCTACCTGTATCAAGTAGGGCTGTAAAACCAGTTGTATTTGCTGCATCCTCGACTATTAGTCCAAGTTTTTCGCATTCTTTTTTTAAGTATTTTGCTGTTTGGTATTCCTTATCACTTACTTCTGGGTTTTCATGTAAGTAATTTCTCCAAGCAACAGTTTGATCAAAATACTGATCAATTTTTGATTTTATAATTTCATTATTGCTCATTTCTTATCCCTTCCTAAAATAGGCCATAAAAAAACGCCCCTAAATTCTAATCATAGAATTTAAGGACGATATAATTCGCGTTACCACCTTAATTTATGCATACTCACGCATACATACACTCATCAAGTACTATCATACTCTACTTCTGTAACGGGAAGTCCCGTGTGAATCTAACTATCGACTCACCCCAAGAAAAGGCCATCTTCATCTAAACTTTTATCCACCCATCTCACCAAAACTGGGCTCTCTGTAGAATGTCCATCTAGACTACTCTTCTTCTCATATGGTTTTGTAAAACTATTTGATAAATAAATATTACCACGCCTTAAAATAAATGTCAAATACTTTTTTAAAATTTATTAAAAATTTTGTATTATATTCATTTTTCAATATCAAAAAAATGTTGGAGGCAGGGCTGCCTCCAACGGGTGGTAAAATAAATTCACTAATAATATACACCCGCAATGCTGATTTGCAAGTCTATAGTCCACTTTCCCTAAAATACTTATAAGGGAATTTGTACCATCTAGGATTTGGCAAATAATTTTCAATAGGCATTGCTAATTTTTTGCTAAAATATTCTTCTAGCTCATAAAGTTTTTGCTTCCTCTCTTCAAAATATGGATTTGATCCATGTTTTTCTAAGACACCAGCTGCTCGTTTCTCAACTCCTAGGTACTTTGTTTTAATAACCCCATCCAAAAATTGGATTAAAAGGTCATAGTCATTGTATTCATTAAATTTTAAAAAATCGCCTATAAATTCTTTTTTATCATCTGAAATATTCCAATCTCCCACATAGGCATCTACATTTTTTATCTGAAAGCTATGGGTTAGGGCAATACGGGCTGGGAAAAAATATGAATCAGCCTTTAAAATCTTATAGCCCTCATAAAAATGCTCAGCATTCTTTGCTCCAGTTGACTTGCCAATATCATGAAGGGCTCCACAAGCAAAGGCAATATCTGAATCAAGTCCTAGTTCAGGAGCCATTTTTTGAGCAGTTTTGCCAATGGTCCATAAGTGTAAGACCCATTTGCCAGGATTTTTTTCATATCCTTCTTCTAAGTATGCTATTATTTTGTCCTTGTTTGGAGTATTTCCATATCCATCTTTATACATTTCTTATAATCTTCCCATAGGTGTAAATTTTATCATCTTCACTAGATCTTAGCCTATAATCAATGACATTATCGTATGTAGTGTATTCACCAATTACTGAATCTTTATTCCTAATTTCATTCTTATAAACAATATTTAAAAATTTAATATCTTTTGTGTCTAACTTACACAAATCATATATATAGTCAAAGTATACAGCATTGTTTACATGAAAATTGCTATCAATATCTGTATATCTTATCATAATTTCCTTGGTATTTTCAAAGTCTTTTTTATAGGTCAAGTCTGACTTTTCATATATCAATTCTTCTTTTTCATTGCCTTCATTGTGGTTAGGGCTCATCTTTATAGGACGCATCCTATCAACATCTATAAGCAAAAATACCCCATAGGCCCTAGCAACCAGCTCTCCCTTAAAGCTTACTACTACATTTCTGTGAGCATAAAATTTATTTATATCTATTATATGAGTTGTTACTTCTATCTCCTGGTTATAAGTTACAGGGCTTATAAGTTCAATATCCCAAGAGTAAACAATCCACCTATATTTTTGCTTATCTAAATCTTTATCTAGGATATAAGAATGAGTCAGAGAAACATCTCCCATAATGCTGACCAAGTTTCTTAAAGATAAATTTTCATATCTATCGCATAACATATATGGTATTTTTATTTTTTTACTATAAGACATATAATCCTTCTTTCTAAAATCATTATAGTTTATGACTAATTTTTTGCAAAATAAAATCACACCAGTTTAGGTGTGATTCTTATATTTTAATAATAAGTAAATCAAAAAGTAAGTGAACTGTTCGGAAAAAATTTCAATAATTTCAATTTGAAGATTTTCGTCACAAAATCGCTCTGTCTGAGCGCAAGTGAGTTTGCGATTTTAGAAAATTGAGAATATGAAATTATAAATTTTTGTAGTCAGTTTAGCGTCTTTTGATTTATATACTATATCCCAGGAATAATCATTTGAGCAATTGTAAAGTAGACAATTAGTGATAGTGAGTCAACTATGGTAGAAATTAGTGGACTTGCCATAATGGCTGGGTCAAATCCTAGTTTTTCTGCACCCATTGGTAAAAGTGAACCAACTGCCTTTGCTAAAACTACTATAAATACTATTGTAAGTCCTACAATAAGTGATACATCCATAGCAACCTTATCAAAGAAATAACATTTTAAAAATGCTACAAATCCAAGGGCTAGTCCGCAAATAAATCCAACTGTGATTTCTTTTAAAACAACTTTTGCCCAATCTTTTGGTTCCACATCATCAGTTGCCATAGCACGAATTACAAGGGTTGATGCCTGGCTACCGGCATTACCACCACTGTCTGTAAGCATAGGTACAAACATATTTAGGGCAATAACAGCTTGGACAACGTGCTGGTAGCTTTTTAGGATTGTTGATGTAAATGTTGCTGAAATCATCAAAAACATTAGCCAAGGAATCCTATTTTTTGCTAGAGAAAGGGGTGTTGTTTTTGAATAATCTTCCTCATCTGGTGTGGTCGCAGCAATACGTTGGAAGTCCTCGGTTGCCTCTTGTTCGATAATCCACATAATATCATCAACAGTTATCAGTCCCACAAGACGATTTGTACGGTCAACTACTGGCAGGGCTGTAAAACCGTATTTTTGGAAGGTGCGGGCTACATCCTCTTGGTCATCAGTAGTTTCTACTGTGATAACATCTTGGTACATCAAATCATCTATAAGGGTGTCTGGTTTGTTGGTTACAATTGACCTTAGGGAAACATAGCCCAAAATTTCCTTGGTTGGGCTTGTGACATAGCAAGTATAAAGGGTAACCATGTCATGTCCTACTTTCTTGATGTGGGCTAGGGCATCCTTTACAGTCATATATGGTTTTAATTCAACAAATTCTGTTGTCATTAGTCTACCAGCAGAATCTTCTGGGAATTTTAAATATTCATTTACCAAATCACGGGTTTCTTTGTCAGATGATTTTAAGATTCTTTGGACCATAGCCGCTGGCATTTCTTCCAAGGTATCAATCATATCATCAAAGTTTAGCTCATCTAAAAGCTCTTTAAACTCACGTTCATGCAAACCCTTTTGAAGTTTTTCTTTTTCTTCACTTTCTAGTTCCGCAAAAACTTCTACTGCATCATCTTTTTTAAGGAGTCTAAAGACAACTAGGGCTTGTTCAGCTGATAATTCTTCGATAAATTCTACTATATCAACTGGGTTTGTACGCCTTAGAAGTTCTGCAAGTTCATTTGGTCTTTTCTTTTCTAATAGATATCTAAGTTCAGTTAGCCTATTTTCTGTAGATTTGTATGTGTACATATTTCATGCCTCCCTTCTTAGATATTAAGTCCTGGTAAAATTGCTTGAGCAATGTTAAAGTAAACAATTAGTCCAAGTGAGTCTACGATTGTTGTAATTAAGGGACTTGCCATGATTGCTGGATCTGCTCCCAGTTTTTGTGCAACAATTGGTAAAAGCGAACCAATAGCCTTTGCCAAAACTACAATTGCAAGAATTGTAAATGCAACAACTAGGGCTACATTCATAGCCACCTTATCAAGGAAAAAGCATTTTAAAAATGCTACTGCACCGAGGGCTAGACCACATATAAGTCCAACTGTGATTTCTTTTAAAACAACTTTTGCCCAATCACTAGGCTCTATATCATGGGTTGCCATGGCACGGATTACAAGGGTTGATGCCTGGCTACCAGCATTACCACCAGAACCGGTAAGCATTGGTATAAACATATTTAGGGCAATTACTGTTTGGATAACATCTTCATATCTTCTAAGGATAGTTGAAGTAAATGCACCTGAAATCATAAGAAACATCAGCCAGGGAATCCTGTTTTTTGCAAGAGCCCAAGCAGAAGTCTTGGAATAATCAGCCTCATCTGGTGTAGTACCGGCTATACGTTGGAAGTCTTCTGTATCCTCTTGTTCGATGATCCACATGATGTCATCAACGGTGATAATTCCTACTAATCTGTTGGTATTATCAACAACTGGTAAGGCTGTAAAACCGTATTTTTGGAAGGTGTGGGCTACGTCTTCTTGGTCATCTGTGGTATGAACATAGATAACATCTTCAAACATTAGCTCAGAAATCTTTGTATCCGGCTCACGGGTTACTATCATCCTAAGTGATACATATCCTAAGAGTTTGTGAGTATCGTCTGAGACATAGCAAGTATAGACAGTTACCTTATCCTTGCCCACTTCTTCAAGCATGGCTAGGGTTTCTTCTACTGTCATATCTGCCTTTACTTCCACAAACTCGGTTGTCATCAGCGTACCGGCTGAATATTCTGGGAACTGAAGGTATTCATTAACCAAATCACGGGTTTCATTGTCTGATGATTTTAGGATTTCTTGGACCATGGTTGCTGGCATTTCTTCCAGGGTATCAATCATATCATCAAAGTTTAGCTCATCCAAAAGTTCCTTAAATTCGTCATCATTTAGACTTGCTTGTAGTTTTTCCTTATCTTCTTGGTCAAGTTCCGCAAAAACTTCTACAGCATCTTCTTTGCTAAGAAGTCTAAATATGACCAGGGCTTCTTCTGCTGGTAGGCCTTCGATAAATTCTACTATATCAACTGGGTTGGTCCTGTTAAGGAGATCGGATAGTTCGGTTAAATTCTTATTTTCTAATAGATAAGTAAGTTCTACTATCCTTTCTTCATTTGATTTATATTTTTCCATAAATCATCTCCTTATTCTAGTTCTTTTAGTAGTTCGTTTAAGGCACTTACAAATTGTTTGTCATTTTTAAAGTCCATTTTGTTTAAATCAAGCTTTTCATCACTTTTTACTTCAATATCTGGAGTTACCCCAACCTTATTTATTTGAGTTCCATTTGGTGTGAAATATTCGCTAATAGTGATTTTTGCACCAGCACCATTGTCTAGGGTAAATACTTTTTGAACAACACCCTTACCAAATGATTGGCTACCTATGACTTTTGCACGACCCCTATCTTTCATAGCCCCTGCTAGGATTTCGCTGGCAGATGCTGAGTTTTCGTTTTGTAATATAGTCAATGGTATGTCACTTGCATTTGCATCAGATTTTTCTGTCACAACATTACCTTTTTTATCCTTGGTTGTCACAATGACACCCTCATCTAGGAAATTATCAGCAATATTTATAACTACATCCAAGGCACCACCTGGATTGTTTCTCACATCTAGGATAAGGCCATCGATATTTTGGGCCATAAGTTTGCTATATGAATCTGAAAAGT
Source organism: Anaerococcus martiniensis (assembly GCF_043187485.1). Lineage (GTDB taxonomy): Bacteria > Bacillota > Clostridia > Tissierellales > Peptoniphilaceae > Anaerococcus > Anaerococcus martiniensis. The sequence continues at coordinate 641,100 of NZ_CP171106.1, forward strand.
CTTGCCAGGTTATATCATCAAAGGCTTTGATGTGGATATATCCGATTTTTTTGCCACGTACTTCTAGGATATCATCATCAATGGTATCTACATTAACATCCCTACGAGTAACTTTAACGTCAAATTCCTTGCTATTAGTCTTGCCCTCTTCAGTTCTTAAAATAGTAAGGTTCACATCTGTACCAGCCTCACCCTTGATTTCTGCCACTGCCTCCTCAAGTTGGTTAGCACCATAGGCCTGACCGTTTACTTTTATAATATAATCTCCAGATTGGATACCCGCTTCTTTGGCAGGAGAATTATCAAAAACAGAAACTGCCTTTATGTATCCTTCCTTACTGGCTTGGACAGACACCCCTATGCCTGTGTAGCGTCCATTTAGAGCCTCCATAAGTTTTTTGAACTCATCTGGTGTGTAATAAGCTGTATATGGGTCTCCAAGGTTTGCAAACATTCCTTTTAATGACCCCTCATAAATTTGGTCTTCTTCATAATCAAATAAAAAGTTCTGATCGAGTAAACTTTTTAGCCCTTCCATTTCAGCAATATGCTCTACATCTCTACTGCTAGAAGTGGAGGTCAAACTTGCGTTTTGTCCTAGGGTAAAACCAGTAAATCCAACACCTGCTACCAAGATTAGAGCAAGCAAAAATTTTCCAAACTTTTTCATAAATCCTCCTTGAATTTTTTTCTAAGATAAATCCTAAAAAAAGGCAATAATAATAAAATTATACTATTTTTAACCCATAACATAAAGCTTTTTGCCATTTACTTTCTACCCCATATTAGCCCTTAATCAAAATCCCTTTAGCAAGATTTTTCCTTTATTTTAAGCCATTTATCCAATTAAACTTTTTACCAAATTTGTTTTATCATATCCATGTCGACAAAAATAAAAATAAGCGCGCGCTTTGAAAGGTTATAATATGAAAATATCTTTAGACAATTCAAAGCAAATTATTGATGCTTATATGCCATTAATCATAGGCAATGCTAGGAAATTCTCAGCATTTGAATATGAAGAAGCAGTTGATCAATCAAAGATTTTGTTAATTGAGGCAATCTTAGAATATGATGAGCAAAAAGGAACTTTTGGTAATTTTTTAAAGAAAAAACTATATTACTATTTTCTAGATGAGTCCAAGAAAATAAATTCCAGTTCTCTAGATGATTTTGATAGAGATGGCAATCCGCTTATAGAAAGTCTTGAGGATGATTATGATTTTGAGAAGGAATTTCTAGATAACGAAGATAATAAAATCCTTTACCAAAAGATAAATCAACTCCCAAATGACCTTAAAACCATAATCTACAATAAGTTTTTTTTAGATATGACAAATAAAGATATAGGAGAAAAGATGAATATTTCCTCAAAAACAGTCGCCAATAAATCTTCCATGGCTCTTAAAATATTAAAGGAAAATTTAGGAAAACTTAGCATTTAAATGTGGGCTCAAGGAGTCTTTAAACTTTACATGAATTTTACAATACTTTAGTGAGTAAATTAATTAATTAGGGTAAGAATTTAGCAAAATAATCAGGATGTAGCAATAGATAATATATGAAAAGGAGTTTATTTATGAAAACTAAAAATTATCTAGCCCTAGTCCTTTCCTGCGGACTTATCTTAAGCGGCACAAGTTATGCTTATGCAAGTGATGTAGATACTGATATTGAAAATCCAGCAGAGGTCACAGAACCAGTTGTAGTTCCTGAAGCTAATTCAGAAATAGTAGAAACAATCGATGAAAATCTAGAAGAAACTGATGATACAGTGACAACAGGTAATCAACCAGTAGAAGAAGAAAATCAAGACCCAGCAGCAGATGATAGCCAAGAACAAGTAAGGCAAAAACGTGAAGAACTAAAACAAGCTATAGAAATAGCTAAAGAACTTAAAAATGATGACCTTTACAAAAACGAATCAGATGAAGTAAGAAATAATTACGACGATGCAATTCTTCAAGCAGAAGAAGTTTACGAAAAAGAAGATGCAAATCTTGATGACCTACAAAATGCCATCGACCTTTTAAACTACGCTAAAAGCCAATTAGGTCCAAAAGTTCAACCATACGCGGCAGAAGAAGAACCAGAAAAAGAAATCACAAGCCAAAGAGTTTTAAGCTATAGCTATCCATCATCCTACTTTTACGATTATTGGTATGATGGACTAAGCTATAAATATTATCCTTATAGTGACTACTATTACGATTACTATCCATCATATTATTATAGATACTATCCATATAGCAGATATTACTATGATTATGATTACGATTATGATTACTACCCATCAAATTATTACAAATATTACACAATAGACGGATTAACATATAAATATTATCCATATTCAAGCTACTATTATAGCAAATACTATCCATACTACTATAAATATCTATACTATCCAGTGACAATAGACTATGCTAGCCTAACAAGTCCAATAACTGAATCAGAAGATATAATTGTAGGCTCTAGTTTTACAACAATAGAAGCAGGCACTTACAAAAGAAGTGAACTAAAAGAAAAACGTGAACAATTACAAAATTCAATCAACAAAAATAAAGAAACAGTAAAAGCAGCAAATCTTTTAACAAGAACTATGCCAAATTTTGCAAATACAAATAAAGAAAAATTAGAAAAATTAATCAGCGATTCCAAAACAGCTCAATATAAGGCTCAAGCAGCAGTTAATGAACTAGATGAGATTTTAAAATAAAAATAACCCCAAGATCCTAGATGGATTTTGGGGTTTATTTTTTTAAAATTATGCAATTTCTAATTCTCTTTTAGTAACAGTCTCAAGCTCAGCCTTATCCTTAAGAGTTACAACACCATGTTTTGTAACAAGAACAGTTGAAGCAAGCATCCTATCCATAGCAGCCTTTAACTCACTAGGATTATAATCATTTCTAGGATAATCAACAGAAACTGATTTTTGATTTAAAGATGCATCCTTAAAATACAATTTTAATTTTCTATTAGCCATTTATATCCTCCTTAAAGTAATTCCAATCTAATAAGATAAACTTCCACATCACTAGCATCAGAAAGAGAAGTATATGCAAGTGCAAAATCTTTTATTTGTTCTTCTGAAGCATTTTCATTGATTTTAGAAAAAGTTTTAGTAACCTTCCTAATCACTCCATCAGTAGATGTAGATTTAAATTTGATTTGTAATTTCATATTTCCTCCATTAGTCTTTAAAATTTTTATTGTGTAGTGGCCCTACACTTATATATAGAAAAAAATGGAGAATCTTCCCGAATAAATTTTGAAACCATGTAAATAAGGATGGTGAGCTATTTGAATAATTTAGTAAAAAGGTAAAAATTGAAGCTATAACCAAACCTTATAAACAGTTTTAAACGCTTGCACAAAAAATTGTGAAATGAGTATATGCAATAAAAAAGATGAATTTATAAACTATATGTGGATACACCATACTATGTATATGAATAAAAATATCAAAGATGGTACAAATCCAGTGAAGCTCTAGAGTCTCTACCCTGTGACCTGATAAAAGCCCTAAAATGGGCTTTTATCCCGAAAACTAAGTGCAGAGCACGTAAAAGCTTCGATAGAAGCGAGTTTTCGTGTCCCCTGTGGGGTGGAAAGTCTGAAAGACTTTTCATTTTCGTGGTGAACGGAGTGAACCCGAAAAACTGTTATGAGTCGAAAGGCTCATAGCCGGTAATTCAAACAAAGATATATGTAGATAATAAGAAAGGCACCCGTAAAGGGTGCCAAACTTGGTGGGCCTCCAGGGCTCGAACACTGTGACCTGATAAAAGCCCTAAAATGGGCTTTTATCCCGAAAACCAAGTGCAGAGCACTTAAAAGCTTCGATAGAAGCGAGTTTTCGTGTCCCCTGAGGGGTGTAAAGTCTAAGAGACTTTTCATTTTCTCGGTGAACGTAGTAAGCCCGAAAAACTGTTATGAGTCGAAAGACTCAAAACCGGTAATTCAAACAAAGATATATGTAGATAATAAGAAAGGCACCCGTAAAGGGTGCCAAACTTGGTGGGCCTCCAGGGGCTCGAACACTGTGACCCAGTCCCCTGTGGGGTGGAAAGTCTGAAAGACTTTTCATTTTCGTGGTGAACGGAGTGAACCCGAAAAACTGTTATGAGCTACTCATAACCGGTATGTGGATTCTAGATATTATGTATACATAAAGAAAAGCACCATCAAAGATGGTGCTAGTCTGGTGGGCCTCCAGGGGCTCGAACCCTGGACCTACCGGTTATGAGCCGGGCGCTCTAACCAACTGAGCTAGAGGCCCAAAAAAATGAAACACGTCACGATTAAATACCTTAATAAATAATCGTCGGCTTGCTGACAAAGTTGTTAACAACTTTGAAACGCCGCGACGTCTGACCTTCATCCCATTTGTTTCACAAATGGTGATAGGTCATAATGGTGGACCTGAGTAGACTCGAACTACCGACCTCACGCTTATCAGGCGTGCGCTCTAACCACCTGAGCTACAGGTCCATAAAAAATTATAATAAGATTTTGTTGGCAGGGGAGACAGGACTTGAACCCGCGACATCCGGTTTTGGAGACCGACGTTCTACCAGCTGAACTACTCCCCTATATTTTTTAAAAAAATAAGACCCTATATTGTAATTCCCACAATTGTGCGGGCCATTACTTGTAGGGTCCTCAGCACTTTGTGCTTGCGGTATTTCGCGCTGAAGCGCGAGGCCTCTTCTGGCCGGCCAGGCCAGTATCGCCTACGGCGACCATTTCATGGAGAGTGCTCCATCAGCCGCACAGGCTTTTATTGGTGCCCAGAGGCGGAATCGAACCACCGACACGAGGATTTTCAGTCCTCTGCTCTACCGACTGAGCTATCTGGGCATAATATATTTTATTGGCGGAGAAGGAGGGATTTGAACCCTCGCATCCCTTTTGAAAGGATCTACTCCCTTAGCAGGGGAGCCTCTTCAGCCACTTGAGTACTTCTCCATTGGCGGAGAGGAAGGGATTCGAACCCTTGTGAGCCGAAAGACTCTAACGGTTTTCAAGACCGCCCCGTTATGACCGCTTCGGTACCTCTCCATATGTAATTATTAATAAATTTATATTATATTGTAAGTAATCAAATGGCTAAAAGATTCAAAGCCAATTTAATTGACTTTCGCCTATTATTTTGTATTAGATTAGCCTATCTCAAACGAAATAGGCTTTTCTAATTTGGTGACCCATCGGAGATTCGAACTCCGGACACCCTGATTAAAAGTCAGGTGCTCTACCGGCTGAGCTAATGGATCATATTGGCTGGGATAGCAGGACTCGAACCTACGCATACCAGAGTCAAAGTCTGGTGCCTTACCGACTTGGCTATATCCCAAAGATAGTTGTTTAATGCAGTAACAAAATATATTATACCACACTTTTATAAAATAACCAAATTTTTCGTAAGGTTTTTTAATATATCTAGAAGATATATTGTGGCGCGCCCTCCAGGATTCGAACCTGGGACACACGGATTAGAAGTCCGTTGCTCTATCCAGCTGAGCTAAGGGCGCATGGAGCGGGTGAAGGGAATCGAACCCTCGCAACCAGCTTGGAAGGCTGGGGCTCTACCACTGAGCTACACCCGCAATATGCGGATAATAATGGTAAAACAAATTTTATCAATCATTAAGTCCTAAAAGTTAAATGGTGGGGATGAGCGGATTCGAACCACTGAAAGCAAAGCTAACGGATTTACAGTCCGTCCCATTTGGCCAACTCTGGAACATCCCCAAAAATTATTTTTTTGCTAAAGAATTTCATATTTTTTATCTCACTTCTTTAATTAAAGAAGTGATTTGGAGCTGATGATAGGACTTGAACCTACAACCTATTGATTACAAATCAATTGCTCTGCCAATTGAGCTACATCAGCACATTGGATCACTATTGCAATCCAAATGGCGACTCGGATGGGATTCGAACCCACGACCTCCGCCGTGACAGGGCGGCATTCTAACCAGCTGAACTACCGAGCCATATTTTTAACTATATAAGTAATAAATGGTGGAAGTAACAGGGCTCGAACCTGTGACCCCCTGCTTGTAAGGCAGATGCTCTCCCAACTGAGCTATACTTCCATATTTTACCTAATAAATAAGATGAAGAATCTGTAAAACGGATTCTGGGATTCGTAACCCAGTCCCTTGTAGGGTGGAAAGTACAAAGTACTTTTCATTTTCGAGATGAATCAAAGCGTAAGCTATCGATGAATCCGAAAAACTTACCACCGTCGGTGGTATCCCCGTTAAACGAAGACTATCTCTTTTATATAAAGGCAAAAATAATAGTGGTGACCCTACCGGGATTCGAACCCGGGATACCACCGTGAAAGGGTGGTGTCTTAACCGCTTGACCATAGGGCCTTATAAAAATTGTATAATATATAATATAACTTTTGAAGCTACGCTTCAAGGTGTCTTAGTCGGCTCCGTTTACCAAATCAAAGATTTGGAGTGCTCTTTTAGCCGCACGGGCTAATTGCGACATTTGACCTACCATCAATCCAACTTTGTTGTATTGGGTTAGGATCAAGAAACCGCTTGACCATAGGGCCTTATTAAACGACTTAATAAGTATATCATATTTTTTTATACTATGCAAGTTTTTTTATGTAATGGTTGCGGGAGCAGGATTTGAACCTACGACCTTCGGGTTATGAGCCCGACGAGCTACCAAACTGCTCCATCCCGCGTCATATAGGATAAACCCATATAAGTTGGTGCCGAGGACCGGAATCGAACCGGTACGATGTTTGACCATCGCAGGATTTTAAGTCCTGTGCGTCTGCCAGTTCCGCCACCCCGGCATAAATAACTTAAATTTAGCTACCATTAGATTTACTAACTTCTACATTACTTTTGATAAAATCAAAGCTATAATTCTAATTTGGCGCTCAGGGTGGGACTCGAACCCACAACCTACCGGTTAACAGCCGGGTGCTCCACCATTGAGCTACCTAAGCATATAATTTTTATACTTAACATATTTTTAGTATTCATGTAATACTTTACTAGCCATAGTGGCTAGTATGTATTAGATGTTTAGCAACTTCCTACTCTACCGGGAGGTCACCCTCCGAGTACCATCGGCGTTAGTAAGCTTAACTTCTGTGTTCGGTATGGGAACAGGTGTATCCTTACTGCCATCGTCACTATATTATGACCTAACCTCAACGGTTAAGTTTTTGTTTGAACCTTTATCTTGTCTTTAAAACACGCCGTAAATTCTACTCAAGCTGCTTAACGCACCTTGAAGATTTCTGGCGGCTGACCTACCATCCATTTTACTTAGTAAAATGGGGTTAGGGACAAGCAATAGCAATCAATATTTCCAGTCAAGAGTAAAAGATTTAGTATCCATTAGCTTAATGCATTACTGCACTTACACCTTGGACCTATCTAACGTATTTTCTTTACGTACTTTTAGAAATCTTATCTTGAGGGTTGCTTCGTACTTAGATGCTTTCAGTACTTATCAATTCCATACTTAGCTACCCAGCTATGCTCCTGGCGGAACAACTGGTACACCAGTGGTATGTCCATCCCGGTCCTCTCGTACTAAGGACAGGTCCTCGCAAATTTCTTACGCCCACGCTGGATAGGGACCGAACTGTCTCACGACGTTCTGAACCCAGCTCGCGTGCCTCTTTAATGGGCGAACAGCCCAACCCTTGGGACCTACTTCAGCCCCAGGATGAGACGAGCCGACATCGAGGTGCCAAACCTCCCCGTCGATGTGGACTCTTGGGGGAGATAAGCCTGTTATCCCCGGGGTAGCTTTTATCCGTTGAGCGATGGCCCTTCCATGCGGTGCCACCGGATCACTAAGTCCGTATTTCTACTCTGCTTGAGCTGTATCTCTCGCAGTTAAGCTCGCTTTTGCCTTTGTACTCTACGAATGGTTTCCGTCCATTCTGAGCGAACCTTTGAACGCCTCCGTTACTTTTTGGGAGGCGACCGCCCCAGTCAAACTGCCCAACTGACAATGTCCTTTGCCCTGATTAAGGGTCAATGTTAGAATTTTGATATTAGAGGGTTGGTATCCCAAGGATGGCTCAGCGCACACTGGCGTGCACGTATCATCGCCTCCCAACTATCCTGTACATCTAATCTCAAAATCCAATATCAGCCTACAGTAAAGCTCCACGGGGTCTTTCCGTCCTAGCGTGGGTAAGTCGCATCTTCACGACTACTACAATTTCACCGGATCCTTTGTTGAGACAGTGCCCAAATCGTTACACCTTTCGTGCGGGTCGGAACTTACCCGACAAGGAATTTCGCTACCTTAGGACCGTTATAGTTACGGCCGCCGTTTACTGGGGCTTAAGTTCTAGCCTTCGCATTCGCTAAGCCTTCCCCTTAACCTTCCAGCACCGGGCAGGTGTCAGCTCCTATACTTCATCTTACGATTTTGCAGAAACTTGTGTTTTTGGTAAACAGTCGCTTGGGCCTGGTTTCTGTGGCCATATCGCTATGGCTCCCCTTCTCCCGAAGTTACGGGGACATTTTGCCGAGTTCCTTAACAAAGGTTCTTCCGCGCGTCTTGGTATTCTCTACCTCCCTACCTGTGTCGGTTTTGGTACGGGCGCTTTGGTCTTGATAGTGACTTTTCTTGGCAATTTGAAATCGGCTACTTCTCTACTCATGTTTTCGATACCTATCACACATTGACCTTGGGATTAGCGGATTTGCCTACTAATCAGTCTTTGTGCTTAGACTGCCTTCCATCGGGCAGCTTAGCTTATCCTCTTGCGTCATCACTTCTCTATAGCGACTTTAAGCGGTACAGGAATATAAACCTGTTATCCATCGGCTACGCCTTTTGGCCTCGCCTTAGGTCCCGACTTTCCCTGAGGGGACGAGCCTTGCTCAGGAGTCCTTGGGGTTTCGACGGGAGTGATTCTCACACTCCTTCTCGCTACTCATGCCAGCATTCTCTCTTGTATTAAGTCCACGCCTGCTTTCGCTTGGGCTTCTTCCCTAATACAATGCTCCTCTACCACTGATAGAGTATTTAAAATTGCTGGTAAATACTTTGACGTTTTAACCAGTTACATATATTAATATATGCGATTGTTTTCGGTGATAATCGTAGTTTCAACTTACCTTTTACTTGTGATTTTGCGTAATTAATTAGTTGATAACTCGTTTATCTTGATTGTATTGTTAATATTTCCGTCTAAGTTTTACCTTTTTCTCATTATTTTCTTAGGTTGATGAGCGCCGTAACTTTCTTGCCAATCGAGCTTTGCTCTCTTGGGAAAGTCTGACGGCTGACCTACCTGCAATTTATTTCATAAATTGGGTTAGGTCTAGCAATTTTAAATTCTCTATCAATCCGAAGCTTCGGTACTGAATTTTAGCCCCGTTCATTTTCGGCGCAAACCCACTTGACCAGTGAGCTATTACGCATTCTTTAAATGTATGGCTGCTTCTAAGCCAACGTCCTGGTTGTCTTAGTAGGTTCACATCCTTTTCCACTTAATTCAGATTTTGGGACCTTAGCTGTCGGTCTGGGCTCTTTCCCTTTCGACTTAGGAGCTTATCCCTCTAAGTCTGACTCCATGATCTGATTTTTTGGCATTCGGAGTTTGATAGGCTTTGGTACGGTAGACCGCCCTAGGCCAGTCAGTGCTCTACCTCCGCAAATCTTTAATCATAGGCTAGCCCTAAAGCTATTTCGAGGAGAACCAGCTATCTCCGGGTTCGTTTGGTTTTTCGCCCCTATCCACAGTTCATCCGATGCGTTTTAAACCGCACCCGGTTCGAGCCTCCAGTGAATTTTACTTCACCTTCACTCTGACCATGGATAGATCACCCGGTTTCGGGTCTATCATATCTAACTTTCGCCCTATTAAGACTCGCTTTCGCTTTGGCTGCATCTCTTAAAGATTTAACCTTGCTTTATATGATAACTCGCTGGCCCATTCTACAAAAGGTACGACATCAGGCTGTTGCCCTCTGTCTGCTTGTAGGCACAAGGTTTCAGGTTCTATTTCACTCCCCTTTCGGGGTTCTTTTCACCTTTCCCTCACGGTACTTGTTCGCTATCGGTCACATGTTAGTATTTAGCCTTAGGGGATGGGCCCCCTATCTTCACAGCAAATTTCTCGTGTTCACTGCTACTTGCCCCCACAATATATTTTCTTTTGCTTACAAGACTGTCACTTTCTTTGGTTCATCTTCCCAAATGATTCTGCTAAAAAATATATTTCTTACTGGGTTGGGCTTCTTTCTTTTCGCTCGCCGCTACTTGGAAAATCGAGTTTTCTTTCTTTTCCTCCTGCTACTTAGATGTTTCAGTTCGCAGGGTCTTACTTCGCTATGGCTATGTATTCACCATAGGATGACTGTGTCTTCCACAGCCGGGTTTCCCCATTCGGAGACCTAGGGGTCATTGCTTGTTGTGAGCTTACCCTAGTTTTCGTTCACTTACGTCCTTCATCGTCTTCATGTGCCAAGGCATCCACCTTGCGCCCTTTCTTTCTTGACTGGAAATATTGTTTGCTATTTAGTTTTTTACTCACTTTTGTGAGTGGTTCATGTTGAAGCTATTGCTTCGTATTAGGATGACCTGTCTCCAGACTCTTCGGCTTGCTGACAAAGTTGCTTTTGCAACTTTGAAACGCCGCGAAGCCTGACCTACCAGCGATTTTGCTTTGCAAAATCGGGTTAGGTCATCGTGGTGGAGATAAAGAGATTCGAACTCTTGACCCCCTGCGTGCAAGGCAGGTGCTCTCCCAGCTGAGCTATATCCCCATGTTTACTATTTTTTATATAGTTATATATTGAAATTTAATTTATATCAATGATTATGCCTGTGTTTCTAATTGATAGAGAATAACATATCATTCTCTTTTCAGCGACGACTTGTCGTCGCTGAAATCCTTAGAAAGGAGGTGATCCAGCCGCACCTTCCGATACGGCTACCTTGTTACGACTTCACCCCAGTTACTGACCCTACCTTCGACTGCTGCTCCCAAACGGTTAGCTCACAGGCTTCGGGTATTGCCAACTTCCATGGTGTGACGGGCGGTGTGTACAAGACCCGGGAACGCATTCACCGTGGCATTCTGATCCACGATTACTAGCAACTCCAACTTCATGCACTCGAGTTGCAGAGTGCAATCCGAACTGGGACAGGCTTTTTGAGTTTTGCTTAACATCGCTGTCTTGCTGCCCTCTGTACCTGCCATTGTAGCACGTGTGTAGCCCAAGTCATAAAGGGCATGATGATTTGACGTCATCCCCACCTTCCTCCGGTTTGTCACCGGCAGTATTGCTAGAGTCCCCAACTTAATGATGGTAACTAGCAAAAGGGGTTGCGCTCGTTATGGGACTTAACCCAACATCTCACGACACGAGCTGACGACAACCATGCACCACCTGTATTTCAGTTATCCGAAGATATAGGCTCTTATCTCTAAGTGCTTCCAAAATATGTCAAGACTTGGTAAGGTTCTTCGCGTTGCTTCGAATTAAACCACATGCTCCGCTGCTTGTGCGGGTCCCCGTCAATTCCTTTGAGTTTCACACTTGCGTGCGTACTCCCCAGGCGGAGTGTTTAATGCGTTAGCTGCGGCACCCAGATTTACTCCAGACACCTAACACTCATCGTTTACGGCGTGGACTACCAGGGTATCTAATCCTGTTTGCTACCCACGCTTTCGTACCTCAGCGTCAGTTAATGGCCAGAAAGTCGCCTTCGCCACCGGTATTCCTCCTAATATCTGCGCATTCCACCGCTACACTAGGAATTCCACTTTCCCTTCCATTACTCAAGGTCCCCAGTTTTAGAAGCTTACTATAGTTGAGCTATAGCCTTTGACTTCTAACTTAAAAACCCGCCTACGTACCCTTTACGCCCAATGATTCCGGACAACGCTCGGTCCTTACGTATTACCGCGGCTGCTGGCACGTAATTAGCCGGACCTTATTCGTATAGTACTGTCATTTTCTTCCTATACAAAAGATTTTTACAACCCGAAGGCCTTCTAAATCACGCGGCGTCGCTGCATCAGGGTTTCCCCCATTGTGCAAAATTCCCCACTGCTGCCTCCCGTAGGAGTCTGGGCCGTGTCTCAGTCCCAATGTGGCCGTACACTCTCTCAAGCCGGCTACTGATCGTTGCCTTGGTGAGCTGTTATCTCACCAACTAGCTAATCAGACGCAAGTCCATCTTACACCACTAAACATTTTGACCAGATTATCATGCGATTGTCTGGTTTCATAGGGTATTATTCTCCGTTTCCAGAGGCTATCCCCTTGTGTAAGGCAGGTTACTCACGCGTTACTCACCCGTTCGCCACTAATCCATTCATTTTCATTCCGAAGAAATCTAATGAGTTTCATCGTTCGACTTGCATGTGTTATGCACGCCGCCAGCGTTAATCCTGAGCCAGGATCAAACTCTCATGAAAAATATTTGGCTACTATTTTAAAATAGTAGTTTTAAGTTTAATTCATAAAAGCTTTTTGATTCAAGCTCTTTTCATTTACACTGATTTTAAAATCAATGCGTGATTTATTTTAATCGTCCTTTTATCAAAAGAATCAACTTGGTTAAAGTTGTCAATAACTTGTTTGTTATTTATTGATAGGTTGATTATGTTTTTGTTTTACATAATCATTGATATTAAATTTCATTTTAGATGTTTGTTTAAACATCCGGTTCATTGTGTCGTTGTTTGTAACGACTTTTATAGTCTACCATTAATTTTTAAACTCGTCAACTTTTTTTAAATAATTTTTACAAAAAGTTTACTGGAGCTTTACATATTAATGTATCGACTTTCTATAGTCTATCACCTTTTTTATATCTTGTCAAGAATTTTTTTATTATTTAAATCCTGACTTTTGGTGTCGACTTTTTCTATTATACAGATATTGAATATTATGTCAATAGTTTTTTTAATTTTCTTCTATTTCTGGTTGATAGTTTACAATTGATACCATTTTGCCATCTTTATCTTGGATTTTTCTTATCTTTTTGTCAAAATCTATGCGTTTTAGCCAAATTGATTTTTCACATCCTAGGCATTTTATTTTCATATCTGCTCCCATGCGTTCTATCTCCCATTTGTTTTCTCCACACGGATGGCCTTTTTTAAGAGTTATAATGTCTCCTTGCTTATACTTCTTCATTTATTTCCTTTCCATTTGCTAGGGCTACTACTTGTATACTTGGGTTTAGCTTTCTTTGAGAAATCTCATCTATAATTAGTTTTCTTTCTTTTCTACCTAGTGCCCATTGGTGGCCAGGGACTGCTACTGCTGTTGTTCTTAGTAGGTATGAGTTTTCGCGGATTTCCATTATTCCAAATATACTTACGTCTTGGATAAGGTATTTGCCTAATTCTTGATCAGCTTTTAGTTTTTTTGATACTGATTCGACTAAGTCTTGGGCTTGCTCGTAACTTACATCATATGATAGGAATATATTACAATCAAATCTTATTGGCCCACTGTTTAGGTTTTGCACATTTGTGATTTGTGAATTTGGTATGGTGTGAAGAGATCCGTCGTAGTCTCTGATTTTTGTATGACGCATACCAAGGGTTTCAACAGTTCCTTCTACTCCTGCTGTTTTTATCCAATCTCCCACCCTAAATGTATCATCTAGGATGATAATTACTCCAGTTACAATGTCTTTTACTAGGGTTTGTGCACCAAAGGCAATGGCAACCCCACCTATACCTGCTGTTGCAATTATTGATCTAGTATTTATTCCTAGCATATCTAGAATAATCATTACAATGATAAATCCTACTATAAATCGAATTACAGTATATAGATTTTTGCTTAGGGTTTCTATTCTTACTTTTCTATAGCCGTCTACATCCATCTTGTTTTTAAAGGCCTTGGCCATAAGATGTGATAGGCTATTAAGCAAGATTTTGCTGATAACTATAATGATTAATATTAATATTATATCTTTAATAATATTTGTTTTGGCTAATTGATTTAAGTTTATATCTGGCATTTCTCCTCCTTTTTTTGCTTCAGTATATATTTTATAATGTATTTTCCAATTTTGCCATATAAAAACACAGGATTTTTTATTCCTGTGTTTTTTGAATTACATTTAGAATCTCACCAGCTAATTTTATATGAAAATCTTCTCGCATATGAAGTCCATCTACATAAGAAGGTTTTATCTTTCTGGCGTCTATTATTATTGCATCTAAATTTTTTTCTAAATTTGCCAATTGATTTATTTTTTCATTTATCTCAGAGTATCTGGGGTAAGATTCGTCTTTTTCCATCAATGGCGGGTTGATTATTATATTTTTCTGGCCTTTTGATTTGTTAAGCAATTCTTTTATATTTTCAAAAACTTGGTCTGGGCTAGTAGCATCAAAAAAATCATTTGTACCTGCAAATATTATTTGTATATCGCAGGCATCTCCTTTAAATCTTTCTAGCATGCCGCTAGTGCGGTCCCCGTTTTTGCCTAAATTTATTACTTGATGTCCATAATCTTTTAGCAAATCTGCATAAGATTTGTCTACCAAATATCCTTCTGTATATGAATCTCCTAAGCAAATTATTTTCATTAATCGATCCTTTGTAGGGCAAGGGCTGTTCTTGCTGGGATGTAAATTTTTATCCCGTCATAGTCTGTGCCAGCTAATCTTTCTGTTTTGTAAATATATTCATGAGAAATGCGTCCTTTACCTCCAAATTTTACTTGGTCGGTGTCCATAGATACCTTAAATTTTCCTGTATCATGGATTGGAACTGCAAATGAATCGTATGAATTTGTTGGGTGGAAGTTGAAAATATAAACCACATCCTTATTTCTATATGCAATTACTTTTCTATCATTATCTATCCACAACCTAAAAATCCTATTGCCCAATTGCTCATGATTTTGAGTAAAGTCTAGCATTTTTTGATCAAATTTGGCTAAATATTGGTATTTTAGATTGTCATTTTCTAAAAGCGACCATTGGCGTTTGGCGTAGTCAAAGGAATATCCATTGCCTTCTCTTGGGAAATCTATCCATTCAGGGTGGCCAAACTCGTTACCCATAAAGTTTAAATATCCGTCTGATCCCATGGAGATTGTAATCCACCTAATCATTTTGTGAAGGGCAAGGGCTCTTTCTATTATATAGTTGTCATCATCCTTATTCATATGCCAGTACATTTCTTGGTCTGCTAAGGTAAAGATTGTGGTTTTTGAGCCAACTAAAGCTTGGTCGTGGCTTTCTACATAAGCTATGCGTTTTTCCTCTGGACGGTGGGTGGATAGTTCGTACCACAGATTGGATAAATCCCAATCCTCATCGCGTTTGTCGAGGGTGCGTTCCCAAAAATCTGGCATACCCATAGCCAGCCTATAATCAAAACCTATTCCACCTTTAGAAATTGGAAGGCACATACCTGGCATCGCCGACATATCTTCTGCAATGGTAATTACATCTTTTTTTACCTCACGGGCTAATTCATTGGCCATTTGCAGATAGTTTATCGCTTCTATATCTGTATTCATAGAAAAATATTTATCATAATGGTCAAAACTTACCCCACGGCCGTGGTTTTTATAAATCATCGATGTAACCCCATCAAATCTAAAACCATCAAAGTGGAATTCTTCCAGCCAGTATTTTACATTAGAAAGAAGGAAATGTGCTACACCTGGTTTTGCATAGTCAAATAATTTACTATCCCAATCTGGGTGCTCTCCCTTTTCTCCTGTATGGAAAAATTGGTAATCGGTGCCATCAAATTCGTTGATACCCTCGATGGTATTTTTTACGGCATGAGAATGAACTAAGTCCATAATTACATTTAATCCCATTTCGTGGGCGGTATTTACAAGCGATTTTAAATCATTAAGCTCCCCATACCAAGAACTTGTCGCATAAAAATTGCTAACTTGGTAACCAAAGGATCCGTAATATGGGTGCTCAGCTATGGCCATCAATTGAACAGTATTATAACCTGCTTTTTTGATCCTAGGTAGGATATTTTTTTCAAATTCTTTATAAGTTGAAACTTTGCCCTCTTCACCAGCCATACCAATATGAGCTTCGTATATTAATAAATCGTCATTTTGAATTTTAAAATCATCATCAGTCCACTTAAATTTGGAGCGAGGATTATACATTATAGCTGCAAAATCTCCATTTTCATCTCTTTCTACTCTTTTTGCAAAAAGTGGAATCCTATCAGAAATTTTGCCATTTGCATCTACCAAAACTTTTATGCGGGATCCATGAGGAATGGTTTTAATGCCTTTTACAGATATTTCCCAATCCTCATCATTTATTTTTTTCATTGGATGGGAATGCCTGTCCCAATTATTAAAATCACCGATTAAATAAAGGCTATCTGCATTTGGTGCCCACTCTCTGTAAATCCAACCAGTTTTTGTTTTTTGAAAACCGTAATAATGGTGGGCATTGGCAAAGTCAGATAGTGTTTGGCCATCTCCTATGAGTCTATCTTTTGCTTTTTCATATTCGCTCATTCTTAGATTTATATCATTCTCATAATCTTTTATCCAAGGGTCAATGTCTAAAATTTCCCACTTTGCCATATTTGCCTCCTAAACTTATTCTTTGTGTGCTTCTATAACTTTTTGTGTAATTTCTTTTGGTACTTCTTCATATCTTTCAAATTCCATGGAGAATGAGCCTCTTGCTGATGTTTGGCTTCTTAAATCAATGGCATAGGTTAAAACTTCTGCAAGTGGTGCTTCGGCAAGTATTATTTGGCTACCATCTGCTTGTGGGTCCATACCCAAAATTCTGCCACGTCTTTTGTTCATATCACCCATTATGTCGCCCATGTAAGTTTCTGGAACTCTAATTTCTAGTTTCATAACTGGTTCTAAAAGAATTGGGTCTGCTTCTTCTATACCCTTTTTAAAGGCAATTCTCGCAGCGGATTTAAAAGCTTGTTCATTACTATCAACTGGGTGGTAAGATCCATCATAAAGTGTCGCCTTAATTCCAGTTACCTTAAAGCCTGCTAGAGGTCCTTCTAATAGGGATTCTTCAAGGCCTTTTTCTACAGCTGGGAAGTAATTTTTAGGAACTGCTCCTCCAAACACTTCTTCATCAAAGACAAAATCTTCTTCTGTTGGCTCAAATCTAATAAATACATCCCCGTATTGGCCAGCACCACCTGATTGTTTTTTGTGTTTACCTTGAACATCAGAATTACCTTTTATGGTTTCTCTGTATGGGATTTTGTAATCTACTACTTCTGTATTTACTCCATAATTATCACGAAGTTTATCCATAATCACTTCTAACTGAACATTTCCTAAACCTGATAATATTTGTTGGTGGGTTTCTGTATTTCTGTCATCTTTGAAAGTAGGATCTTCTTCAATTAATTTTTGTAAGGCTTCTGAAATCTTATCCTCATCGTTTTTGCTAATTGCATTTATAGCATAAAATAAAACTGGTTTTGGATATTTAATTGGCTTGTATTCTATTTTATTAGCAGCTGTTGCAAGAGTATCGCCTGTTGATAATTCATCAAGTTTTGTAAATGCACCGATGTCCCCTGCAATTACTTTATCAGCTTTGATTTGATCCTTGCCCCTTAGGAAAAATAAATTTGACGCCTTTAATTCTTTATTTTTTGTAACATCTAAAATCTTATCATCTTTTGATACTGAACCTGACAAAACTTTAAAAATAGAAATTTTACCAACAAATGGATCTGCAAGAGTTTTGAAAACTACTGCTGAGAATGGTGCATCCTCATTGGCATCAAACGCTTCATAGCCATCTTTTACTCTAAAACCAATATGAGCCACTTCATCATCAATTGATGGCATGTATTTTGTAATTACTTCTAATAACTGAGTAAGTCCTATTTCTTTTTCGCTAGATCCTGCTATAAGTGGGACAACAGTTCCGTTTAGGATGGCTTCTGTAAGACCTTTTCTGAATTCGCTTTCAGAAAATTCTTCGCCTTCAAAGAATTTTTCCATTAGCGAATCATCAGTTTCGGCAACCGCTTCTATGATTTCTTCATAAACTGCATCTACCTCTGCTAGGCGGATTTCTGGGATTTCCACTTCTTTTTTCTCACCGTTTTCATATGTGTAGGCTTTTTTATCTAAAACATCGATAACACCTTCAAATTCATCTCCCTGTCCTAGCATGAGGGTAAGAGGTGTAACTTTTTTGCCAAATTCTATATGAAGGTCTGATACAACCTTATTAAAATGAGCATTTTCCTTATCAAGTTTGTTTACAAAAATAATTGATGGGAGATTTATCTCTTGGGTATAATTCCAATATTTTTCTGTTCCAACCTCAATTCCATTTTCTCCGTCAATTACAAAAAGTGCTGCCTCACTAGCTCTTAAGGCTTGCAAAACCTCACCCTCAAAGTCAAAAAATCCAGGAGAATCTATAAAGTTTATCTTGTAGTCTTCGTATTCTACAGGAATGATTGAAGTTTGGATTGAAATCCCTCTTTTTTTCTCTTGAGCTTCATAGTCTGAAACTGTAGATCCTTCTTCAACTCTTCCTTTTTTGTCAATTGCACCTGTTTTATATAAAAGTGCTTCAGCAAGACTTGTCTTACCACTTGCTGAGTGACCGACTAAAGCTAAGTTTCTAATTTGGGATGTAGTATAATTTTCCATATTTTTCTCCTTTGTGAAAACATTTATATTTTTCAAATAAATATGCTTTCTAAATCCTTATAAGTTAATTATATAGCAAATTTCTATATTTTTCCATATTTTTTGAAAATGTTTTCATAGATTTATAAAAAAAGAGCACCCATGGGCACTCTATTTTTTGAAAGCTCTTTTTATATAATCCACAAAGGATAATGATTTTCTAAGCTTTTCACCTGGTATATAATTGTTTATGGCTCGTAAAGTTTTTTTATTATCAACTGTCGAAAATATAAAATCCCCATTTTGCTTGGTATGGATAGCAAATCTTGGAATTTTCTTTTTTAATATAACTTCAGCAGTTATAAGTTCGATCTCGCTCCATGGGATTTGGATAAAGTCCCTAGGATTTTTTTCATTGTAATATTCAATTGCCTTATCACCAATAACAAGATCCCCAGAGCTAGTAAAACCCTGGAGATGCCTTGCTTTTATCGATAAGTCGATATTTTTGTTCTGTGATTTAATCATAACCTACATTATATTAAAGTATCTAGCAACGATACCGATGATAAATAGGGCAATGATAATTGTAATTGGAGAAACATCTTTTTTAAGAAGTTTTGATACACCAAGTGTTAGTAATAATGGAACTAAGCCTGGGATAAGCATATCTAAGTTATCTTGTAAGGTTGTAACTTTTTCTGGGCTAAAGGCATTGGCCCCATAGGTTTCATACATTTCTAGGGCTTGCTTTATACCCTCGGATCCACCTGGTAGATTTGCCCAATCGATAAATGTTTTGCTATCTTGAGCTACTCTTGTGATTTCCACTGGGAAGTCTACACTTACCCATCTTTGAACTAGAGCTCCAATTACAAACATACCAAGGATTGAAGCTGTCAGGGTTACCCTACCTAATAGTCCGCCTGATAAGTCTTTTGTAATTTCATTACCAGCCTTATATCCCGCTTCTTGAGTTCTCCATAGGAAAATATATCTGATTAGGTTCCATACTACGAAAAATAAAATTGGTCCTAGTGGGTTTCCACTTAGAGCTATGGATGCGCCAAGGGCTCCAAGTATCGGTCTAATTGTAAACCAGAATACTGGGTCTCCAACACCTGCAAGTGGTCCCATCATACCGACTTTTACCCCGTTGATTGCTGCATCATCAATTGCAGTACCATTTGCTCTTTCTTCTTCCATAGCAAGTGTTACACCTAAAACTGGTGCAGAAACGTATGGGTGGGTGTTGTAGAATTCTAAGTGGCGTTTTAATGCTGCTGCTTGGCTAGCTTCATCATGGTATAAGGATTTGATAGCTGGTATCATTGAATAAGCCCAACCACCATTTTGCATTCTTTCAAAGTTCCATGTTCCTTGTAAAAATTGGTGGCGGTTACAGATTTTTCTTCTTACATTTTCTGGTAATTCTATTCTATCTGCACTTTTAGTTTCTAATTTTTCATCTAAAACTTCTTCTTTTGTTTCAACAACTTCAGTTTTAGCCGGTTCTTCTACTATTACTTCTTTTTTTACAGCAGGGTCTTCATTTTTTATAACTTTTTTACTTGAATCTGCTTCATAAACTTCTTTGTCTTTTTCTTTTTTGTTATCAGTCATAAGATCCCTCCTTAATAATCATTTATAATATCGCCAAGTGGGTCGCCGGAATTTCCGCTAGCTCCTGTACCACTTTGAGCAATACCTTTTAGCTTCATATAAATAAGGGCAAATGCAATACCAATAACACCAAGTCCTATTAGTGTAATATCTGGAATAGCAGCGATAACAAAACCTAGGGCAAAAAATGGCCAAGTTTCTTTGGTACTCATCATATTTAAAACCATGGCATAACCAACTGCTGCAACCATGCCACCACCTACTTGCATACCACCTTTTAGCCACTCTGGCATAGCATTTAGGGCATCCGTTACTGCCTTTGCAGGGATAAAACATAAAATAAGTGCTGGAATTGCAATCCTAAGTCCTTGCATAGCAACACCTGACCAGTGGATTCTTTCTATTTTTTTAAAGTTTGCAGTCTCTGCTGCATTATCCATGGCGTGAACCATAGGAATTGCTATAGTCCTTGCAAGCATTGTTAAAAATAAACCAGCCACTGATAATGGGATAGCTAGAGTGATAGCTGTACTTCTAGCTTCTGCAGCATTTGTAGATCCTCCATTTAGGGCCAGGGCCATAATAATTGCAGATGCTACAGATGCTAAGGCTGCATCTGGAGCTATAGCCGCCCCAACATTTGACCAACCTAGGGCCAACATTTGTAGCGCACCACCTAGCATAACACCTTCTTTTAGGTGTCCTGTTACAAGACCAATAAGGGTACAAGCAACAATTGGTTGGTGAAATTGGAATTGGTCTAGGACTCCTTCACAACCAGCTAGGAAGGCTACAACAAAAATTAATATAATATTAATAGCAGTCATTTTCCTCTCCTAATTCATATTTAATTCTGTACGTGCTTTTTTAAGCATATTGTCTAGATTTTCTTTTTTGTCTGATGGGACTTTTCTAACATCAAAAGTAACACCCTGCTCTTTTAATTTTTCTAAAGCTTCCACATCTGATTCTCCCATTGATACTGATGTTGTAAGGTTTACTTTTCCATCCGAATAAGCCATAGATCCGATGTTTAGATGATCAATCTTGCCACCTAATTCCATTAATTCTAATACGTCTTCTGGTTTTTCAAATAAGAGCATAGCTCGTGTTGCTCCAAATCTTGGATCCTCTAAAATTTCTTTCATTTTCCAAACCGGTACTACGTGAGCTTTTACTCCTGGCGGTTCTGCCTCCATTACCATAGATTTTCTTAAGGCATCCTTACTAACTGCATCTGAAACTACAATGATGCGGTCAGGATTTGTTGCCCTTGTCCAGCTAGTTGCCACTTGACCGTGCAAAAGTCTGGTGTCGATACGAGCAAGGACAATGTCGATTTTGCCATCTCCAATCACTGTTCCTTCTGGGATTGATCCATCAGATGCTTTTTTTGCATCAACTAGGGCTTGGGCATCATCAGCTTCATTATTTGCTGGTTTTTGGCTAACTTCATTTAGGTCTTCAGGTTTGATTTTCACCCCTTCTTTGGCAGAGCCTATGATTGCTTTTGCAATTGCATGTGAAGATTCATTTGTAAATCTTTCTGATAGGGCTTCTATAACCATTGGAAGGTTCATTCCTGCTACTATTGCCCATTTATCCTCATGGCCTTCAAGCAAATTTGAAGTTTGGTTAAATGGAGTGCCTCCCCAAAGATCAACTAGAAATAAAATCTCATCGCTATCCACTTTTTTGATACAAGCTTCAAGCTCACTTCTTAAGTCATCTGGTCCCATGCTTGGCAAAAGAATTGCTGTTTCAAATTTTTCTTGGTCACCAAAAATCATTTGGGCAGATTCTTTGATACCTTCAGCAAAATGGCCGTGACTTGCAAGTATTATTCCTACCATCTTCTCTCCTTTCATAAAAATGATATTTACATAAATTCATATGAAAATGATTTTACAAGTTTATTATATCACACTATTAAAGAATTTTATCAGATGGATAATAAATATTTGCATCAAATCTTGCTTTTGTTATAACTTCCATATAATTGCGGGTTTTTTCTAAGAGTTCTTTTTCTTTTTTTGTATCTCGAGTCCTTAAAATTTCTTCTATGCAAACGAATTCATAATGCAATCTTGATTCGCCCTCTTGGTTAAATTGGAAAGAATATTGCCCATCATCTCCCACCACTTCTAGATTAAATTCCTCAAAGCTATTTAGAGCATCTGGGATTTCTATAGTTCCCTTTGTTCCTTGGATGGTATTTATCATAGGTGCAGCAGAATCTTTTGATCCGATGCAGGATATTTTAAAGTCATCATAATCTAAGATTACAATTCCAGATGTATCTATGTTTTTTTCAATATTTGCAAAATATTTTACATCCTTTGGTAGGCCAAAAGTATCAACTGCAAAGGCAACATTATATAAATTTAGGTCAATTAGAGCTCCTCCAGCACTTTCTAGTGAAAATACCGGCTCAATAATTCCTTCTTTAAATTTGTCATATCTTGAAGAATATTGGGAATAGTTAAGGGAAACTATTTTTATATCTCCAAGGTCATCAACAATTTTTTTTGCCTCAATGGCATTTGGTATAAATCTATGGCTGATTGCCTCAACAATCATCAGCTCATGTTCTTTTGCTTTTTCGATTATTTTTTCAGTTTCATAACTATTAGTTGTAAATGGTTTCTCACAGATGATGTCTTTTCCAGCATCAATTGCCTTATCCATAGCATCAAAATGCAAATTATTTGGTAAGGCAACATATACAGTATCAATCTGTTCATCAGCTAATAAGGCTTCTATGCCCAGATAATATTTTTCAATGGCAAATTCTTCACATAAATTTTGTAATTTTTCTTCATTGCGGGCTGCAATTCCCACCACCTCTATATTTTCAATTTCCTTTAAAACTGGCAAAACTTCTTTAACAATTTTGCCTGATCCAAGTATACCAAGTTTCATTTATTACCCCTTTCATAATTCATCTTCATTTGCTTATCATCAAATTTTTTGCCCAATAGAGACCTTTCATCCATTAATTTTATAAAATATTTTGATGAGTAAAGGCCTATTAAATATACTGCCAGCGACAGGATTAAGGTTAGAAGTAAAGCTGCCTGGGTGAACTTCGATTCTGGAACAAATCTCATCACTACATAATAGGAAGTCCATACCTGAAAAAATCCATTTATAGGCACGGTTAGATAAATATCCCTATAAGATTTGTATTTTCTGATTAGTAAAAACGTCAAAATATCAGCCAAAAATGCACTGGCCCAAATAGCTATCACTCCAAATATAGAAAATTTTAATAAAAATATTCCAAATACAAAAGAGATTAAAGATATAACACCGATTTTCTTAATCCTAAGTATGAGAGCAGTAAATATAAAAGAAAAAGCAGGAGCCATGGCCAACAGCCTGCCTCCCGGTATAGGCAAAGACCTGCCCACAAAATATAAAATTGAACCCAAAACCACCATCAGGGCAAGGGAGATTGCCATGACTGTCAGCTCCTGAGTTTTAATTTTTTTCATATATCCTCCTAAGTAAAGTCCTATTAAATTTTTTACCCAATATCGATAAATATTTCTTGGAGTATAGTTAAAAAAACGGAGGAATTATGACTTACACTTTAAAAGAAAAACAAGCTTACGAAAAAATGGGCGTGGAGGTTTATCTTTACGAACACGATAAAACCAAAGCCCAAGTTGTTTATGTAAAAAACGATGATAAAAACAAGACTTTTGGTATAGGATTTAAAACTCCACCAACAAATTCCAAGGGCATGGCCCACATTATGGAACACTCAGTATTAAATGGGTCAAAAAAATACAAAACCCGCGAGCCATTTATGGATATGGCAAGCTCATCTTTGCAAACTTTTTTAAATGCTATGACCTACCCAGACAAGACTGTTTATCCAGTTTCTAGTGAAAATGACAAAGATTTTTATAATCTAACTGATGTATATCTCGACGCTGTTTTCAATCCTAGCGTCCGCCACAAAAAAGAAATTTTGGACCAAGAAGGCTGGCATTATGAAATAGAAGATGACAAAATTTCAGGTATTTCTGGTGTAGTTTATAACGAGATGAAGGGTGCTCTTACCGACCCTGATGAACTTGTTTACAATGACTTTGTCGCTCATCTTTATAAAAATAGCCCCTACCAATACGAATCAGGTGGAGATCCTGCTGATATTTACAAGATTTCCTATGATGAATTTGTAAATTTCTATGACACTCACTACCATCCTTCAAATGCCAATATTTATTTTTATGGTGACTTGGATATAGATTTTTATTTGAATCACTTGGATAAGGAATATTTAGCAAATTATGATTATAAGGACCTTGATTTTGATATAAAAGTGCCTGATAATTACTATTCTGATACTATAAAATCAACCTATCCTGGCAATAGTGACCAAGAAAATGCTGACTACTTGCTATATGGATTTTTGACTAAGGAAGATCAAGATACAAAATACTATCTGACCCTTTTAATCCTAATCAGCGCCCTATTTCACATGGATTCATCCAAAATCAAAACCCAAATAAATATGGAAATAGACCCAGATGACTTTTCTGCAAGAGTCGGATATGGGGTTAGAAGTGCTGTTATCTTGCAAGCTCAGAAAACTGATAGTGCAAAATTAGATAGATATGTAGAAATTATTGAAAATGGCCTAAAAGAAGCTGCGGATGGCATCAATAAGGAAAGTTTAAAAGCTGCATTTTCTATTTTTGAATATGGGCAAAGAGAACAATTAATTTCTGTAATGCGTGGTTTGACCTATTTTCTAATGTGGAGATTTGACAAGCCAATTTTTGAGACCTTCCAAATAATTGATTATTTAGATGAGTTAAGACAATTAATTGACACAGACTATTACGAAAATTTCATCAAAGAAAACTTTATAGACAATCCAACAAAATTAGTCTACATTGCAAAACCAAGTAGTGATTATATGAATAATAAACAAAAGGATTTAGACGAGTATATTGCTAATTTAAATGAAAATATGACTGATGATGAATTAGCAAAAATAAAAAATGATTTGGAAAAATTAGAAATCCACCAAAATAAGGTAGACACTGAGGAAGAAAAAGCAACAATTCCAGTATTAAATATCGAAGATGTCCCAAGCAAGTTAGAAAAAACCGCCAGGGAAATTGTAAAAGACAAATTTACCTATATTTATCACGACATTGACACAGCAGGTTTGATTTACACTTCCCTTTATTTTGACATCAACCATTTAAATTTAGATGAGCTTTCCTACCTTTCACTTATAAATGATTTTATGGGCTCAGTAAATACTGAAAATATGGATTATACAGAAATTGATGATATGCTTTTCCAATACCTATCCAACCCAAATTTTTCAAATGCATTTATAAATGTAAATGATGAAAAAATAGCAATGTTCGAAAAAGTTTCCTTTACATCAACAATTGAAACGGCCGAAAAAGGTCTTGATTTAATGGCAGATTTTATGTTTAATTCTGTATTTGACAATCAAAAGAGGATTTTGGAAGTCCTTCGTATGAAAAAATCATATTTTGAATCAGTAATGTATGACCAAGGCCATATATTAGCCATGAATAGAGCAAATGCCCATAGTGATAAAAACATGATGATAAAAGATCAGCTAATCGGTTTAGGTTCCTATTTATTTTTAAAATCAGTAATAAATGAGGTTAAAAATAATTTTGATGAATTTTTAGCAAAAATTACTAGCATTTACAAAAAAATCTTTACAGAGAGTCTAGAAATTAATATTACCTCTTCTGAAGACGACTTTGCTAAGATGAAACAAATTATTAACTCACAATTTGATTCATTAATGCAAAAACAAGATACGGTTGACATTGATTTTAAGCCTGAGTACTACAAAGAAGCCATCCTTTCAAATGCAAATGTAAACTATATTTCAAAAACTGCAAATATAAAAGAATTTGGAAGTGAATTTGATGGCAAGTTGATGCTAGCAACTTCAATTTTATCAAACCCTTACCTTTACGAATTAATCCGTGCCAAAGGCGGTGCTTATGGAGCAGGTATTACTGCAAATAGGTCAGGACTTCTTTCTACCTACTCCTACCGCGACCCAAATATTTTAAAAACCATTGAAAGTTTTGATTCAATTGGGCAGCTTACAAAAAATATTGCCCTTACAGATAGGGACTTTGAAAACCAACAAATCTCATCTATGGGCAGCATTTTAAGGCCAAAATCTCCTCAAGCCCTAGCAGATGAAGATTATGGTAGATACAAAAAGGATAATCCTATAAATCCAGAAGAGATTTTAGGACAGATAAAAAACGCAAAACTTGATGATATAAAGGCATATAGTGATTTATTTGAAAAATCCATGCAAAAAGATAATCTAGTAGCCTTTGGTAATCGCAATAGTTTAACAAATATTAAGGATAGTTTTGATAAGATAATTGATTTAGATGACTAATTTGATATAAATTGAAAGTTGATTTAAATTTATTAATATTTAGGGTATGATAATATGTAGACAAGGAGTGCCTATGAGTGATAATAAAAATAATTTTGATTTTAATGATATAGACTTTTACGAAATCGGTCAAACAATTAAAAAATCGGTAAATTCTACCCTAAAAAAATTTACAGAAGCTAATGAAAAAGATGAAAACTTACCCCAAACAAGAAATAAGGAAGTCTGTGCCCAAAAACCTCCAGAGCTTTCAAAGGCCAAGGGTTGGCAGGCAGGGGCAATTATAAGTGGAATAATTTTGCCCATAATAACTATTAGTTTCTTTTCAGAATTTGTAAATTTTAGAGGCTTTTTCCCTTTTATAATGACAATATTGTTTGGATTATTAAGTATTGCAGTGCCTTATACTACATGGAGAGCTTCCAAAGAATATTTTAGACTTACAAATAATTATGTAAGATTTTTAAGAGAACTTGGCAACAATACAGTTATTTCTATAAGAGATTTGGCAAGTTCTGTTGCCCAAAGTGAAGAAAAAACTGTATCTGACCTTACAAAAATGATGAAGCGAGGATATTTTTACCAAGCTCGTATAGTTGAGGATGATTCTCTTTTTATCCTAGACATTCCTACCTTTAGATTATATAAAGAAAAGAAAAAAGAAATCCCAGAGCCTAGAGTAAAATCATATGAAGAAGATGAAGTTTTAGTAGAAGACTTGTCAGCTGAAAGGGCAAAGGAAATCTTAAATCAGGGTAAAAACTATATTGAAGAAATAAAGTTAAGTCAATCCAAAATTAGCAAAAAAGATTTTAGGGAAAATGTAGATAAGATATTAAAAAATTCGACTGATATTTTAAATATTGTAGAAAAATATCCAGATAAGTCCTATGCCCTAAACAAGTTTGCCGACTACTATTTGCCTACAACTGCAAAACTAGTAGAGACTTATTATGATTTTGAGATGATGCGTACAAATGATAGCAAAATTTTAAATTCTATGGATCAAATCAATGAATCTATAATTACCATCGGCGCAGCCTTTGATAAAATCAAAGTAGAACTTTTATCAGATAGGGCCATGGATATAAAAACTGATATTGACACAATAAATTTACTATTAAACCAAGAAGGTTATGCAGAAGACGATTGGAGTAATCAATGAGTGATATAAAATTAACTTTAGATGGCGCTGATGAAAATGATAGCAAATTAGATAATATAGGCAATGAAAATCCTGATTTGGTAGAAAATAATGTTAAGTTTTCTCCCGAAGAAGAAAAAATGATAGATGATTTTTCTAAAAAAATTAACCTGGATGATACAAATATCATCCTCCAATATGGATCAGGTGCTCAAAAAAAGATTTCAAATTTCTCAGAAAAAACCTTAGATACAGTTCGTAATAAGGACTTAGGAGAGATTGGAGGCTTGCTTGATTCTGTTGTTATGGACATACGCGATATGGAGCGTGAAGAAGCTTCTGGTCCCCTTGGATTTTTGAAAAAACAAGCAAACAAGGTAGAAGATTTAAAAGTTCGCTACCGATCAGCAGAAAAAAATATAGATGAAGTAGCAAAAACTCTAGAAAACCATCAAATAACCCTGATGAAAGATATTTCTATGCTCGATCAGATGTATGACTTAAACGAAGAATACTACAAAGAAATTACCATGTACATTGAGGCTGGGAATCGTAAATTAAAAGAAACATATGCAAGTGAAATCCCAGCACTTGAATCACAAGCCAAAGAATCAAACTTGCCATTAGATGCCCAAAAAGTAAATGACCTAAAGGCACAGGCAAATCGTTTTGAGAAAAAACTTCACGATTTGGACCTAACCCGTATGGTTTCTATACAAATGGCTCCACAAATTAGGATGGTTCAATCATCAAATTCTATAATGGCAGAAAAAATTCAAACTACAATTGTAAATACCATTCCGCTTTGGAAAAACCAAATGGTCCTAGCCCTTGGCATGAACCACACCAACCAAGCCATAGCCACTCAAAAAAGGGTAACCGACCTAACCAATGAGCTTTTAAGAAAAAATGCAGATACTCTAAAACAAAATACTATAGAAACTGCAAAAGCTACAGAGCGTGGTATTATAGACCTTGATACAATAAAACATACCAATGACCAGCTTATTTCTACAATAGAAGAAGTTAGAAATATCCAAATCGAGGGTAAGAAAAATAGGACTTTGGCCCAAGCAGAGATTGCTAGGCTAGAAGATGAACTTAAAAGAAATTTAACAAAAGGAAATAGTAATTAGGAGGAAATATGGTAGATATAGGAGATTTTAAATTTGATACACAAATGCTAATAGCAGGCGAAGACTTGGATGAAGATGAAATCTTTGATCACATCACAGAAAACTTTGAAGGCGACAGTCTTTTAGCAGTAGGTGATGAGGAATTAATCAAAATCCATTTTCACACAAACAAACCTTGGGAAATCTTAGAATATGCAGCAAGTCTTGGAGAGATCCACGACATAGTTGTAGAAAATATGCTAAGACAAGCTGAAGGGCTTAAAGGATAATAAAAAGCTAGGACAATTTGTTCTGGCTTTTTTTGATTGAAAAATCCTTATTTTTTAATATAATAGTATAAAGAAGTGTAAAGAGAAAGAGTATATTATGAAAATTAAAAATTACGGAAAAATCCTAGCCCTATCCCTTGCTATTGGCCTAGCAACTCCGCTTACCAACGCATTTGCAAGTGAAGACCAGGTAAAAATTCAAAATATAAATACATTAGAAAATTTTGACCAGGCCTCAAAAAATGAGATTGAAGCCTACAATAATCTAATAGACCAAAAAAATAATGATAGTAATCTAAATCCTGACTTAGAAAAAAATTTACAAGATTTAGCAGGTAAATTTGGTCAAGAATACAAACTTCGCTATGATCTAAAAGCAAATATCGAGCTAATCAACAAAATTGATGGCCAAAACTTTGCTGAAGTTATCAAAGATAGCAAAAAAATTTTAAATGGCGATGACCTTGGCAAAATTAATGACCAAAGCGAATACTTAAAGCTATTAATTAGACAAAATCAAAAAGAAAATCCCATAGTCCTATCAGATGATGAAATAAAAAATATAGAAAATGAAACAAAAAACTTTATCGATAATGGAATTCTTTTTGCAGATGAAAATACAGAAAAAAATGAAAATCTAGAGCAAAATATAAAAGCAATAGAAAATTCAAAGGCTTACTACTTGGCAGATAATAATCTAAAAGCAAAATACGATGAGCTTTTAAAATTAGCTAGAGAAAATAAGGAAAACGAAAAAGCAAAACAGCTTTTAGATGATTTCCTACTAAGTTCTGACAAAGAAAATTATCAAATTCCAGAGACTTTAATATCTCACGATGAAACAGAAATAAAAAACCAAGATTTTATTGCAGGAAACACAGATTCAGCTAATGAAACACTGCTTGAAGAAAGCCAAACAATAGAAAATCCATCTCAAAATTCAGGTTCATCTGCCAGCCAAAACGAATCTGCATTTTTAAAAAATGATAAAACAAACAGCAAATACAAAGAATTGTCAGATGCTCAAAAAAGAGAAGTAGATGCTATAGATACCAATAAAGACGGCAAGATTTCAAATGATGAGCTAGATGCATCTGCAAATTACACAGCAGATTTAGGATCTGATTCTTGGCTGTATCCATTTACAGAAAAAGCATTAAGTGAATCAAATGCTGATGATAATAAAAAAGATAACGGGGCAGAAAATACTAATGCTGAAGTAAATAAAGATTCAGAAAATCAAAACCAAGAAAAGGAAGTACCAAAAACTGTAACTATCGACAACAAAACCAAGTCTCCAGAATTAAATGATGAAGACACAGATACAAACGAAGATACTGAGGATGATAAAGAAGAATTTAACGAAACAGAAGCCAACCAAACGGTAGCGCCAAGAGAAAATACCAATGCAGCAAGCGTTGTAAAAACAGGTATAGAAAGCCTAGGCTATGTAGTTGCAATCCTAGTAATAGCCCTTGGTGCATATTACTTCTTAAATAAAAATCAAAAAAACAAAAAATAAAAATCAAGTTAAGATAAGTGAGCTAAGCCCCAAAATCCGGAATTCGGATTGAGGGGTTTTTTTATTGCAAAAATTTTTATTTAAGCTACCATTATAGTAGAGAGGTAGATAATGAATAAAATAAAATTAATTGGAGCAAGCCTCCTAGCTTGGTTAGTATTTTGTGCTAATACTTCTTATGCTAGTGAAGATAATATTACAGATTATAGCAAGGCATTAGAATTATCCCTGCCAGAAAAAGATACTACTTACAGTGCTGATGACTTAAAAAAACTAATCGATCAAACTGTTACATCAGTAGCTTACCAAACTTTTGATGATTACTTTAAAAATCTATACCATGTAGCAATAGAAAATGCTCATGATTATTTAGGCTTTAACTCAGAAGATGATGATGCAACAACTTTTGCCTACCATAAATTCATAAATGAAATAGAAAAAATAGACCAATTAAAAGACATGAATTTAGATGATGTCGATACTGACTCAGTTTTTTACAAGAATCCTAAGTATACAATTGCCTATTTAAATCTTGATAAGTCTTTACAAGAAGAGCTGGACAATATGAAAACTAATGATAGAAATTTTTTAACCATTAGTGAATTAGAGGCAAGCAAAAAGTATATACTTCCTATATTTTTTTACGAATTCCCCTACCAATTTATGCACGACAAGGATAAAGACGGAATGGTTGGCGAATGGCAAGCAGAAACAGAAAAACTTTTTAAAAATAATTCGCTAACCAAAGCCTACAGGAAAGCTAGCCCTGATCAAAGAAGATTTATAAAAGAATTAGACGCTGATAAAAATGGTTTTATAGATCTAATTGAAATTAAGAAAGCAAATTTAGTTTATGAGGATGATCTAGAGTGGGTAAGAAATTTTATCCCCGATAAGGATAAGGAATCTTTTAGTAAAATAGAAGAAGACCCAACTTCTAAAACGCCAATAACTAAAAAAGAGGAGCCAGAACTTACTTATCCAGAAACAAAATTTATATATGACCCTGTTTTTATTCAGGATGATGAAGATATAAAAATTGTAAATAAGGACAGTACTAGTAAATATAAATACGATTCTATTTTTTATATTAAAAATCGCACCAGTTCTTTTTACGAAAACCTAACAGATGAGCAAAGATTAGAGTTAGATGCTATGAATACTGACGGTGATGCTTATCTTTCTATAGAAGAATTAGAAAAAAGTGAAAATTATAACTTACCAATAGATAAAAGTCACTGGCTTTATTCTTTTATGTATGATAAAAATAATGATGGTTTGATAAATGAAGATGACCGAAATCCTTACCCAAAACCATATGAGGAAAATTTCGCAAAAGAGGATGAAAATTTACAAGCAAATGATGACCTATACTCATCAGTTTTTTACAAAAACGAAAAAACTCGTGATGCTTACTTAAATTTAACTGATGAAAAGAAAAAAGAATTGGATGAGATGAATACAGATGGCAAATATCCTTTAACTCTCGATGAAGTAAAAGCATCTGGTAAATTTTCTATTCCCATTAAAAAGGACAGAGATTGGATTTATCCTTTTATGGTCGATAGAAATAATAACGGTGAAGTTGGCGAAGACTATGAAATTTATGAAAATGTAGAAAAAGAGCCTAGCACAGAAAAATTAGAAAATAAGAAAGATACCCAAAATCCAGATTCAAGAAAAGAAATTGTTACAAATCCTGTAAGTCAAGAAACTACTAACCCATCAAGGCCTATACTTAAAGAGACAACAACATCCACAATTATTCAGCCTAATTCTTCCAATGTAAAGGCTGCAAGTAATGTAAAAACTGGGGTAAGTAATTTAAATTTAATCTACCCAGTAATATTTTCTTCCCTAGCTGGACTCATTATCCTAAAAAAATACAAATAAAAAACTCGAATCATATTGATTCGAGTTTTATTTTTTAGAAATTCCCAGCTTCTATTTCCTGAATTGTTTCTATAGAGTTTCTGAAGGATTCTGATTGTATGTCTGGGACTGTGCGTTTTTCTGCATTTATTGTGCCGTCTGGAGCATAGCCTAGGGTGTTTGTATAGGTAAAAACTAGGCCTGAATTTGGCATAACATCATTTATCACTCCTAGGGTTATCCCATCTCCTCCGGTTGTTTGGCCGATTAGGCTTGCTGATTCAGAATTTTTCATAAAGCTTGCCATGCCTTCAGCGGCTGAAAATACCGCTTTATCAACCATTAGGTAAATATTTCCTTCAAATCCATACTCTTTTTTAGATTCATCTGGATTTACTGTAATCGTGTCTTTTATATAGTAGTCAAAGTTTTTAAGATCACTTGAATGTTCTAGCTTTACCCCTGAAATATCAACATTTTTTAGGGTTTCGATATTTAAGGTATCATCTGCTAAGATTAATTTGGCCCTATCTGAGTCTTTGAAAAATAAGTGGTTAGTTACTGATTTTGGGCTTTTTAGGATTTTTGGTAAAAGGAATTTTTGCCAATAATCCATATTGCCCCCGTAGTTTTCACGGATGTCTATTATTAGCGCCTTATAAAGGTGTTTATTTCTTAAAAACTCATCTAAAATCGCCTCATCTTGGCTAAATTTTTCTGGGTCAACCATAGAATTTATTTTTAAAAGGGCTATGCCTTCTGCTGGGCTTTCTAAAGTTAGATTTGTAGTTTTATTTTTGTTTATAAATGATAGGGCCCTTTTTTGAGATTCGCCTTCTGAATCTCGAGTTTGCTCGCCTTTTAAATCGTAGCGGTTTCTAACTACTTGCTTATTCATTTTCAAAAATTCATAATAAATTGATGGTGTATTCCAATTTTTAGAATAATATTTTAAGGTATTTTCTACATAGACGGTGTCTGCAATCCTCGCATGGGAGTTGTTTAGCTCTCCCATAATTCCTGTCATTTCGTCGATAAATTCTTGGTCGGTTTTTGCATTTTCTATACGTTTTAAATATTTTTTGTAAGAGCCTAAAAAATCAATATTGTAATCCCTTTTTAAAACTCCGAAAAATGGATAATTTGCCTTTAATTCATTAAAAACATAATTAAAGTCCTCTATCATTTGCTTATTTGTAAGCGCCTTTGGATTTTCTGGGGCTGGCAATTGTAATTGTGGTGGATTTTGTAGGTTTTTGTACCATTTTAAATATGATTCTATATCGTATTTGTCGATATTATCTGGGTAAAAAACATCATCTTTTCCGTTAAATCCCCCATCTTCTACAATTGTTTGGGTGCGCCTTGCTTCTAGTTGGTCTAATCTTCTTTTGGCACAAGATGTATTTGTAAGCATAAAAACGAGGATTAGACAAAAAATCTTAATCTTATTTTTCATCAAATCCTCCTCTTAAAATGTAATCTCTCTTGTATAAATCGTAGATTACAGGGATATTTCCTATTGGATTTACTAGTGAAAATACTACAATTGCAATGATCAAAAGATTTAATTTTTTCCTTTCATTTCTTGCTATTGCCCCTAGACTTACATTTCTAATTCTTAAGACAGCTATCCCGTAAATAAAGGCAAGGATACCAAATACAATCTCAAAGATTTCTTTATAATAAATCCCAAAAACTAATACTCCGATACCTGCCAGTATCCAAATTACAGAACTTGCTGTTTGCATTTTATTATATTTTTTTAATAAGTCTATGCTTTCACTTCTTTTTCTTCTCATAATTTATATTATATCTTAAATTTCTAAATTTGGGTAAACTTTCATAAATTTATCAGATTCTTCGCCTGCTTGGTAGTTTAAATATCCTGCCATGGCAATCATTGCTGCATTGTCTGTGCAAAGTTCTAGGGATGGATAATAAAATTTGATATTTTCTTTGGCACATTCTTCTGCCATACGTTCTCTTAATCTACTATTTGCTGCAACTCCGCCACTTAGAGCAAATTTGTCAAAGCCTGTTTCTTTTAAAAGTCGCATGGATTTTTCTACCAAAACATCCACAACTGCCTCTTGAAAACTTGCAGCAAGGTCTGCCTTATTGATTTCATTTCCCTTTTGTTCTTCTTGGTTCATATGGTTTAAGACCGCTGTTTTAAGTCCTGAAAAAGAAAAATCATATGAATCTTTTTCAAGTCTTACCCTTGGAAAATCTATGGCAGATCCATTTCCTTCTTTGGCAAGTTTATCAATTTTTGGACCACCTGGATAGCCAAGCCCCATTTTTCTTGCAACTTTGTCATAGGATTCACCTGCTGCATCATCACGAGTTTTGCCCACAACTTCATAATCTGTATAAGAATTTACTTTTACTAGATAAGTGTGGCCACCACTTACTACTAGGGTTACAAATGGTGGTTCTAAATCCTTGTGGGCAAGGTAATTTGCACAAATATGGCCTTGCATATGGTTTGTACCAATCATTGGTTTATTTGTTGCAAGGGATAAGGCCTTTGCTGCAGAAATTCCGACCAAAAGTGAGCCCATAAGTCCCGGACCCTTGGTTACAGAAATCAAATCTATATCTTCATAGGTCAGATTTGTGTCATCCAAGGCTTTTTTTATCAAAGGATTTATAGCTTCTAGATGTTTTCTACTTGCAATTTCTGGGACTACCCCACCAAAAAGTGTATGGATGTCAATTTGCGATGATATTAAATTTATTAAAAGCTCTCTATCATTTTTTAGAATTGCTACACAGCTGTCATCACAGCTGGTTTCAATCCCCATAGTATAAAAATCTGTCATTACAATTCCTTTTTCATATTGTAGGCATCTTCGCCAATTTTCTGGTAATAATTTTTTCTAATGCCCATTACTTCAAAACCAAATTTTTTGTATAAATTGATGGCTGCAGTATTTTTTGTAGAAACTTCTAGCCAAATTTCTTTTATATTTTTTGAAAGACTTGTTTCTACTAGGTGGTTTAAGAGGCTAGTGGCAATTCCCTTTTTTTGAAAATCACGATCCACTGCTATGGTAAATATTTCCGCCTCATCCATTACATGGCTTGATATATAAAAACCAACCACCTTGCCGTCTACTTCTGCAACATAATGATTTAAAAATGAATTAGATTTCAAATCTTTTATAAGATTCTTTTTAGACCACGGTTCAAAAAATGCCTGGTTTTCTATATTATAAACCTCATCTGCATCTGAAATTTCCATTTTTCTAATCATTTTACACCTTGTTCTTTTTCTCGTATTCTCTTTCTGCTTGGGATTTTCTAAGGTAATTTGGGCTAATTTCAAACAAATCTGGGCTATCATTTATATGAATAAGCCCTAATCTTATAAGAGACTTACCAATGCAATTATTAAAATTTATAGGCAAAGTGTGGGCATTTTTAAATTGCTCACAATATTTTCCGCTGATTTCTCCTATAAGCTCTACTTCCTCTTTTAAATCATCAACAAGTTTAATAAAATCTTCTATCTCATAAAGGTCTTCTTTTATAATTTCATTATAATCCTTATCATAAACTGCTGCATAAACCCTATTTCCTCTAGCATCTAGCATAGGTACTTTTAGTTTTTCACTTGAAGAATTATTTGCAAGGGCCAAAAGCGTACTAATTGGTATAAGTTTTTTTTCATTTACTTGCGCCAAAGTTTTTGCAACGGTCATACCAATTCTAAGACCTGTAAAAGATCCTGGCCCCTCAGAGATAACAAAGGCATCTATGTCTTTGATAGTCATCCCTAATAAATCCAATAAATTTTCAATCATAGGAACCAAGGATTCACTGTGAGTTTTTTGCTGGTTTACATTAAAATCCCCAATAATTTCATTATTACTTGCAATAGTTACAGTAGAAATCATAGTTGAGGTGTCAATTGCTAAAATATTCATTTATCATTTGCCCCCTTTTTGTATCAGCTAGAATTTTAATCTCACGAGTATTACTATCAATTTTTGAAATCTCAACGTTTATCATGTCATTTGGCAAAAAATCTCCTCCATTTTCTGCCCATTCTATAAAGGTAATGGCATTATCTGGATAAAAATATGTTTCAAAGTCGATTTCTAAAAGCTCATCCGGATCTTCAAGCCTATATAAATCAAGGTGGTAGATGGTTTTATCTCCCTCATAAATATTTACAATAGAAAAGGTTGGAGATGAGCTGTCATCTATATTAAAATACTCAGCAATAAAATTAGTAAGGGTGGTTTTGCCAGCACCCATATCTCCTATTAAATTTATAACATCATTATCTTCTAAAAGGGATACAAATTTATGTGCAAAGTCCCTCATTTCATTTAAATTATTTATAATCATAAATCCTCTTTATCTTAAGTATTATACTATTTATAATAAAAAAATCCCTAGATAAGCTAGGGATGATTTTAAATTTAAAATTTAAGTGATGGTGATATGCGTTTGTATAGTATTTGAGTTACGATTGATTCGATAGCACCTTTTATAATATTAAATGGAGCTACTGAAAAAATCATAAGTGTAATATAATTTTTAACCAGTGAGTTTCCAGGAATCATACCAGCAAAGGCTTCAAGGTCTATATTCATTACCTTGCTATAGATTGGGAAAACTACAAAGGCATTTGATAAAGTTGCAACCGCACTCATAGCAATCACACCCAAAATTAAGGCTAGAATAGAATTTTTACGAGTTTTTTTGTTGCGGTAAATAAGTGATGATACCAAAACAAAGGTAGATCCTACAACAAAGTTAGATAATTCCCCAACCCCACCTGTCATAGTCTTTGAAAGGTTAAGGACGTTTTTAATAAGCTGGATTAAAACCCCATACCAAGGACCCATAGCAAAGCCACCAATGAGTGCTGGAACATCAGCAAAATCAACTTTCATAAAAGGTGGAGCTATTGGAATAGGCAATTGAATAAACATCAATAAATATGATATACCCGCCAAAATACCAACTTTTACCATTCTGTCTAAACTAAACGATTTACTTCTTCTTTGAATCATAATTACCTCCTAAAGTGGGCAATAAAAAATGCCCTGATCTTGGGGCACGAAAAAAATACAAAAAAATATATACTTCTCCCATCCAGACTATAACTGTCGGTTTTGGAATTGCACCAAATCAACCAAAAAATGGCTCGCAGACTATAACTGCCGGTTTAGGAATTTCACCTTACCCCGAAACAAGCCCGTCCGGCTAATGGAGGACCCTCCACGGAGTGGCCGCAGGACGGCACGCCCGAGGAAACTTATCCGGCGTATAGAGGACTCGTGCCAATT
Source organism: Anaerococcus martiniensis (assembly GCF_043187485.1). Classification (GTDB taxonomy): domain Bacteria; phylum Bacillota; class Clostridia; order Tissierellales; family Peptoniphilaceae; genus Anaerococcus; species Anaerococcus martiniensis. The sequence goes on from NZ_CP171106.1 coordinate 679,029, forward strand.
AGGCACGGAATTACCACAAACGCCAAGATGATTACCTATTACCGTATGGACTTTTAATCTATTTAGTTCTTGACAACATTATATCACAAACACAATCCAATATCAAATAAATTTGAAAACAATTTCACAAAATTAATCATTTGGATTACAACTATCCAAAACCCACTTATAACCCTTGCGATTAATTGTTTCTATAGGATTTAGATTAGCCTTTTTAAATTCTAAACGAATTTTTCTGATATGCTCTCTTACAGACCTTTCTGTGGTCTTCATGCCTTTTTTGTTCATGGCTTCCACAATATCATCCTTGCTTAAAACCTTGCCCATATTTGAAATTAAAACTGAGCAAATACTTATTTCAAATTTTGTAAGGTCTAGAATGTCATTTCCAATCCTAAATATTCCATTATCCTCCTCCATTGTACAAAAACCAAGGCGGACAATGTTTGTATCATTGATTTCTTCTACTTTTTCAAAAACTGAATTAATAAATTCCTCACGAGTATTTGAATGAATGACAAAGTCTTTGTCATCTAGCTCTTGCTCGTAAGGATTATCTGCGTTTCTCTCTGTTAGATAAATAACAGGTGTAGTAGTTGTTTGTTTTATGTATTGAATTACCTGGAGACATTTATTATAGGTCATATCAACCAAAATCAAATCGTATTCGCTAAGATCAAGACCTATAAGGTCTTCCATTTGTTCAAATTTATGTATAACTACTTCGTTTTTATCAAACTGGGAATTTAAGAGAGATGAAACACCATTTTCATATTCAACTGATGCTATTTTCATATCTCCTCCTTTTCTATCCATAATTATAGCCTTTTAATAAGACAATGTAAAGATTTTTTTATATAAATTTTTATCATCTGTATATAAAATACAAATTTGACTGGACTTTGTCAAGAAAAAAGAGCCTGCTTTTAGCAAGCCCTTTAAATTATTTTTATAAATAGTATTTTTTTATCATTTTAAGATTATCATCTAGTTCATAAACTAAGGGTTGACCTGTTGGGATTTCTAAGTCCATAATATCTTCATCTGAGATACCTTCGATGTGTTTTGCTAATGCCCTTAGTGAGTTTCCGTGAGCTGCTACTAGGATTGTTTCATCTTTTAGTAGTTGTGGTGCAATATGATCAAAGAAATATGGTAATGCTCTTTCTAGAGTAACTTTTAAGTTTTCTGCCGTTGGAATTACATCTTTTGGCAGATTCTTAAATTGTCTCATATTTAATTGCTTTTCTTGTTCTTCTTCAGAAAGAGTTGGAGGTAGTGTATCATATGACCTTCTCCAAATATGAACTTGCTCATCCCCATATTTTTCCGCTGTTTCTGCTTTATTAAGTCCTTGTAAGGCACCATAGTGACGTTCGTTTAGTCTCCAAGATTTTTCTACCGGCACAAATAATTGTTCAGAATATTCTAGTACATAGTTACAAGTTTTGATTGCTCTTTTTAAAATCGATGTGTGAGCGTGGTCAAATACTATACCTGCTTCTTTAATTTTTTTACCAGCTTCAATTGCTTCTTCTTGGCCTTTTTCTGATAAATCAACATCTACCCATCCAGTGAATTTGTTTGCAAGGTTCCATTCACTTTGGCCGTGTCTAACCATTACTAAAGTTTTTGTCATTATCTTCTCCTTAGTTTTTCATTACTTTCTAACTCTTTTTGCTTAGCTTTTACGGAATCATCAGCGCTTTGGTCTATTTCATCAAGCCATGTAAGGGCGCGTCCTGTACCAATTACTACACATTGGTCAGCATTTTCCGCAATATTTACATCTATTTGGAATTTTTCAGCCAATCTTTGGCGTAGGCCTATGGTATAAGCCCCACCACCTGTCAGGATTATTTGTTTTTCGTAAATATCTGCTGCAAGTTCTGGAGGAGTTACCTCTAATACTTTTTTTACCCCATCTACAATTAAATCAACATAAGGCTTGATTGCAAGTTCAATTTCTCCTACCGGAACAAAAACCTTTTGTGGAAGTCCTGTAGCAATTTCTCGCCCAGTAACTTCTATAGATCCATCAATCTCTGCATTTCCAGCCTCAATTTTTACTTCTTCAGCCTTATTATCTCCAAGTAAAAGTCCATATCTTTTCCTAATATAATCTTTAATTGCATTATCAAATGTAAGTCCTGCCACTGGCACTGATGTACTAGCAATTATTTGACCCATAGAAATCACTGCAATATCAGTAGTACCCCCACCTATATCTACAATTAATTCTCCGCCAGCATCTGTAATATCAACTCCAGCACCAATTGCTGCTGCAAGGGCTTCTTCGATTAAATATGTCCTGTGGGCTCCAGCATTTTCACTTGCCTGAAGGACAGCTCTTTTTTCTACTTGAGTTGCCCTACTTGGTACACAAATTAGAACGTCTGGTTTTAATAGAGCTTTGCTTAATGACTTATCTAAAAAATATTTTAGCATGCGTTCAGTGGATGGAAAGTCCGCTATAACCCCGTCTTTTAACGGCATAACTGCTTTTACATTTCCTGGTGTTCTACCGACTAATTTTTTTGCTTCATCTCCCACAGCAAGTATCTCATCTTTTAAAACATCAACAGCAATTACTGATGGCTCACTAAGGACCACTCCCTTGTTATTTACAAAAACTAAAACTTTGGCTGTACCAAGGTCTATAGCTACACTTCTTCTAATCCTTGCCATTTTTTCTCCTAATATTTTTTAAGCTCTTCTACCTTATCAAGGGCTTCCCAGGTAAATTCTGGATTATTTCTACCAAAATGCCCATAGCTTGAGGTATTTTTGTAAATTGGCCTTAATAGGTCCAAATTATCTATAATCGCTTGTGGTCTAAAGTCAAAGTTTTCTTTGACAATTTCTAGTAATTTTTCATCATCATATTTGCCTGTACCAAAGCTGTCTACAAATATTGAAAGTGGATGGGCAACACCAATTGCATAAGAAATACCAATTTCAAGTTTTTCAGCAAGGCCAGCTGCAACCATATTTTTAGCTGCATATCTTGCCATATAAGCTGCGGACCTATCTACTTTTGTAGGGTCTTTTCCAGAAAATGCTCCACCACCAGATTTTGAATATCCACCGTAGGTATCCACAATTATTTTTCTACCAGTAAGCCCGCTATCGCCTTTTGGCCCACCAATTACAAATTTGCCTGTTGGATTTACATAAATTTTAGTATTTTCATCTATGAGTGAAGGATCTATTACTTTTTTTATAACTTCATTTATGATATCTTCTCTAATTTGTTCAAGGCTTACATCTTCTGTATGTTGGGCAGAAATTACTATATTGTCAATACGAACTAATTTATCATCATCATATTCTACAGTTACTTGAGTTTTGCCATCTGGTCTTAGGTAGTCAAGTACTTTATTTTTACGAACTTCTGTTAGTCTTTGGGCAAGTTTGTGGGCATAATTTATAGAAACTGGCAAATATTCTTCAGTTTCATTGTCCGCATAACCAAATATAATTCCTTGGTCACCTGCACCGATTTGGTCGTATTTATCATTTGTTGATTTAAATTCTTGGGCACTATTTACCCCTTGGGCAATGTCTGATGATTGCTCAATTAGGGAAGTAAGAACGGCTACATTTGAATAATCAAAACCAATATTTGGATCATCATAGCCAATTTCTTTTATAGTCTGACGTACAATTTGTTCCACCGGGGCATAAGCTGTTGTAGAAATTTCACCAACAACTAATACCAAACCTGTTGAAGTTACTGTCTCACAGGCTACCCTTGCATTTTTATCTTGTTTTAAGCACTCATCAAGGATTGCATCTGAAATCCTATCGCAAACCTTATCTGGGTGACCTTCTGTTACTGATTCGCTAGCTATAAATCTACGCATCATTTCTCCTCTAATATTACAACAGCACGAGCTTCAATTCCCAGTCCTTGTCCAGTAAATCCAAGGCCTTCACTTGTAGAAGCCTTGATAGATACATTTTCTGGAGCTGTTTTTAAATGCTCTGCTAATAAGTTTTTGATTTCATCTCTCCTTGGGCTTATTTTTGGCATTTCACAGATGATAACTGTATCAAGATTACCAATTTTATAGCCCCTTTGGTCCATAAGCTCAACCACATGGTCAAGTAGGTCTATGGAATAAATGTCCTTGTATTTTGGATCTGTATCTGGGAATAATTTTCCAATATCACTTTGCCCTAAGGCTCCCAAAATTGCATCCATAATGGCGTGGGTCAAAACATCTGCATCAGAATGGCCCAAAAGGCCTTTTTCATAATCAAATTTGATGCCGCCTAGGATTAAATCTCTATTTTCTACTAGCCTATGAACGTCATAGCCTATACCAATTTTCATTTATTTTCCTCAGTTTCTTCTTGTTTTTTAATATATGCTCTTGCAAAAAGTATATCTTCATTTGTGGTAATTTTGATATTTGAATATTCTCCCTCAACCACTTTTACTGGTGTTTCCCTATCAAAAAACTCAAATAATTGACTGTCATCAGTTATCTTAAATTCACTTTTTACGTATTTTTCATACATGGTAAATATAGTTTTTTTGTCAAAGGCTTGGGGAGTTTGAACATTGTAGACAAAGGCACGGTTTGGCGTAAAATCTACAACCATGTTTTCATCTAAAATTTTAACTGTATCTTTTGTTTTTGTTGCAGTTATTACTGCCTTATAATTTTTTAGCTCCTTTAGTGTATTATAAAAAAGCTGTCTACTTGCAAAAGGTCTTACCCCATCGTGGGTTAAGACCAATTCACAATCTTTATTTAAGGCTTTTAGTCCTTCAAATGTCGATAGCTCGCGAGTGCTGCTACCAAAAACATAGTTTACTTTTTTAGAAAATTTGTCATTTTTTAGTATTGATTTGATAATCTCTTCATCTTCTTTTCTGATTACTAAAATTATTTCGTCAAATTCTTCAATACTTGTTACAGTTTCTAAAGTACGTTCGATTATTTTTTTATCATCGATATTTAAAAAAGGTTTGTTAATATCGCTATTCATACGCCTGCCTGAACCTGCGGATGTGATTATAGCTGATAAAAATTTGCCATCAAACATTTAATCCTCTTCGCTTCTTACAAATATCATACGTCCTGCAGAAGTTTGTAAAACACTGGTTACAACAGCATTTATAGTTTGGTCGATAAATTTATCCCCATCTTCTACTACTACCATTGTACCATCGTCAAGATATCCTACACCTTGATTTTTGCCCTTTCCTTCCTTGATGACGTCTATTCTCATTCGTTCACCTGGAATTACTACTGGTTTTAGGGCATTTGCCAAATCATTTATGTTTAAAACCGGGATGCCTTGGACATCTGCCACCTTGTTTAGGTTGTAATCATTTGTAAAGACTTTTGCTCCCAGATCCATGGCAAGTTTTAAAAGTTTGCTGTCCACTTCCTTAATTTCTGGATAATCTTGATCTGTTATTTTTAGATTTATTTTATCTGATTTTTTAATTGCATTTACAATATCAAGCCCGCGGCGACCACGTTCGCGTTTTAAGTCATCTGGGCTATCTGCTATGTGTTGGAGCTCTTCTAGGACAAATTCAGAAATAATTAGCTCCCCTTCTATAAAATCAGTTTCAATAATATCAACTATTCTTCCATCTATAATCACTGATGTATCAAGTACTTTTGGGCTTGCAGGATTTTTGCTTCTATCAAGTTTAAAAGTTGATTTTAAGTCCTTATTTTCTTTGCTGGTTTTAAACAAATTGACAAAATCATCGCTATTTTTAGCTGCCACTCTCCAACCTAAAAAACCTAAACCGATATATAATAAAATAGATAATAACACAAAAATTGAATTGCCCACATAAGGTAGTTGTAGGCTGGTTAAAGGTCTTGAGATTAAAGTTGCAATTAAAATACCAAGTATTGCCCCAATTGTTCCAACAATAAGTTTGCTTGCCGGTATGTCGCTCATTTGGCCTTCAATATTTGAAATGCCTGTCATAAATTTATCTGCAAATGATGCAAATAATAAATAAAATATTATCCCACCAACTAGGCCTGCTATAACATTAGCAATGATAAATATAATGCCGCTCGGTTGAATTAACAAACTTGCGGCATTGAATACATTTAAAACTACTATGCCAAGGACTAGGCCAATTAGTGTGATAAGAATTTCAAAAACTCTTTTCATTAACACTCCTTGATTACTAAAGTCCGATAGATTCGTCTATCATTTTCTCAGCTTTTTCCTTATCTAGAGAACCTGCCATGACTAATTCGCTAGCCATAATTCTTCTTGCTCTATTTAACAATTTCTTTTCTGTGGTTGATAAACCTTTTTCCTTATCCAAAATTGTAAGATTTCTAACCATCTTTGCAATTTCGAAAATATCGCCTGTCTTAATAATTTCTTGATTTTCTCTGTATCTTACATTCCAGTTGCTAGACATTTCTGTTGGTTCATCATCCAATATTCTAAGTACTTCATCGCCTTCTTCTTTGCCGATGACATCCCTTATGTGCATTTTGTCAATATTTGCTATTGGAATTGAAATATCCATAGAACCAATTGGCATTTTTAGGATGTAATAATCTTTTTCTTCTCCCAAAAATTCCTTTTTTTCAATAGAATCAATAGTACCCGCCCCGTGGTTTGGGTATACGATTTTATCGCCGATTTTAAACATTTTTACCTCCTAGGTTCTCACTATTATTATATCAAATTTGAACCTTTTAGTAAATAAATTAAAGTTTTGACAAAATACCTAGACCCTATCTCTAAGTCCTGTTCTCATCCTAATTTTCTCTTTTAAGACCCTAATATCGGCAAGGGTGGTAGATCCCCCGTATTCTCCATCAAGGGCCCAGGCTACTTTTTGATTAGTTCTTACAATAAATTCTCTGCCTTGACGGAGAATTAGCATATCATTTTCTTTTCTATTTGTAATTCCAAAAACAATTTTATTTATATCAGCCAGAGATTGGGGGCGTTTTACCATAGTTAGCTCAAAAATCCCATCAGAAAGGCCTACATTTTCACCGGTTATACCCACAAACCCTCCAACAGAAACAGAATTTGTAACCATAAAGTGGATAAATTCCCCACCTATGACTTCTCCATCTACTTCCACTTCCATTTTATATGCTGGGATGTTAACTAGGGGTAAAGTTTGCTTTAAGCCCTCAAAAATATAAGCAGAACGACCAAAAATATTTTTGATGTCTTGTCCAGTACTATAAGAAACCTCGGCAATAGTCCCAAAGGCTGCTACATAGACAAAATATTTTTCATCTAGCCTTCCTACATCAATATGTTTTTGATAGCCACGGGTAGCAACTTTTGTGGCTTTTTCTATGTCTGCTGGGATATTTAATGATATTGAAAAATCATTTGTAGATCCAGTTGGTATGTAGCCTATTAGGGGATCAATTTCCCTTTTGCAAACTGCAGAAATAACTTCATCAAGGGTACCATCTCCACCGCTGACTATGATTTCGTCAAAACGATGGCCCATTTTTTCTACTATGTAGCGAGCATCCCCTCGACTTTGACTTGCATAAACGCTTGTTAAATATTCTCTTTCGCTAAGGTAGTCTATAATCCAAGGTAAGTATTCATTTATTATCCTCTGGCCGCTGTTTGGGTTGTAGACAAAAAGGGCATCTTTCATGGTATCTCCTTTATTTCTTTATTTAAGAAAAATATACACTTTATAGGATTTTTGTAAATAAAAAAGATGCCAATTTGGCATCTAATTTAAGCAACACTTAATTTATCTTTGTGGATTTTAAGAGTTAAGATGTAAAATATAGCTGCAACAAATATGTTAAATAAGGCTGGTAGAATAACCGTCTTCATAACAGGTGCATTATTTGCAACTTCAAGACTAAATTCACCTGAGTTAACAGTAGTCATATAATCAGCTATAATCCACCCTTGAACTTTAGTGAATAAATATCCAACAATTATAAATATTATGGAAAATATAATTGCTGAAGCAGATTTTGAAACTCCTAATATTTTTAAATGACCAGCTGTATTCGCAAACATAATCATAGATGCAAATGAAAGTCCAAGCATAAAAAAGTTTAGTATTACTCCCCAAAATATCCTAATATCTATCTTGCTAAGTAGTTCTGAGATTTCCCCAAAAAGTTCAGCTAAACTTAATGGTGCATTGGATTGGGTAATAGTTAATAGTATGAAATTCAAAACAATAGATATAGCAATAATAAGTCCTATTAATATATAATTGATGTATCTTGCTCCTGTAACTTCAGCAGAACTAAAGGGTAAGGCTGAATAAAATGATGCATTATCACCATAAAATCTTTGATTGTCATTTCTTGTTAAAACTGCAATACCAATAAGTGGTCCTGCTACTAAAAGTATCCCAGAAAGTACTAATCCAATTCCAACTAACAACGAGCTCTCAAAAACCCTTATTAGCTGAGAAAAAATTGTAACTGCAGCTAAGGGTAAAAACATCCATAGAATAATAGTTTTAATATCTTCCTTAAAAATTTGTCCAAATAATTTTCCCATTACATAACCTCCGTAAAGTAATCTTCTACACCCATTTGATGATTTAATCTTATATCATCTACACTTTCATTTACGATTATTTTTCCATTTTTTACAAAAACTACCCTATCCAAAACTTTTTCAATTTCAGAAATCAAATGAGTAGATATAAGCAAAATTCCGTTATAGTCAAAGTTTTCTATTATGGTATTGATTACCATTTTTCTAGATTTGGGATCCACCCCACTGATTGGTTCATCTAATAAATATATTTTTGCTTTTCGGCTAAGGGTAAGGGCAATTTGAACTTTTTCACGCATACCCTTTGAGCATTCGCCTAACTTTAATTCACTTGAAATGGCAAATCCTTTTAGCAGATTATAAAACTTATTTCTATCAAAATCTTCATAAAATTTTTCATATATGCTAACCACATCATTTATTTTCATATTTTTATCGAGTGGCAAGTGGTCTGGCTGGTAGGAAACTATACTATTTGTATGGCCACCAGGTTTTTGCCCATTTATTTTTACAAAACCCATATAATTTCTTTCAAGGCCTGCAAGGATTCTAAGTAAGGTTGTTTTTCCTGATCCATTTTCTCCGACAATGCCAACTATTTGCCCATCTTCTAAAGTTAAATTTACATTATCTAGGGCTGCCTTGCCGTTATAAACCTTGGTTAAATTTTTTATATCAATCATTTTTCTCCTCCCAATATTGTTTTAATTGGTTAATTGCTTCATCTTTTTTTAGATTTAAGTTTTCTGCACCACTTATAAATTCATCTGCTATCTTATAAAAAGAATTGTCTTCTAATTTTGAAATTAAGTTTTTATCATCTGTTACAAATCTGCCTGCTGTTCGTCTAGTTTCTGTTAGACCAGCTCGTTCCAGTTCTACTAGTGCTTTTTGAACTGTATTTGGATTTACTTCATAATCTCTTGCTAGATTTCTTACAGAGTCGATCTTTGCTCCAGGCTCCCACTGGCCAGTTGATATTTTTACCTTAAATTCTTCTAGAAGTTGCAGATAAATTGGTCTTGATGAATCAAATTCCATCCGCGCCTCCGTTTTTGTATTATTGTATTACTATCTTAGTACAATAATATTATAACAGCTGTTTTTTATTTTTGCAAGTATATATTTATTTTTTTTATTTTTGGTACAAAAAAAAAGCAACCTCCATGGGTTGCAAATTTTATTTCACTTATAGATTTAATAAGTCTTTTGTTATGAAGTTTTTTAATAAGAATAGTATTACTAGAGCAATTGCGTATTCTACTGCTAAATATGATGCATTATAAATTATTGAATATACTAATGCGTTTTGTCCTTCTGGAGCAAATGATGAGAAGAATACAACACCTGATAATACGTGAGTGACGTATCTTGCTATAATTGCAATAAATGTACCTTTTAATACTGGAGCAAATGAACGAGTTGTTTTAAATTGGTCTGAGAAAAGTCCTGATAGACCAATTAGCCCATATGGTAATGGATAATCTAAGATTGCTTGGATTGGGTGAATAACATATCCACCAAAAATCATATCTAAGATTCCATACACAGCTCCGATTAAAAATCCTTTTTTAGCTCCATATCTAAGTGAAAATATGATAAGCGGAATCATTTGGCCTGGTGTGATTTCTCCACCTTGTGGCATTCTAAATAATGTAAAACGCGCTAATACAAATGATAAGGCAATTGCAAGTGCGCCTTCTACTAGCATCTTGGTAGTCCAAGATGATTTTGTCTGATTATTTTGCATAAAAAAATACCTCCTTTTGCACATACTTAGAGAGGTTTAGACACTTTCCTCCGCAAGCATTACCTTGACCAGGTTAAGGGTATGATCTCAGCCAACTGGCACCCCTAGTGCATATTTATTATATTACATTTATAAAAAAATGCAAAAATAAAATGGCTGATAGCCCCTATATTTCTTTTAGGTATTTTGTTTTTATATATAAAGAATCACCGTTAAATTCTACTCTTATAAAGCCATCTTCACTTTCATTTACTATCTTAACAACAGATCCTGCATCCAACTTATCATATGCACTTTTTTCATCCATATCTGCATAAATATCAGTTTTTTGACTCACTTCATAAAGTCCACCAATTTGTGGGCTATCATCTTTTTGACCTTGCTTTTTATTTTCATAAATTTTTATATCTTGGTCCTTGTAATTATCATCATTTTTACAAGCAGTAAGAGAAAAAAGACAAAGCAATAATAAAACTTTTTTAATAATAAATCACCCCTAAAATATCAATTTCCAGTCTTTCTAGCTCATTTACAGCATTTTCCAAATCATTTTTTAAGGCATTTTTTGAAAGTAAAAGGATTTTATAATCTTCATATTCAGCCGAATCTATGGCTTCCGGGCTGTTAAAGTTAGCTTCATTAATTAAAATATATGGATAATTTGCTTTTAGTCTCCTAAGTTCATCAGAAATAATTTTTTCATTTTCGGGGCTAATTACAAGTCCATTTAAAATATTAGCAAGTTCACCTGCAATATTGACTTTTGTATTTGCATTTTTTAAGTGGGCAAGGCCTATTACTGCATTTGCTCCCTTAGTTTTTATTTTTCTTTTAACTTTTGCAAGCTCAGAATTTTTATCTTTTGTTAAATCTGCCAAAACTTCATAATCTAATTGGCGAATATCATCAGCAGTGGAAATCCTATCTGACAATAGTTCTTTAAGGATAAGCAATAAAATTCCTAGCAAGGCCCCTACAAACAGGCCCAAGATTGCAAAAATTATTCCACGGATTTTTGAGGCCTTACTTACAACTACATTTTGTAAATATTCAATATTTTCCATATGCAAATAATTTCTTGCATATGACCTAAATTCTTCTGCAATAAGTGTAAGGGTATCTTCTGCGCGTTTTTCGTTTGAATCCTTATATGTCAAGCTAATTACTCCGCCTTGAGGGTTGACATCATAGTCAAAGTTTTTAGAAACTTTTTTGCTATCCCAGTCTGGATCGATTTTTTCTGAAACAGTTTCAAATAGATTTTCTGATTCCAAAAATTGAGAATAAACATTGGCAAGTTTTTCATTTAAAATTAGCTTATTGTAGGTAATTGGCTCATCATCATTGCTTGTTACAATTAATACTGCCTCAGCCTCATAATCTCCTGGCAAAATATTTTGGGTAAAATAAGCCAAAAATCCAATCAAGAGTGCCGGAATAATAATCAGCCACTTATTTTTATTGATTGCTTTTCTAATATCTTGTGTTGTTAACATAATATGCTCCTATTTTAATGAATGAATTGCATTTAAATTTGTAAAGAAAAAATCATAACTTGGGGCCTTGGCCATTAGGAAAATGGCGTAGGGTATGATAAAAATAACAATGGCAAGGGCAATTAAAAATCGGCCTAGCTTATCGATATTTTTTATTTTTTCTAAAACAAGGGGTATATAAATAATTTCCAAAATCGTAAAAAAGGTTGAAAATCTAAAGGCAATAGCAGTTGATGACCTAAATACTAATAGTACCAAAAGGGCAAACCACATGGCCTTTATACTTGCTTCTTCTATAGTAAATTTGCCAAAATCTTTTTTTCTAAAATACATCAAGCTTGTGATAAATAAAGCTGCGGCAAAAATAATTCTTGGGTCATAAAAATTCATGGCTCCTGCAAATTGGCCGGTAAAGGTATAATTTAAAACCTTAGTTGCCATTCGTCCCAGTCCAATTGCAGATAAGATTTGAGCTAAAATCCTAAACATAAGGCTTGAAAAAACTGATGCAACAAAGGCAAGACCTGCTGTTAGAATTTTAAAAAATCTGCCAATTTCAAAGGCCATAAAAAATAAAAATGGCAATAATATTACACTTGCCCTATGAAAGGTCATGGCAAAAACAAAAAACAAGAAGCTTTTAAAGAATTTTTTCTCACTAAAAAAATTAATGCTCATAAGTCCCAAGCCAACTGCACTTGCAGTTCTTGCCGTTTGCATATCAAATTGGATAAATATTGGCAAAAATATAATTGCGGATAAAAAAGGATTTTTGCTTTTCTTTATAGATATATATGCCACAGGAATTATGGAAAGGGCATTCATAATCACAATTATCCATTGCCTTGATAAACCAAAAGTATTTATCAAATAAGAAAATAACCTAAAGGCAAACTCCACTGGATAGGAAAAGTTTAAAACTTTTGAAAAATCTGTCCCTATATCTTTGGCAAACCACAAATAATTGTAATAATCAGCATCTCCTGATCCCCTAAAGGCTGCAAAGGCAAACATAATAAAAAACATGAGCCCTGCAGCAAGATTTTTCTTATTATTATCCTTAAATTTTATGAAATTGTTAATTAAAAATAAGCAAAGCTCACTTAAAGTAAATAATGCAAATCCCATATTTTTTCCTTAATATGAAATATTATATCATTGCCTTAAAATTTTAAAAAGAATTTTAATCAAAAAAATAAAAAACAGGTCTGAAATATTCATTTAATCAGACCTGTATATTATTATTTTATTCTAAGGATTCACTTGTCCACTTATAAAAGTCATAGGCAATATTTTTCCAATAGTTCCAGTTGTGCTCATTTTCTTTTGAATCTATTTTAAACTCAGTATTAATATTACTTAGTTTTAAAGCATCTACAAATTTATTTACATCATTAAATGGTACAGTTGAGTCACCTAATGAAGTTCTTATATAAAAGTCAACATTAGAATTATTTTTTATATAAGTTTCCGGATGCATTTTTTGATAAAAATCATCAGACCATGGCTTATTAGCTTCTTTAAAAGCGTGATTATTTTTTCTTATATTATTATCTTCATCAAGCTTATACCAAACAGCTGGAGATATCAAGGTTGCTTTTGAAAATTTGTCAGGATACTTAAGGGCAAATCTTGCTGCACCATATCCACCCATAGATATCCCTCCAATAGCGCGAGAGTTTCTAGATTTTTTTGTATTGTAAGTTTTATCAATATATGGAATTAGATCTTCAATGATAGCTTTCTCCATTTTCATGCCATCGTTTTGATCAATATAAAAACTATTAAATCCATCTGGAAATACAACTATCATATCTTTTCCAGTTTTTTTAATAACTTTATCCAAGATAGTTTTAGAGTCAAATCTCTCCAATAAATTTGTATGATTGCCTCCCAATCCGTGTAACATGTATAAAACTGGATATCCACCAGCTTTTTTAGGATTGTAATTTTTTGGTAGATATACATTGTAGTTCCAATCGAGTTTTAAATTTGGAGAATAAAGTGTGCTAGTTACTCTTTGACTTGGTTTTTCTTCTTTTAAAATATTGTCAGCTTTTTTTAATTCTTCTAAAATATTATTTACTTCTATTAGAGTCTTATATTCTTCCTTATAATAGTCATTTACATTTTTTAAAACAATATAATCATTAATTTGACCAATATTAAAGTAGTCATCATTTTCTCTAATTAATCTTTCTTTGCCCTTTAAAAGCTCATCTGATAAGGCAATAATTTGTTCTGGAGAGGACTCTTGTAATGATTTATAAAGCAAAGTTGTAATCGCTCCATAGCCTGCTGATAAAGATTGATCTGAATAAAATAAATTTGGATTTTTTTCTTTATTTAAAACTGGAGAGTTTTTCTTATTTGTAAGTAAAGTTATAACCATATTTTCTACTGGATCTATAACTGTTAATGTACCAGTCCAACCAGTATGACCATAGGTTTTTAAACTAGCAAGATTGGAAAATGCCCATGCGTACTTACCATTTCCCATAAGTCTCCAACCTAAACCATAAGATGGATCGATTTGTTTTGGTCTAGTAAATAAATCTTGAGTTTCTTTATCCCAAAAAATAATATCCCCATATTTTCCATTATTTAACATAATATTAGCAAGTTTTGATAAATCTCTGGCATTTGAAAATAAACCCGCATGTCCACTTATCCCATTCATAGAGTAAAATGCTTTTTCGTCGTGGACTTGACCCCAAATTGTATCTCTTCTAATATTATTAAAATCAACTTCACCATCTCTCGTATTTCCATTTAGTTCAGTAGCTGCTGTGTCATGTCTTTCAAAACCATTTTCCAAAGGATTAAATGTAGTTCTAGTAAGCTCAAGAGGTTTTACAAAGCTTTCATTGAAATATTCATCTAATTGCATTCCTGTAACTTTTTCAATAATAAAACCTAAAAGCATATAGTCTACATCAGAATATATAGTATCTTTTCCAGGTTCATATTTAAGAGGTGTTTTAAAAATCATATTTAAAGTATGATTTTTATTTTGAGAATACAAGTCATTTTTCCCATTTTTTATACCATCATCCTTATCATATTTTTCATTATGATACTGAGGATCTGCTGGAAAACCTGCCTGGTGCATCAAAATATCTCTTATACTTATATTATTTTTTCCCTTTATGATATCATCATCAGAGTCTTTAAAATCGTCAAAATATTTATTTACCTTATCATCTAAGTTTATTTTTCCTTCATAAACTAATTTTTGAAGAGAGTAGTTAGTAACATACATTTTAGTATTACTAGCTAAATCAAACATGGTTAAATCATCAACTATATCTCTTTTTTCCATTTCAATTGGTTTTCCATCTTTATAATAATTATTTTTATATCCAAAATTATGATTATAAATTTCTTTATTATCTTTCATTACAGAGATTTGACCACCAGCAAAGTCTTTTTTAACTTCTTCATCTAAAATTTTTTCAAGCAAATCAGTGGTGCCTTTATCCAATGTCTCTTTTTTTGTTTCTAAAGGTTTTTCTTCTTTACTTGCTTTAATACTTACATTAGTTTGATCTTTAGAATCTAACACATCTAAGTAATTCTTACCGTCGGCTATATTTTCATCTACATCTTTTTGATCTGATACTTTCTTTCCATTCAAATAAATTTCACTATCATCAAAATCATCAATTTCAACTTCGCTTTCCCCTTTTTTTGCATCAAAAGCAAAAGATGAATTTAGTAATATGGAATCGTCATATTCACTTATATCTTTGGGAAAGGAATAATCATAATAGATAATGTTTTCATTAGTTGAATCCTCATTACTATAATTAGCATCAGAAGCAAAAGAAACGCCTGGAAACAGTAAAGCTATAGATAATATCAAAATGCTTTTTTTCACAATTACCTCCTTATATGAAAACTTTTTCAAGATTATTTTATAACATCCGAAATAATATTTCAACATAAATTTATATCATTTAAATAAATTATTCAACATTTTAATTTACTTATAATATTAAACAAATTCTAAATTTAACACTAACTTTACAAATCTTTTATAAATGTAAAACATTTGTGCATTAATATAAGTACCAAGGGAACAGTTTGAAGCTGACAGATTAATTTTCATCGCATATGCGTACTCTTCCTTAATAATAAATTTGTGTCAACTGTTTACCTTTCCGGGTACAAAAGTCTAAACCCTCAAACTTTTGTGCTTCTCTCACAATTATAAAAACTCTTCTTAGCATAAATTTTTGCAAAAAACCTTAGTGAGAGCTCTAACAGTCAGGCAGCGGCCTTGGCTGTTTTTTTGTATAAAAAATTATCTGGATAAATTATATCAACAAAAGTTTTTTAAATGCCTTATCACTTTTGAATATATTACCTACTTATGTTAGAATAATTGTTATGAATAATATTGATTTAGCAAAAACTACACTTTTAGAAAATAAGCATTCCATAGTTGTAGTTAAAGAAAATAATGTTGTTTATAAGTCGGATAAAAATGGCTTATTGCCTATTATAGATGTCTATGACAGTGATAAAAAAATCCTAGATGGTGCAGCTGTTGCAGATAAAGTAATAGGTAGGGCTGCCGCACTTATTTTGATAGAAGCAAATATAAGCAAGCTTTATGCCCAGCTTATATCAGAAAATGCCATCAGTATTCTTGATAATACAAATATTGAATATGAATACGATAAAAAAGTAAAGGAGATAAGAAATAGGGATAATACTGGCATGTGCCCTATGGAAAAGCTATCACTAGCCACTGACAATGCTGATGAGCTAATAAGAAAAGTTAAGGAGAAATTTAATAAATGACTACAAAAAAATTAGTATATTCAGCAGTTTTCCTGGCTTTAGGAATATTATTTCCAATGATATTTCACACTTTAGGCCTACCTGGCCAAGTGCTATTACCAATGCATATTCCTATTTTTCTAGGAGCTTTAACACTTGGACCTATTCCAGGATTATTAATTGGATTAGTAACTCCAGTTCTATCAAGCCTACTTACTGGCATGCCACCAATGGTGCCTATGGTTCCAATTATGGTTTTTGAACTAGGAGCTTATGGATATTTTGCCGGATATTTTTACGAAAAATACCAAAAAAATGTATTTCTTCCTTTAATCGGAGCTATGATTATAGGTAGAATTGTAGCTGGGATTGTAGCGTCAATAGTATTTAATATATTTAATATGGAAGCTATCAGCATCATTCCATTTATTACTGGATCTTTTGTAAAAGGACTTCCAGGCATTATCTTAGCACTTGTTCTAGTTCCACTTTTATATAAATGGATGCCAGCTAATATAAAAAATAACTATGATCCAAGGACAAATAGGATTGGTTAAATAAAAAAAAGACCTTGTTAGGTCTTTTTTTATCTTAAATTTATTCTGCCAAAGGCTGCTGATGCAAAGATTTCTATGTCTGATTTTTCGACATTTGTAGAAACTTCATAGCCTTTTTCTTTTTGCATTTTGTTTTTAAATTTGTCGCTTAAGTTTAGGCCTTGGCTTAAAACATTAGCTTTTATTTCACCATTATAGGATTCGCTATCTATTACTATATTTCCAAATCCTGAGTTTAAATCAATTTTTTCGCTATCCTTGATATTGTAAATTCTAATATTTCCAGAATCTGTGTCTGCAAATAAGTTTTTAGTATTTAATCCATCTACCCTAATATTGCCGCTAACTGCATCAATTTCTGCTTTTTCGCCACTAATATTAGCTAAGTATACAGATCCATTTACATTATCAATTGTTAAATCCCCATTGGTATTTTTAACATCTACTTTTCCATTTGTATTTTGAATGTCGATATTTCCTTGGGAATTTATCACATTTACTTTTGCATTTATAGAATTAATGCTAGTTTCTGTAAAATCAACATCTTCTATTTCGATATTACCATTTACAAGGTTAATATTTAGGTTTTCGTATAAATTTTTTCCTAGGGCAAGCTTTATAATTGAAGTTGCTTCAAGATTTTGGTAAGTTTCGTTGATTTTGATATTTAAATCATCTTCTACAATTTCAATATCTAAATAATCTAAAAGTTCGCCTTTTTTCGCCCAAATATCTTGGTTGATTGTGATTGCAGAATCACTTGCTCGCTCGATTAAAACCTTGCCTGATGGAATGTCGATATTGATTGTGTTGATTTCATCATCAATTCTCATTTCCTTATTTGTATTTACTTGGCCTTTGATATTGTATTGGTTGATGTCAATATTTTCCAAATCTATATTTGAAAGTGATTCGAAAGCATCAGTTGTTTTTTTGATGACACTTTCTATAGATTGGTTGATTTTAGCCATAAAGTCGCTTTCGTTGCGATTTTTTTTATTGCCAACAGCACTTAATAAGTCATTTGCTTCTTCAACAGTAATCTTGCCTTCTTTAAGCATTTCTAAAATTAATTGTTTTTCATCATTCATCTTTTAATTCCTCCAATAATTCACGGGCTTGGTCAGCTGTGATTTCGCCGTTATCAAGCATATTAAGGATATCTAAACGGCTTTCTTTTTTATCGATTTTGCCACCTAGTTTTGCTACTAACTTATCAATTCTATTTCTAACTGTTGGGTATGAAATGCCGATTTCTTCTCCAACATCTTTGATTGATCCTCTTTTTTGTAAAAATAATTCTATAAATTCTTTATCTTCTTTATCAAGTCTAGAAAATTTGTCAATTTCAAATTCACCACTTACTTCTGTATAACAACTATTACATCTATATGATGTGATGATCATCTCGTCACCACAGTTTGGACATTTATTAATCATAGATAGCCTCCTTTTGATTTTAATATACTACCAATTTTAATTTTTGTAAAGTCTAATTTAATATTTTTAATATTTTTTTACTAATTTTTTAATTTATCAATTACACTTTGATAAAACACACATTTTCTTCAATAAAAAAAGACTTGAATTTTCAAGTCTTATATATAATCTTTCGCCCAATAGGATTTTAATGTACGAACAATCCATAATATGGTATTTACCATGACAACTGCTAAAAAAAGCATTCCTAATAGCAAAAAAGATGCCATGCTTATGTCGTTTGTAAATATTTTTGGTGGCAGGAAATTATATAAAAATGCTGATATAAAGAAAAATGCCATCCATTTTAGGCTGGTTTTTAAATTTCCATCAAAGTCTGGGAAAATCATTTGTTTTTTGCCATAGCGATTTTCAAATTCATCCCTTTTTCTTCTGATTTCTTCACGTTTATTTTTGTCCGCATGGTCAATTTTAGCTGAAAAATAATGCTCCATATCTTCATTTGTTGTTGCATATTTTAATAAATTGTCGACTTCTTTCTGGCTGTATTCTTGATTTAAAATTTTGCTGGTAATGGCTGCCTTTGATTTGTAGGTCTTGCGATTTTCCCTTAAATCTTTTAGTTTTTGGACATCACGGGTATCTGACAAAAGTTTTTCAGTTTCTGCCTCGTATTTTCTTTGGTATTTTAAGAGATTTGTAAAAATAAATACAAATACCAAAATTACAAACATTTGGGCTATTAAAACCATTATCTCACCAGCATTAAATATTGTAGCAAGTCCCATAAAAAAAGCCGGGATTAATATTGTAATAATGGAAAGTCCCAAAAATTTTAAAATAGATCTCATAAATTTAGTACCTTTTCATAGCATTCTACCAGGCGTTTGCCGGTGTTTTCTATAGATTTTTCGGCTGCTTTTTTGTAGCCCTCTTCTCTTAGTGATGGTAACTCACCATTTAATATTCCTTTTATTTTTGCTTCAAATTCCTCATTTGAAGTACCCTTGTAGACATTTTTGCCGTCAATATAATCATTTTCAAAAATTTCTATATCACGGATTAGAATATCCGCCTTACAAGCCAAGGCTTCTAAAAGGACTATTCCTTCTGTCTCTTCGTGGGTTAAAAAAACATATAAATCTGATCCGCTGTAAGCTTCTCTAAGGTCAGTACTTGAAATATAGCCTGGAAAATGTAGATTTGCTGGAGCATTATCAATTAATTTTTTGATTTCTATGGGTAATACTGCAGGATTTAACTTGCCAAACCAAACAAATTCATATTCTGGCATCTTATTTGCCAAATAAATAAAATCATCAATGCCCTTTCTCTTTATAGGCAAACCTACAGAAATAATTGATTTTTTACTCTTATCTAGGCCATATTTTTCATAAAAATTGTCCCTATCAAAGTCCCTATCCTGCCAAAAATCTAAATCAATTCCATTTGAAACAACTTCTATGGGTCTTTTTAGTTCATAGGATTCTAAAATTTCCTTAGAATAATCAGTAGGGGTTAAAATCAAATCTCCCTTGTTGTAGCAATATTCTAGCCATTTTTTAAAAGCTGGAGCTATTTGATTTGAAAATGTAAAAGAATTTCTAAAGTCTTCTTTGGTAGAGTGGGCATGATAAATTACTTTTTTGCCGTGCCTTTTTGCCCTATCAGCAAAGGTCACAGATTTTGGGAAAATTGTATTGATGTGGACAATATCAAAATCTTCCTTCTCATTTAAGGTAAAATCACAACCAACAAGGGACAAGGCCTTGATTTGGTGGTCAATTGCCTTACCTACACCACTTTCTTTAACTGTATCATAATCTTTTGTATATAAAAGAACTTTCATAATCAAACTCGTTTATTGCTTTCTCGTACAAATCTTCACACTTACTACCAAAACTTTCTACAGAAAAATTATCTAGGGCGTATTTTCTAGCATTTGTAGATAATTCTTTTTGGTAGTCTTTGTTGTCTAAAACTTTGTAAATGTATGTCTTATATTCATCAAAATTATTAAATCTAAATCCGTTAAATCCATTTTTTAATACACCATCTAAGGACTCATCGTCACGGCAGACAGCGACAAGGCCGTTTGAAAGTGCTTCATAATAAGTAAGTCCTTGGGTTTCTGAGGTGGATGATGTGGTAAATATATCTGCTGCTTGGTAATATTTATTAACTTCACTAGGATCAACCATACCCACAAAATTAACATTTGCTTTTAATTTTTCATTGTAGGCTTTAAGCTTATCAGCATGTGGTCCGCCTCCTACTATGAAAAATTCAATATTTGGATCATCCAGCCTTTGGTAAAAGTCTATCAATTCCTCGATATTTTTCTCCTCTCCCAAACGACCTAGATAAAGTAATATTTTCTTATCCTTAGGAATACCTAGCTCAGCCCTTAAATCCTCATCATACATATCACAAATATGGACACCTGTTGGGATTACAGCAATTTTTTTCCTGTCAATATTATAAGATTCCAAAATATTTGCAGTTTTTTCAGTAGGGGCAATCATATAATCGCACATATCTGAAAAGTTTTTGCTAAAGGCTGCCACAATTTTTACACCAGCACGTTTATTTTTTGTAAAATAGTGGGTGTAGTCCTCATAAACCGTATGGTAGGTGTGGACTAAGGGGATATTTAAAATTTTTGCCAAAGTTTTTCCCATAAGAAATGTAGAAAATTCGCATTGGCTGTGGACAATATCTGGCTCCCATTTTCTGATATTTCTAAGATGAGTTTTGGCCAAAATATTTGTAATTCGTGCTTCTGGATATATTCTTTTTGCAGAAAGAGATCCTACGTAGTACACTTCCTCAGTTTGGTAACTAGAAATGGTATTTGAAAGTGTTAAGACTCTTACCTCGTGACCTTGACTTTCTAAATAATTTTTTAAGTTTAATACAGATCGGACCACCCCGTTTACAACCGGATAGTACCAATCGCTTGTTATAAGTATTTTCATAAATTCCTCTAATATTACTATATTAGCTAAGAAGACTTTTTACAATTCATCTTTAATTATCAATTAATTTTAGTATAGTTTATGTGAAATGAGGTGAAAAATGGGACCCCTAATTGCAACTAATATCATGCTTTTAATATTTAGCATTTACATAGGCATATTTTTTAGGCACTTTCATAGTAGCTATCCTGAAATGGAAGTAGGCTTTCACTTATGGGAAGTTTGCTACAATCAGGATACATGGAATTATGGAAATAAATTTGCAGGAAATCTTTCAATCATCCTAGGCATATTATTTTTTGGAATTATTTATCCTATTTGCCTGTATTTAGAACTTAAGAGGTCTTATATGACCGGGCTTTTAATTATTCTTGCAATACTATTTCTATTGCTATTATTTCTTATAGTAAAAATAAGGATGCGCAAAAAATTTAATCTAAAAGACAAATAAGACGGCAGTATTGTCGTCTTATTTTCTTATCCTAAAGGTATTTTTCCCATAAATTTTAACTAGGAGGTGAAAAACAATTATTAAAATAAGCATTATAGCACTTACAATAATTAAAGTTAATTGTCCCTTAGATGTTTTTCCAATAATTAGTGGAATAAAAATTACATTTGCATAATTTAATATATTGTAAAAAAGCTTGTATCCATGTCCAACATTAGCCGCCTCAAAGTTAAAGGGTTGGAAAATATAGTAAATAAATAATTCAAAGGCCATATAAAATAAAAAGCTTGCCAATACAAAAATCTCACACACAATTAAATTTTTAATACCTAGAGCTGGAAAAAGTACAAAAGCTAAAATATTTACCAAAAAACCTGCTATAAGGCCAATTAAGTTTATCTTTAATAGAGATTTGTACCTAAGCTTAAACATGGCAAAAATTGCATCTTCCTCTTTATAAAAACCATATTGGAGTAAGGACCTATCACAGTTTAAAAACATGGCTCTGCTGGAATTTGGATTATTAAAGAGTATCGATACAAATATTGATTGAACCAATAGCAAAATATTTTCTATGCCAAAGTTAGAATCACCAAGTTTATACTTTGTAAATCCTAGGGCAAGGGCAGCTACAGCAAAGATAATACCAGCTTTTTTTATAATTGGTTTGGCAAGAAGTCTCTTGTGCCTTGCAAAAAATAAATTATTTAAAAGTTTATAGCCGCTTCCATTTTCTTTTTGATTATCTTCTAAGTCAGTATCTTTTAAGGCCAGGCTATCATTGGCAATTTGATCAAAATCTAGACTTATATTAACTTCTTCGGCCTTTGCATCCTCCAATACCTTGCCATAGTCATCTAATTTTAATAGATATTTTATTGCAAAAATAGATCCTATAAGGCTAATTACAAATATTACTAGCAATATAAGAGTACTGTAAGTCTTTACATTCATAAGGATAGTAAAAAGAACTATAAAGGATAGGATGTTTACCCACCACTTGTCCGCATAAATTTCCTTTTGCCCCTTTGAAATAATAAGAGTAAAGGTGTTTGAGATAATCCTTACAAAGGCAAGGATAAAGCTTAGTAAAAATCCGTTTTTAAGACCAATAAATATTGCAAAAGCAAATCCCCTTCCAAATCCTATCCTAAGGGGGTCAAAAACTCCTTTAATCAACCCACTTTCTTTAGGGGCCAATCTGTACTGGTTATTTAGATTACGAATATCAACCTTATTGCCAGCAATGCTATTTGAATTTATAGCAGCACTTAGGTAAAAGGCTAGAAATGATAGGTTTGATAGGGATAGGTCGACAAATTGATTAGTCCTTAGCCCTTCAAATTGTAATGGAGTTTTTATAAGCCAGAGGATAAATCCCGCAAAAGCCAAAGCCATAAAGTAAGCAAAAATGCTTTTTAAAATCTGACCCAAAACAGAAAATATGGGACCTAGGGCATAGACAAGTTTTTTTAATCCATAGGCTCTATATTTTTCTCCTGTATATTTTCCAATTATTGGCAAATGATGGAAAAAATAAATAATTTTGTTAATATTTTTGGCCAGATTTGCGTTTTCTATAATCCTATATTTTTTGTAATATTCCATACTAATCCTCCTTTTGGAGTAGGTCGATGACCCTATCTTCAAAATCAGGATTATTTTTTATTTGCCTATCTACTTCTTCTATTTGACCCTTATGTAATAAAACTATCTCATCTGATATGTCCTTGGCTAGGTCTAAAATGTGGGTTGAAAATATTATTATATGTTCGTTTTTAATAGATTTGATTAAATCTTTCATTTCTTTTTGGACAACTACATCTAGGGAATTAAGGGGCTCATCCATTAAAATAACTTTTGGTTTTAATATAAGAAACATCATCATTTGAAGCTTATTTCTCATCCCAGTCGAATATCCTTGGATAAGTCTATCCTTATCATCTTCATCAAATTTTACCAGGTCAAAATAGTAACTAGGGTCAAGGGTTCCTGCAATTCTTTGCCTATTTACATCTATAAAAAAATTTATAAACTCCCTAGCAGTTAAAAACCTTGGCAATTCTGGTTCTGCTAGCATAAAGAATACATCCTTACTATCAAGATTTATTTTTTCATCATTATCTATTAGATAAATCTGCCCGCTATCTCTTTTAAGTTCCTTTGCAATCAAAGAAAAAAGAGTTGTCTTTCCAGCTCCATTCCTTCCCAAAAGGGCATATATAATACCTTGGTCAAATGTAGCATCTAAATTTTTTAAGACACTCTTTTCTTCAAATTGTTTTGATAAATTTTCTATGACTAGTTTCATCATATCTCCAATCTCCCCAGAATATTTCATCATAAGAATATCAGAGAATCAATATATTATCTAGATTAATTAATAAAGTTTATAATAATTTTAAATATACTTAATAAATTAATTCTTTTTTATATTCTTTTTATAGATGTGATTTCACTTGGATGATCTATAATCAAATCAGGATTTTCTGCCTCTAAAACTTCACGGTCTCTAAAGCCCCATGAGCATCCCACGGTAAAAATATTTGTATTTCTACCACATTTCATATCTACTTCACTATCACCAAAATACATAATTTCTGAAAATGGCACATCAAAATGGTTGGCGATAATCATAATGCCTTCTGGGGATGGCTTTCTTTTATAATCTTCCCTATATCCTAGGATGTAGTCAAAATATTTTTCGCCAAATATTGCTTTTAATACCCTATTGCTGGTTTCATCTGGCTTATTAGAAAAAGCAGCTAATATTTCCCCATTTTCCTTTAATTTATCTAGGGATTCTTTGATACCTTCAAAGGGTTTTGTAAGGTGTAGGGGATCGTTGTTGTAGGACTCGTTGTATCTATTATAGATTTCTTCTTTTAATAGCTCATCTCCGGTAAATCCAACATAATTTAAAGTTTTATCCAACAAAACTCTGGGACCATTGCCGACAAATTCTCGAGTTTTTTCTTTGGGAACTGATTTTAATCCGTATTTTTTGAAAGTTTCGTTTATATGAAAGTTTATTGAATCAATAGTATTTAAAAGTGTCCCGTCGATGTCAAATATATACATTTTACCTCCTTTACAAAATTTAAGTTCTTAGTCTATCTTTACCCTAATAGAATAATATTTTAATAATATTTTGGATAAAGTATGAAAAAAGGGCATAATTATTGGTAAGAATACTTTTGCAAATGTTTGCAATTTTGTCCCATTGTATATACAATGAAAGAAGAAAAGATTTTGAAAAGAGGGTTTTTATGAGTAATGTAAGAAATTTATCGATGCTCAGCGATTTTTATGAATTTACTATGGCCAATGCATATTTTAACCATGGTATGAAGGATACAATTGCTGTTTTTGATGCATTTTATAGGACAAATCCTGATGAAGGTGGATATTCCATCTTTGCAGGTTTAAACGATGTAATTGATTTTATAGAAAATCTACATTTTACAGAAGAAGATATAGCTTATCTAAAGGAAGTGGGAGATTTTTCTGATGGCTTCCTAGATTACCTACGTGATTTTAAATTCACCGGCGATGTCTGGGCCTTTCCTGAAGGATCAGTTATGTTTCCAAACGAGCCTATCATCACAGTTAAGGCACCTATTATAGAATGTTCTATAGTAGAAACTTACCTATTGCTATCAATGAATTTTAATTCACTAATCGCTACAAAAACAAGTAGGATAGTAAAGGCTGCTGGAGACAGGCTTGTAATGGAATTTGGTGCCCGCCGTGCCCAAGGAGCAGATGCTTCTCTAACAGGTGCAAGGTCTGCATTTATAGCTGGTGCACCAGTATCAAGTAATACACTTTCTGCAAAAACATATGGTTTTAAGCCATCTGGTACCATGGCCCATGCGTGGATTCAAGCCTTTGATAGTGAGTATGAAGCCTTTAAGATTTATGCAGAAAATTATCCAGAAAATTGCACACTTTTAATTGATACCTACGATACAATTAATAGCGGTCTACCAAATGCCATGCGTGTATTTAGAGAAGTTTTGGAACCAAAAGGCCTTACTGGCGGGGTAAGACTAGACTCTGGAGACCTTGCATACTTATCCAAAGAAATAAGAAAAATTTTGGATGATAATGGCTTTGAGGATACCAAAATCGTTGCAAGTAACTCTCTAGACGAGTTTAAAATCAACTCCCTAACTGCCCAAGGAGCAAAAATCGATGCCTTTGGTATTGGTGAAAGACTTATAACAAGTAAGTCTGACCCAGTTTTTGGTGGGGTATATAAGCTTGTAGGAATTTATGAAGATGATGAGCTAAAGGCCCGTATAAAGGTATCTGAAAACGTAGAAAAAATTACAACACCAGGCTTTAAAAATATTTATAGACTCTATGACAAAAACACTGGCAAGGCCGAGGCTGATTATATCACCCTACGCGAGGAAGAGGTGGATGATTCAAAACCACTTGTAATCTTTGACCCACTCTTTACATGGAAGATGAAAAAAATGGACAATTACGAAGCGCGTCTTATGCAAGTTCCTATTTTTGAAAACGGAAAATTAGTCTATGACCAACCATCTATAGAAGAAATCCACGACTACTGCAAAAAAGAACTAGATAGTATATGGGATGAAGTAAAAAGATTTGACCAACCACACAATTATTATGTAGACTTATCCCAAGACCTATGGAGCCTAAAGCAAAATCTAATTTTAGAAGCTAAAAGAGGCCAATGATTGCAATAATTACCGGGGCAAGTTCTGGAATCGGCAGAGAATTTGCTATCCAAGTTGATGATTTAAGCTATGATCAGATTTGGATAATAGCTCGCAGGAAAGACCGCCTAATAGAGCTTAAAAATCAGCTAAAAACAAAAAGCAAAATCCTTGCCCTGGATTTGCTTGACAGGGAAAGTTTCTTAAAAATATCAAATGAAATTGAAATTGCAAATCAAAAAGTCGGTCTCTTAGTAAATGCTGCAGGTGTGGGTTTTAATGATTATTTTGAAAATGTGAGTCTAGAAGAAAATCAAAGGATGATTGACTTAAATATTCTAGCACCCACCCAGCTTATAAAAGTGATTTTGCCTTACATGGCTGAAAACTCGGTGATTATAAATGTAGGATCTGTAGCAGGATTTATTCCTCAGCCAAAATTTGCGACCTATGCAGCTAGCAAATCGTATTTGATAAGCTTATCCCGCGCCTTAAATCGAGAATTGAAAGGCAGAAAAATCCATCTTACAAGTCTATGCCCAAATCCAGTTGAGACTGAGTTTGGAGCAATTGATAAAAATGGCATTAAAAAATACGGTATAGAGGATGTTCACAAGCTGGTGGAAATAGCTTTAAAAGAAGCTAAATACAAGGACATAATAACCGTCCATCCATCAGCAAAATTTATGAGACTAATTTCAAAAATAATACCCCACTCCTTTATGATGTGGCTTGAGAGGGTTTTGGGGATGTATTGAGAAAAATTCAAAGTAAGCATGCCATTTGAGGTTGACTTAGCGGTTTTGATTTTTAGGTATTATTAATAATTTTACAATAAAAAAGAGCCGGTTGGCTCTTTTTTTATGCTATATTTGACTCAATTATTGTTAGGTTTCCTTCAAATTCATAAGATGACACTTCATTTGTCAGGATAAAGAAGTCTCCCTTTTTGATATTGTATTCTTCTCCATCTACCCTTAGGACTCCTACTCCTTCTACAACTGCTTCTAATAGGTAAGGAGCATTTCTTATCAAGCTTACTCGGTTACTGGTTTCTAGTTTTCTTACTTCAAAAAATTCATTTTTTGTAAGTCTAGTTTTTGTAAGGTTGCCTGCTTCTTCTACATTTTTTTCATCTGCTATTTCATTTAATTTTATAGCTTGGATGGATTTGTCTATATGAAGTTCGCGTAGATTACCTTCTTTATCTGGGCGGTCGTAATCGTAAAGTCTATAAGTTATATCAGATGCCTGTTGGATTTCTAATATTAGACATCCCTTTTTAATGGCATGGACTGTACCTGCTGGCACAAAGAAAAAATCTCCCTTAGTGGCTGGGACTTCTTTTAAAACATCATCCCATTTTTTATTTTCAATTTTTTCAACAGCTTCATCCTTATCTTCAGCATTTAGTCCATAAATAATTGAAGCAGGACTTTCATTTAGGATATACCAGCATTCTGTTTTGCCCCTTGAGTTTTCAAGTTTTGCTCCCATTTGATCATCTGGGTGGACTTGGATAGATAGGTCATCTGTGGCATCAATTATTTTTACCAAAAGTGGGAAAGTTTCTTCACCTTCACCAGCAAATAATTCCTTATTATTTTTGTAAAGTTCTTTTAGTGTTTGGCCAGCAAGCTCTCCATTTATTACAACAGAACTTGCCTCATCCATGCCAGATATGGCCCAATATTCACCAACACTATCAGAATTTATATCATAGTCAAATTCGTCTTTTAATCTGGACCCGCCCCAAACCTTATCAACAAATTCTCCTTGTAAAATCAAAACTTTTTGCATATTTTCTCCTTAAAGTCTATTTAAAATATCAAGGGTGTCTTGGATATGGCCATCGCCTGGATTGTCGATGTCATCGTAGGGAGCACCCATGGTAACTATAATATATTCTTTCCCATTTTTGACTGAAAGTGTCGCCCAGCATAATCCTGCCTTGTCTGTTGTACCAGATTTGCCACCAATAATTTCAAAACCATCTTGGTCATAATTTTCAAGCTTGTCAAAAACTGTACTTGTCATATATAGGCCCTCTGGGTGGTGGTCGGTTGGCAGGGTCAGATAATTTTTCTTTGTAAAAATCGCCCTAAAATTGCCATCTTCTAAGGCATATTTTAATAGCATGGCCATGTCTTTGGCAGAGGAATAATGGCCTATATCATCCATGCCATCTACATTTTGAAAATGTGTGTTTTTTAGTCCCCACTCTTCAGATCTCTCATTCATAAGGCCTACAAATCCTAGTTCTGATCCTGAGATGTTGATTGCAAGCGAGTCTGCCGCCTCTCCGCCAGATGGGAGCATGGCGCCATATAGCAAATCACGATATGTTGTCATTTCCCCACCAAAAAAACCTGCCATTGATGCATTTTCTCCTACAAGTTGCTGGTAGGATTCTGTATCTACTGGTGCATAGGCTCCCAAATCATTTACTTTTTGTAAGGCTTCATAGACTGTCATCATCTTCGTAAGCGATGCCATTGCTAGTTTTTCATCTTCATTTTTGCCTGTGACCTTCCTATCATCAGTCAAATTGTAAACATAGACCGCTTTTGAG
Organism: Anaerococcus martiniensis; assembly: GCF_043187485.1. Taxonomy (GTDB): domain Bacteria; phylum Bacillota; class Clostridia; order Tissierellales; family Peptoniphilaceae; genus Anaerococcus; species Anaerococcus martiniensis. The sequence goes on from NZ_CP171106.1 coordinate 708,269, forward strand.
TTGTACTCGTAGACCTCACGGTTTTGGTAGCGGCTGATTAAAAAAAGACCTATTATGACTAAAGGAAGGATTAATAGTGTGTATGACCTTTTTTTCATAATACCCTCTGTAATATTTTTCATTTTTACTATACATCCACAAGTCTTTTTGACAAAGAAAAACCACCCTTTTGGGTGGCTTATTGTATCTTTAATTATTTTGCGTTTGCAATTGCATCGTTTACAGCTGATTTGAATGCTTCAGATGTTACTGTTGCGCCTGATACATTCTCAACGCCTTCTGTTCCGTTTGCTTCGATAATTGCATCTGTTAATTCTGGAATAGCTTTTGCTCCGATGTCTTCTGTTTCTGTGTGTTTTGTATCGATTGATTCGATTACACCGTCTTCTCCAAAGTTAACTGTTACTTTGATGTCTCCACCGTAACCTGCAACTGTTGCTTCACCTTTTGATGGTTGAGCTTCTTCAGCTGGAACTGTTTCTGTATTATCAGCATTATTTTCTGCTGTATTTGCATTGTTTCCACAAGCTGCAAATGTGAATGCCATAGCTGCTACTAGGGCAAATTTATTTAAGTTTTTCATAAAAATCTCCTTTTATGTAAGCCATTTTCGGCAAATTTTGAATGCGAATAAGTCGCTATGTCTTTTGTATAAGATATTATAACACATATTTTGATAAAATCAAGATTAACGATATTTTTTACTTAACATAAAATAATTTGATATTTCACTTGCTATCTATATCTATTTTTGTTTCTTTAACCTCGCCTGTCCTGGCGTTAAATAAGTATTCCTTGCCATCAGTCCTGATAAAAGAATAATTTATATCCTTACTGTAAGGGTTAAAGGAGCTCATCTGGTCAGTAGTATATGGGAGCAAATATGTTTCCTCAACATAGTTCTCTTTCATAAAGTTTTCCGCATAAGTTGTGCTGTATTTTGGCATGGAAAACATATATAGGGCTGTAATTATGATTGTTAGCAAATATTTAGGGTATCTAGGAGGTTTTTTTAGTCCGATTTCCATAAAATACATTATAGCTATTGGTAGGATAAATAAAATGATATTTATATGTTTATCAAAAAAAGTATGATTTACATACATAATTATAGCTATGGCAAGCCAAAAGAAAATGTCATCTCATGAAAATCTTTCTTTAATAGTCTCCCACATATGCCCTCCTTAATTTTCTATCTAAAACACTCATCAATTACTTGTCTAATATTTGATTTCTGTAATACCCCTATACCAGAAAATTCATTTTCATCAACAGAATTTTTTGCTACAAAGCACTTTTTATAGCCTAAACGTTCTAATTCTTTTATGCGCTGTTTAATTTGTGGTACTTTTTTAAGCTCTCCAGTAAGGCCTACTTCTGCAATAAAAACGGTTTTGTCATCTATGGGCTTTTTAAGCAGAGAAGATGCGATAGACATCATAATGGCAAGGTTTACTGATGGCTCTGACAATTTTAGGCCACCTGTAGTTTTTATAATTACATTGTAATCAAATAGATTTAGACCAGCACGCTCTTGTAAGATTGAAATCAAGGTGTTTAGGTCATCTTTTCTCAGCGAATCCCCAATCCTTTGCGGATATGGCAAAAATGATTTGCTGACTAAGGACTCAATTTCTACTTCTAAAAGCCTGGAGCCTTCCTTAGTAACAGATATGGCTGACCCTTCGATTTCATTTTCACGAGCTGTTATAAAATACTCACTAGGATTAGAAATCTCTATCAAACCATCTTCACTCATAGAAAATAAGCCGATCTCACCGGTGCGGCCAAATCTGTTTTTTGTAGAGGTTAGGACCCTTAAGTCCTCATCACTTTCTCCATCTAAAACTAAAACTGTATCTACCAAGTGTTCCAAAGTACGAAGTCCTGCCATTTCATTGGCCTTGGTCATATGCCCTATCATAATTATTGCGCGTTTTTTATGCTCATCTTTGGCAATTTCTACTGCCTTGTTGGCTACCTCTATGGTTTGAGTTGGGCTTCCAGCCTTATTATCAAACTCTGCTAGGGTAAAAGTTTGGATAGAGTCAAGAAAAACTACATCCGCATCTATGTTTTTTATCTCACTAACGGCACTATCCATAGAGTTTGTAGAAAGAATCCATACATTTTCAGGCAAGCTTTCCATTATCCTATCTGCACGGGATTTGATCTGGCTTTCTGATTCTTCTCCAGAAACATAAAGAACTTTTAAACCCTCATCTGCATAAGCCTTTGATAATTGGAGCAAGAGTGTAGATTTTCCTGCACCCGGGCGGGCAGTTAGGATTGTGACACTATCACGGACTAGTCCCCCTCCAACTGCACGATCAAATTCTTCAAAGCTTGACTTTATTCTTTCAGATTCGTTAATTTCAATAGTATTTAGTTTTTTTGCAGCCTTGTCATCAACAACTACACTTGCGTTTTTTTTGCTTTCCTTAACTGTTACTTCAATCAAAGACCCCCACTTGCCGCACTCTGGACATTTGCCTGCCCAAAGGGGTTGGGTGTGACCGCAATTGTTGCATTCAAAGGCTTTTTTTATTTTTGCCACTAATTTTCCTTTATAAATTTATTTACTGAGAAATTGTAGATTGCTTTTTGTGGATCTTTCTTGTACAAGGATTCATATATATCGCGAGGTTTTTCATCTCTTTTTAAAAGCTCTTCTAAAGGTTTTATATATTCATTATCTTCTTCTATCATGCCAGTAATTTGTAGCATCCATTCAGATATTTTCTTGTCCTTATATATGGTATTTATCCCTTGCATTACTGCCTTATCCTTTAGATTTTGTGATTTTTCATAGGTCATATCAGCAAATAATTGAGATAAGAATTCCAAAATTTGCTCATCATAGAACATATTTTTGATAAGGGCAACTGCTGCAAAATTGTATGGATATGGAACATTATCAGGCATTCTTACTTCTATATATTGTTTGGTCCTAACATCTGGAAAAACTATAGAAAGGGCATGATATACCATATCCTTACTCATATCTTGATCAAAGATTTCTTCGAAAGGAGTATCTCCTGTATAAATATCTTTTCCATTTTTATGGATAAATATACTGTCAGTAGCTAAGATTTTTTCTGCATATTTTCTGTATGATAGGTCATCTTCAAAAGCAAAAGGATAAGTACCTGTACGTGGTTTGTCGCAATTTTCCCAAATGGTTTGGCGAAGGTTATGCTTAGCATAAGCCTCTCCCTCAAAGATATAAGAATTGTCAAAGGTACTGTATAAAAATGTAGAAACTGCATTAGCAACAAAGAATTTTTTCTTAAAGTCTTCTTCATCTTTAAAGTCAATTGCTACCTGCAGGCTGCCCGATCCTTGCATCATATTTAATGGCATAGTTCCCCCAAATTCTCTAAAATATTTGGACATATATTTATAACGTTCTTTAGGAATAAAAGGCAGATCTGCAATTTTTGACTTTGGTTGATAACCTACTTGGGCTAAGAGCTGATTTTTCTTATCAAAAACAGGGACTAGATTTTTCATAACTTCTTTATAATTGTCAAAAAGTTCATCCATAGTTTTTTTAGCCCCAAAGGCAACTTCAAATTGGGCTGCAGGTTCTATAGAAACAGCAAAGCCATCACCAGAAAGTCCCATAATATTTTCGCCCTCGTATGTACCCTCATAGCCAAGTTTTTCAATCTCCATTAGAGAATCACGGACACCACCATCTTCTCCATAAGTGATAGTTTCCATAGTTTCTGCATCTATAGCAAAGTGCTCCACTTCAAAACCAACTTTGAAATTATCCTCACTTTTCTCTCCAGATTTTATATAATCAACAATTGCATCAATTTTTTTATCGTAGTTCATAACACCCTCGATTCTTAAATTTCATTTATATTATTATACATTAAAATTTAAAAATTTTAATTAATGCTTTTTATATTTAAAATTATATATTAAAATGTAGGTATGAAAACAGCATTTTACACAACAGATATTGGGATAATCAAAATAACCTATAAGCAAAAAATATCAAAAATTGAATTAGTAGACCAAATTGATGAAAATAATGATAGAACTTTAGAAACCGACAAAATTATTGGTCAAATAAATGAATATTTAGATGGCAAAAGAAAAGAATTTAGTATTTATGATTTATGTAAGGCAGAAGGCACAAATTTTCAGCAAAAAGTCTGGCAAGAGCTTTTAAACATCCCCTATGGCCAAACAAAAACTTATAAGGACATAGCAAAAAATATAGGAAATGAAAAAGCAGTCAGAGCAGTTGCCACTGTCATCGGCAAAAATCCACTAATGGTAATTATCCCCTGCCACAGAGTCATAGGCAGTGACGGGAAAATGCATGGCTATGCCTATGGGATTAATCTTAAGAAAAAATTACTTGACCTTGAAAATTCTATATAATTTTTTTATAAATTATATATAGAAAAAAATTTGGTTAAGCTTCGGTATCAAGATTGTTAACTAAGTTTTCATATATTAAGCTCATCTTCTATATATGGAAGTAACATTAATTTATTTGCATCTAGAACAATCAAGTTTTCTTGCTGATTAACATATTTTTGGCTAGCAATAGTTAGACTTGCCTTGTCAATAACTAAAACTAGATTTAAATTTTGATTGTCTATTGCTAATTTATAGGTGAATAGTTTTTTTAAAATATTTTGAATTTGCTTTTCATTAATAGAATGATTTTTTGATACATTTTTAAATTCAAATAAAAATTTTTGTCCATCTTTTATAGCTACGAGGTCTAATCTGATTATCCTATTTTCTCCATATTTTATCGGGTATTCTCTATATAGAGTATATCCTTTTTCTAGTAGCGCATTATTTAATAAATTTATTTTATTATAGTTTAAAGGTGATGATATAAATTGTAGAATATTCAGTAATTTTTGAGGTTTAATTTTTATTACAGCTTTTTTCTTACCTCTATAATCGTTAAATCCTATAAGCATATCATTTATAACTGTAAAATCACCATGAGCTACACAGTTTCTAATACAGCGTAATAAGTCTTCTGTTTTAGTTTTATCCCTTCCCTTTACAATTATAATTTTTTGACAATTTATGCAAATTTCATCGTGATAGAAATTCCATGTATTTTCATTAATTTGCTGGTCATTTTCCAAAAATATGCAATCTTGTTCACACATATCAAGAGAATTTAATATGTATGAAAATGTTAGATTTTCATATGCCTTGTCTTTTATGAGACTATTTTTTTTAGATTGCTTTGAATCAATATTTGGAATATACCACAAAAGCATCTGGATAGCATCCAGTACTGTTTTGTCCCAATTCTTAGGCTTAGGATCATGATTTAAGCTAAATTCTACAAAATGTGAATTTGCACAGCACTTATTAAAGACCATTTTCATCTCCCTATCATTAAATTATATACTCTTCATCTACAAATTAACCCTTACTTATATATAGAAATTTTTAGGATTTTTTCCCGATTTTTTTACTTCTTAGCATAATTACAATAAATAAGACCAAAAATAGTCCTGTTAGTATCCGTGCAAAAATTGTGCGAGGCATAAAATGCCCTTGCAAGATATATATGGACAAAAGGCAGGATAGTCCATTTATTATTTTATATAAAGTTCCAAAACTTGTTAGCGAAAAGCTATAAATCGTATAAATAATCAGTAGTATGGGATAAAGTATAATGACGTTTCTAAAAAAATTGACATTGGCTATGTATGGCTCATAGTCTATTGTCTGATAAGATCCTATATATTCTTCAAAGGCTTTTGTGTTTGAAATTGCCCTGGCATGGATGATTGTAAATATGATGATTAATACTGATAGGCCAAGGATTGCTAGGCTTACTTGTCTTTGTTTTTCTAGATTTTTTATTTTTTCCATAATCTACCTTTCTTGTATTTACTAGTGTATTATTACCCCAAATCCAGTAATTTTTTACAAAATAAAACCACCCCTTGGGGTGGCTTTGAGTAGCTATTATCTCATGTTTATTCTGCTGTTTCTACTGCTAGGGCTTCCTTTTTTTGACCTGCTACATTTTCAAAATTTAGTTCATCATTTTTTACTGATAGGTGGATTATGGCATCCCTATTTAGTTTGTTATCTAGGATATCTTCTGCTAGCCTATCGTCTATCATTTTTGTGATGTGACGTTCTAGTGGCCTTGCCCCGTATTCTTCATTAAATCCTTCTTTTGCTAGAATTTTTACTACTTCGTCATCATAAGTGATGTCGATGTCGATGTTGTTTAGTCTTTGTCTGGTTTTTTCTAGCATTAGTCGTGTAATTTCTTCAATGTTTGCCTCACTTAGTGGGTTAAACATGATTACTTTATCTAACCTATTTAAAAACTCTGGTGCAAAGGCATCTTTTACCTCGCGTTCTATGATTTCACGGGTGCGGTCGGCATTTTTTTCTTCTGGATTGCCTGTTTCAAATCCTATGGCTTGTTTTTCGTTTAGGCTTGATACACCAACGTTACTTGTCATTATTATAATTGTATTTTTAAAGTCTACTGTGCGGCCTTGGCCATCTGTTAGTCTACCGTCATCTAGGATTTGTAATAATAAATTGAAAATATCTGGGTGGGCTTTTTCGATTTCATCAAATAAAATTACTGAATATGGGTGATTTCTCACTTGTTCTGTCAATTGTCCACCTTCTTCATAGCCTACATATCCTGGAGGAGAACCTACCAAACGAGATACGGCAAATTTTTCCATATACTCACTCATATCCATACGAATTAGGTGGTCTTCTGATCCAAATATATTTTCAGCTAAGGATTTTGCTAGATAAGTTTTACCAACACCTGTTGGCCCTACAAAGATAAATGATCCGATTGGTTTGGATGGATCTTTTAGTCCAACTCTGGCACGTTTTATGGCGTGGGCTACTGATTTTATAGCTTCTTCTTGGCCAATTACTGTGCCCTCTAATTGCTTATCAAGGCTTGCATATTTTTGTTTTTCATCTTCAGTTAATTTTGTAACTGGAACTTTTGACCATGATGCAACTATGCTTGCAATGTCATCAAAACCTATAAATAAGTTTTTCTTATCCTTATTTTTCTTTTCGATTTCTGCTTCGATTTCAAATCTGGCTTGGTTGATTTGATCACGTAGTTGTGCAGCTTTTTCAAAGTCTTGGTCTTTTACTGCCTGCTCTTTTTCACGAACTAGGTCATTGATCTTATCTTCTGGGTTAGAATCACTTTCTTCTTCTTGGTAGGCCTTGATGCGGACCTTACTCATGGCCTCATCTAGGACATCTATGGCCTTATCTGGCAAAAATCTATCGTTTATATACCTATCTGTTAGCTCAACTGCAGCATAAATTGCTTCTTCAGTCATTTCTACCCCGTGGTGGGACTCATATTTATCTCTGACACCCTTGATTATTTTCCTGGTGTCTGATAATGATGGCTCTTCCACTTGGATAGGTTGCATACGACGGGTTAGGGCGCTGTCTTTTTCTATATATTTTCTGTATTCTTCTATGGTTGTAGCACCGATTATTTGAATGTCACCCTTGGCAAGGATTGGTTTTAAGATATTTGCAGCATCCATAGATCCTTCTGCTGCTCCTGCCCCAAGTACCATATGAAATTCGTCGATAAATAGGATTACATCATCGCGGGTTGCTAGCTCATCAAATAGCTTTTTTAGCCTCTCTTCAAAGTCACCACGGTATTTTGTACCTGCAATCATACTTGCTAAATCTAGGCTAAGTATAGTTTTATCCTTAATTATCTTTGGCACTTCGCCTTCTACAATTCTTTGGGCAAGACCTTCTGAAATTGCAGTTTTACCTACACCTGGCTCACCGATAAGGATTGGGTTATTTTTTGTCCTTCGCATCAAAATTTGGATGACGCGTTCTATTTCTACATCACGGCCTATTACTGGGTCAATCTTGCCTGTTTTTGCTTCTTCATTTAAATCACGAGCAAATTTTGAAACATTTTCACTAAGTTCACTTGACGAACCAACTACTTCTGGTTGGTCATTTAGTAGGTCTTTTAAATTTCTTTTTACAATATCTTTTTCTACTCCCGATAGCAAAAACATGATGTTTGTTAGGGAGTCTTCGTCTTCAAGGATTGCAAATAATACATTTTCTTCTCCTGCAGAAGATTGGCCATATTTGTTTGCATTTAGCCTTGCTAGTTCTAAAACCTGTCTTACTTTTTTGCTATATTCTGTTGCAGGGCGCATGGCTTGGCCTTTGCCTATATTATTTATTACAACTTGGCGAAGCAAATCATAGTTTGCTCCAGCGGCCTCTAATGCTTTTGTTGCAACAGAACCTGTTTTCATTAATGCAAGGAGCAAGTGCTCTGTACCAATATAGTCGTGGTTTAGAGAGTAGCTTTCGCGCCTTGCCTGTTGGGTTAATTTATTTAATCTATTAGCTTCCATTGCCTCTCCTTCATATAAGAGTTCAAAAACTCTGATCTTTCAGGGTCTTTTTTGCCCTTGTACTTATTTTTTGTCAGATTAAATATTAAATAGTCTAACTCGTTGCTTGTCAAATCAGTATTAAATCCAAGTTTGTTGTATTTTTTAAGCTTGAAAAGCTCATCTGCAATTGTATTTAAACTGTTTAGCTTGCTTGAGTTTAGAGTATTTAAACTTATTGCTATCTGTTCTATAATCTCATCATCAGAAATATTATTTAATAACTGATAATCTCTTCTAAATCTTCTTTCATTTCTTACTAGAGAATCAATATTAGCACTCATTTTTAGGACATAGTCATCCATATCATCACGATAATTTCCAAAATTCTTCACTAGGTAAATGTCATTTACATATTTGTCATAATAGGCCGGAATGTATCTTGTCCCATACATACCGTGGCTAAGTAAACCTTGTTTGAAACCATAATATGATTCCTCAGCATCCACTAGGGCAAATAAAAACATCTTTAGTCTGATTTCAAGCCCTGCCCCATTATTTCGTCCATCACTAGTCAGATACCCATATTGGGCCTTAAAGGCAAAATCAAATTTTTCGTCTAATTCTTTTTCAATTTCACTTGCTTTTTTGTAGGCCTTTTTGACATCCATATCAAAGTTGCGGATATTTATAGCTATATGGTCACGATCGTTGATTGTTATGATGTAATCATCAGCAAAAACTACTGCAATTTGTGCAAGTTTGCTAGTAACATCTTCTGAAAGGACCATGTCATTTATGAGTTTATTTAGGGTATTATCATCTATTTCATTTAACAAAACTAGGTTATCTGGATAAATATCCCTAAACATTTCCACAATCTTTTCACTATCTTCATAGGTAATTGTTGTTGGAAAATCAAATCCCTTTATATTTCTTCTAATAGAAAGATTTGAATTTAGAATGATATCTTTTGAATAATCTATCAATTTTTCACCTTCATATTTAAATCATCTAATTGTTCTTTTAAGTCAGCAGCTTGTTCATAATCCTCGGTAGCTATTGAGTGGTCTAGCTTTTCTTGGAGGGTCTTTATCTCAAGTGCCATTTCCTTAAATTCACGGTCTTTTTTTGGTAGCCTACCTGTGTATTTATCATAATTATTATAGGTTTTTAAAACCTTTTGGGTTAGGCTTTTATTTAGTTTAAAACACTCTTCACAACCAAATATTCCTTGGCGGATATTTGACTCAAGATTGCCACAATTTGGGCAAGTTTTTTCATTTAAACCTTCCATATATGAAAATGGTTGGTTATTTTGATTGTATTTATATTCATAATATCCATCGATCATATCATCTAGGGATGGTACAAATCTTTGGATAAGACTTTCTAAATTTTTGTTATTTAAATTAAGTTTATGAAATCCGTCTTCATTAATATCAGCACTGTCAGTCATATCTGTGTATGTTTTTAAACAATCATTGCACAAATAAAAGTCATGCTCATGTCCATTTACTATAGCCTTGACACTTACAGAAGCATCCTTGCCACATTTTTCACATTTCATAATTAACTCCTTGCTAAAACACTTAATAGAATATTTTTTATGATGTCAGAACGTATACCATTGCGATTTTTGCTATCAACTCCACACAGAGCCTTATCGCTTGTAGCATATTTTGCCATCAAAAACTCATCCTTGGTAAAGTATTTTTTACTATATAAATCCTTAAACAAGCTATCAGCGTTTGCCTCAGTCATTTGCCTGTTTAGGTTTTTGATTAAATATGTTAAATAATTATCTTCTTCTACTATGGTTATGATTTTGATAAAACCATTGCCACCACGTTTACTTTCTATAAGATACCCGTTGTGTGGGGTAAATCTTGTCGAAAGCACGTAATTTATCTGGCTAGGTGCACAATCAAATTGCATGGCCAAATCATTGCGTCCAATCTCAAGCATACCATCAGTAGATTCTTCTAGCATAGCCTTTAAAAATCTCTCAATATCTGATGTAAGACCTGCCATATATTCACCTACTTTCCTAAGTGTCTTTTTATTTTACAATTATATATCAAAAGGTCAAGAAAAAACTCTGACCTTTTGACTATCTCTGACCTTTTTTATTAAAAAATAAGAATCTCTTTAATGATTCTATTAAAACTGTACTTTTTTTCACTACTTTTTCAAGGTCAATGCCAGTAAGACCAACAATGTAATAATTAAGAATATTTTTTCATAACAATCCAAGTATTGCCACAAATTTTACTCCTCTAACTATTGCAAATTTGCTATAAATTAAAGTGTATTTATCCCTTCATAACTAGGGTTTACATTCCCATATGTCATATCAACAATAGATTTAAATGCCAGCAATATGTATTTTAAAAATATTGGCTACGATTATAAATGGATAGATATACTTGTAAGTATAGAAAAATATTTTGCCCTTATAGTAGTTATTCTTGTACTGATTAAATTTATAGAATTTATATTTGTATCAGGATGTAAGGATTGAAACAAGTAAAAATAGTATTTATAGGCAAAAAAAATCTTAGGTATATATACCTAAGATTTTTTAGTGTTTTATTGTGCAAAGTCTGCTTTATATTGTGGTGCGAATGCTTCTAGTTCTGCTTTTACATCTGCTTCTGTGTTTGAAAGGATTTGTTCAAGAACTGATCCAATATCGTTATATGCTTGTTGGCTACCTGGTGCAAGTGGTCTTGAGTATAGGTTTTTGGTTGCATCTGCAAGTATTGGAGCAATTGCAGAATCAGATTCTGAGTATGTGCTATCTTCAATTGCACTTGTTCTAGCTGGCATATATCCTGTATCTAAGGCAAATTGGATTTGAGATTCTTTGCTTGTTAGGAATTTTAAAAATTTAAAGGCTGCTTTCTTTTGTGCATCATCTGCATTGTCAAACATATAGATATTTGTACCTTGTTGTACTGCACTTTCTGCAGGATATGGTGCTGCTGCATATTCAAATTTGCCATCTACTCCATCTTTTACATATACTTCACCAGCATTTGATCCAATATATGCTCCTACTTGCTCATTTGCAAATGGTCCTGACATGTATTGGTCTGTTCCTGCTATTCTAAAGTATCCTTCTTTGATACCATCTAGATAATATTGAACAGCTTCTACTGATTCATCGCTTGCTACATCTAGGTTTTCATCCATTTCTACGCCTTTATTGTGTAGATATGTGGCATAGAAGTTTGATAGTGAATCAAAACCAACTCCTGGGATGCCTTTTTCTTCATTTATTTTTTTAGAAACTTCTACTAATTCTTCATAATTTGTTGGTACTTCAAGGCCTAGTTCATCAAAAAGTGTCTTGTTATACCAGAATACTTCTGTAGATTTGTTAAATGGTAGTCCCATGATTTTGCCGTCTTTTTCAATTTCTTGACGTACACCTTCTAGGATATCTTCATAATCTTCAATACCATTTTCGCCATTTACCATATCTGTAAGCTCTGTTACTAGATTTGCGTCTTCAAATTGTAGCATCCAGTCTGGGTATGCTTGGGTAATAGTTGGTAGGTCATCTGGTGATTGCATTGTTGCAACTAAGATTTGATTTAAATCACCATAATTACCTTGGTTTTGTAGGTTTACTTTGATATTTGGATTTTCTTTTTCAAATTCTGCTACAAGTTTTTCTAAGGCTTCACCTTGGCCACCACCCATTGCATGCCAAAATGTGATTTCAGCTGCTTCATCTGTGCTAGAATCAGCCTCTTTTTCAGTATTTTCTTCCTTTGCTGCATCTTTTTCTTCTGTATTTTCTTTATTTTCTGTAGCTTCTTCTGCATTTTCTGTTTGTGCTGTTTCTGCAGTATTTTCATTTGTACCTGTATTGGCATCTTGGTTGCCACATCCTACTAAAACAGCTAAAGACAACATAATTGTTGCTAGTAATGAATAAAATTTCTTGCTCATAAAATCTCCTTTATATATATTTGTCATTACATTTTTTATATACCCTATAAACTTAAAAATTGCAATTTTAACCTTTCAATCCGCCGTATGACACCCCCTCTAAAATTTGTCTTCTAAAGATAAAGTATAAAATTAAAATTGGAAGAATTGTAATGGTCGATGCTGCCATTTGCAGGTGGATATATGATCCAGCTTCTGTAGCAAAAGCAGAAAGACCGTTTGAAATCATCCTCATGTTTTTGCTATTTGTTACCAAGATTGGCCATAGGAATGAATTCCATCCAGCAATAAAATTTAAAAGTCCGATGGTAAATAAAGTTGATTTTGAAAGTGGTACCATAACTCTAGTTATAAACTCAAAATCACTAGCCCCATCCACCTTTGCTGCATTGTAATAATCCATAGGAATAGACCTTAAAAATTGTCTAAGGTAGATTATATAAAAAACACTAGCCATAAAAGGCAAAATTAAAGCCCAATAGCTATCTAATAGGGAAAGCTTGGCAATAGTTCTAAAATTGGTGAAAACTATGATTTCAAAAGGAATCATCAAAAGTGCTAGCAAGATACTTTCTACCAGCTTTTTGTGCTTAAAATTCAAAAAGTTAAGGGCAAAAGCTGCTAAAGTTGTTGTTATAAGAGTTCCTAAAGTATTAACTATGGTTACAAAAATAGTATTAAAAAAGTATCTAGCAAAGGGTGCCACCTTCATAGCTTCACTATAGTTTGAAGCTTGAGCAGTTTCTGGCAATAATTTTGGTGGTATGCTTGTGACTTCCTGAAAGGTCATCAGCGACGATGAAATCATATAAAAAAATGGAAAAAGGGTAATGATTGCCATAAAAATTACAAAAATATATCCTAAAATTTTATTTACTTTACTCATATCCCCCTCCTATTTTGTAAGTTTTTCTATGATTTTTCTTTGAACAAAAGTTAAGAGCAAAAGCATCAGAAATAGTAAAACTGCAGCTGCCATTGCTTGTCCATAGCGGTATTCTACATAAAATTTATTGTAAATATAAAACACGGCAGTCACAAGCCTATTTCCCACCCCCGCCTTTCCATTAAATAATGCAAAAACTTCGTTATAAACCTTAAAAGCTTGGATGAAGCTTGTTAAAAACAAAAATGTTATAATTTTGGAAAGGGCTGGTAGGGTAATCCTAAAAAATTGCTCAGACTTGCTCGCTCCAAAAGTTTCCGCTACCCTATAATAATTTTTATCAATCCCCCTAAGGCCTGACAAAATAACTATGATATTAAAGGCTAGGCTGTTCCATATTCCAAAAATTATCAATGCTGGCATATTGTAATTGCGATTGTTCAAAAAATCAAAAGGCCCTATGCCGAATATTTCAAGAACATAATTGATAAATCCATATTGACCATGGAAAAGATATCTAAAAACAATCCCAATGGCAATTACTGATGTAAGATAGGGAATAAAAAATATAGTCTCAAAAAACTCAGATCCTTTGATTTTTTCATGCAAGATTAACGCTATAATCATTGAAATTATAAGAGACAATGGCACAACCGTAACTGCATAAATGAAGGTATTTTTCATAGCAAGTTTAAATTGTGGGTCATTAATTACCACAGGAAAGTTTGTAAATCCGATAAAAGTAGGATTTAGTATGCTATTTGACTGGGTTGACATTATAAATGTTCTAAAAAGTGGATAAATTGTAAAAATGCCTATAAAAATGATTGCTGGCAACAAAAATAACCATGCCCTAGGCGAGTTTTCAGCCCTATAAGTCTTTTTTTTATCCATTAGTAAACTCTCTTTCCATCTTCTTCAAAAATGTATATAGAAGAATAATCGATATCTAAGCTGATAGTATCTCCTGAACTTATTTTTAGTTTACTATCTGCAATCACCCTAGAAGCAATACCATTTATAGTAAAATGCAATATCATATACCTACCAATCATCTCGATATTTTCAACTTTTATTTTCATCCCCTCTTTGGCAATCTTAAAATGCTCTGGACGAATGCCGACTAAGTATTTTTTATCAGCTAGTTTTTCTTTAAAACGACCTTGGTCAAATTTTGTCAAATCCATGCTAAAATCAGGGCTAGAAAGAATATCTTCATTTTTATCCATCTCATAGACATTGATGATAGGACTTCCGATAAATTTTGCTACAAATAGATTGGCAGGTTCTAAGTACAAATTTTGTGGTATATCGTATTGCTGGATGACACCATCATCCATAAGAGCGATATAATCAGAAATTGAAAGGGCCTCTTCTTGGTCATGGGTTACAAAAATAGTTGTAACTCCAACATTTTTTACAATATTTCTAATCTCCTCACGTATTGATAGGCGCAAGCGTGCATCAAGATTTGAAAGTGGCTCATCCATCAAAAGTGTTTTTGGATTTTGAACCAAGGCTCTTGCAATTGCAACCCTTTGTTGTTGGCCACCAGATAATTGGGCAGGCTTTTTGTCCTTATATTCTGAAATATAAGTTAGTTCCATATATTTTTGGGCAAGTTCATTTGCCTTATTTTGGCTAACTTTATTATCTCCAACAGTTAGGGGAAATGTTATATTTTCTAGGACTGTCATGTGAGGATAGAGGGCATAATTTTGAAAAACCATACCTATATTCCTATCCTTTGGATGTAGACCTATTATAGACTTATCGTCAAATAAAATATCCCCACTAGTAGGATCAAGAATTCCTGCAATAATATTTAAAATAGTGGACTTCCCACAACCAGAAGGTCCTAATAGAGTAACAAGGGCTCCGTCAGGAATTTTTAGATCAATATCCTTTAAAGCCTCATAGCCATTTTCATAAATTTTCTGTAAATCTCTAATTTCAATCATATATTCCTCAAGCTAGTTTTTTACTAATATATCACTTCTTTGTAATCATAAGGTAAAATTTTTGTAATAAACATATAAAAAACCGACCATGATATTGGTCGGTTTTATAAAAATTTGGTCTGCAATATCTATTAGATTGGAGCTTATTAAAATTTAATCCCTATTTCTATTACCAAATAGTAAAAACATTCTTAAAAATTGTAGGGCTGTGGCAAGGGTTGCAGCTACATAAGTAAATGCTGCTGCTTTTAGCATACCTGCAGCGTGTTGATTTTCTTC